>NZ_JBFJTF010000243.1:0-1516 GCF_041625615.1 Immundisolibacter sp. | reverse complement strand
GATCCCGGAACTCGACTACCCGCGCCTGAGCAGCCTCGACGGCGCCGTGCATTACGTGATGGCCAAGCTGGCGGCCTGAGAAACGCCTCCGGCTGCAATGTCCGTGTCCGAATCGACGGTCTAGGCTCCCGCCCCCGACAGAGGCATGTGCCTTGCTTGCACATGCCCGCGTCCCGGACCCCACGGAGCCTCCAACCCGATGAGCGGCATTTGCGGCATCGTCCAGCCCGATGAAGCGGCCCTGCACAGCGCCATGGAGCGGCTGCTCGACGACCTGACGGACTTCGGACCCGCCGTGCACCGCTGGCAGGCGCCGCCGGTCGCCTTCGGACAGCGGCAGGATTTCATTTACCGCCGCGACCGGCTCGAACACCAGCCGGTCACCGCCGGACAGCTCACGGTCGTCGCCGATGCCCGGCTGATCGATGCCGACGCCATCGCCACCGCGCTGGGCCTGCCCCCCGGAACGGCGCGGCAGACGGCCGACAGCGAGCTGATCGCCAGGGCCTGGCAGCGCTGGGGCGAGCAGGCCCTGGACCGCCTGGACGGCGAATTCTGCTTCGCCGTCTGGGACGCCGCGACACGGCGCCTCACGCTGGCGCGCGACCCGCTCGGCACCCGCCCGCTGTACTACGCCCAAGGACCGCGCGGCCTGGCCTTCTCCACCAGCCTGGCCGGGCTGGTGTGCCTGCCGGGGGTGGACCTGAGCCTCGACGAGCCTGCCATCGCCGACTACCTCGCCGCCGTCGCCACCGAGGACGCATCGACCCCCTACCGCGGCATACGACGCCTGCCGCCGGGCAGCGTGCTCACATGGACCGACACCGCCGGCTCACGGGCGCGCCTGCGACGCTACTGGCACATCACCAGCGCAGCGCACGTGCGCCTGCCCACGGCGGACGATTACGCGCAAGCCGTCAGGGAACGGCTGCAACGGATCATCGCCCACTGCTGCGACACGGAGCACGAGGTCGGCGTCATCCTGTCCGGCGGACTCGACTCCTCCACGCTGGCGGCATTGGCAGCCGACCACCTCGCCGGACAGGGGCGCCGCCTGCTGGCCGCCTCCAGCGTCCTGCCTGCCGGCCACCAGGGCCCCGCCCGCGACGAGCGCCCCTACATCGAAGCCCTGTGCGCGCGGTACCCCAACATCGTGCCGCACTGGGTCACCGCCACCGACCGCCGCATCGTCGATGGCGCCGACGAGGACCTGGCACGCCGTGGGCAACCGCCGTGGAACGCCTTTGCGGTGATGGACGACACCCTGCATGAAACCCTGCTGAAGGCCGGCGCCCGGGTAGTGATCAACGGCCTGCATGGCGACTCGGTGTGGTCGTTCGAGCACCCGGTGTTCCCGCTCGACTTCCTGCTGCGCGGGCATCCGCTCGCCGCCTGGCGTGAATGGGCCGCCCTGTCGCGCCGTTACCGCATCGGCCGGCGCACCCTGGCCAAACTGGCGCTGGCACCGGTCACCGCCCGGTTACCGGCGTGGCGCGGCGACGCGCGCCGCCGGCTG
>NZ_JBFJTF010000242.1:0-1527 GCF_041625615.1 Immundisolibacter sp. | reverse complement strand
CGACTCCAGGTAATCCAGCACCTGTTCCAGCCCGCAGGCCAGCAGAAAATTGCGCTTCGGCAACGTGCGGGCGAACACATCGAACACGGCGGGACCGGTCATGCCCTCGGCCCGGTAGGCCTGGAGCATGGTCAACTCGTAAAAGTCGGTGAACAGTGCCGGTACGCGGGATGCCGTCATGCTGGGCCTCGCTGTCGACTGCCGATGACCCGCTTCATTCTCCGCCTTGCGGCACCACACGCCAGTGCCGGCGCCTCAACTCATTCCAGCGCCGCTCCGGCTGCCTCCAGCTCCGCCAGGGCCCGATCACCGTCCCCGGGCTTCACGTCCACCGCCCGCACCGCCGCGCGCAGCAACACCACCCGATAGCCAAGCCGCAGCGCGTCCAGGCCTGTGGCGCGCACGCAGTAATCCGTTGCCAGTCCGGCGAGCACCAGCGTACGCACCCCACGCGCGGACAGCAGGCCGTGCAGCTCCGTGTCGTGCTGCGTGCCGTCGGCCGGATCACGCACGCAGAACCCGGAATACCCATCCTCGCCGCCACGGCCCTTGGACACCACCGGCCCGACCACGGTCAACCGCGGATGCAGGGCCGCGCCCCAGGTATCGCGCACGCAATGCACCGGCCAGACGCCTCCGTCCGGCTTGAAGTGTGGGGTGCGCGGTGGATGCCAGTCGCGGGTGTAGACCACCGTCGCACCCGCCGCCTGGGCCGCGCCGATCTGGACGTTGATCACCGGCACCACGGCCTCGCCCTGCGGCACGTACAGACTGCCGGCGGGATCGGCAAAGTCGTTTTGCATGTCGATGACCAGCAGCGCCGTTCGCGTGTCGTACTGCATGAGCCCTCTCCATCTGCGGTCCGCAGACCGCCCGCCCCGTTACAGCATGCCTGCGAATGAACTCGCATGGCGCACATTCCGTTTGATGCCGATCATGGCTGCGGCCTGCGGCGGCACCCAAGATGCAGTGACACCCCAGCAGGAGAAACCACCATGCCCATTTCCGAGATCTGCAGCCGTGGCGTGGTCATCGTCGGGCCGAACGACTCCCTGCGCACCGTGGCCGAGCTGATGCGTCAGCACCACGTCGGCAGCGTGGTGGTGACCCGCGACCAGGACGCCGTGTGCGTGCCGGTCGGCATCATTACGGACCGTGACATCGTGCTGGCGCTGATCGCCAAGGACGTGCCCCCGGAGGCCGTCAGCGCCGGCGACGTCATGAGCGAACCGCTGGAAACCATCGACGAGACCGACGAGGTGTGGACCGCGCTCGAGCGCATGCGCAGCCGTGGCCTGCGCCGCCTGCCGGTGGTCGGCAGGCGCGGTGGACTGGTCGGCATCATCAGCGCCGACGACCTGCTCCAGCTGGTAGCCGAGGAACTCACCAACCTGGCACGCATCATCAACCGCGAACAGCGACGGGAAAGCACCGTCCGCAGCGGCTGACCGGCCGGCGGATCGTCGGGGGGAGGCTCGAAGCCTGCCCCCCGACACCCCTCAGACGATGCCCAGCTCCTGCATGCGT
>NZ_JBFJTF010000241.1:0-1553 GCF_041625615.1 Immundisolibacter sp. | reverse complement strand
CGGATTTGGCACGCTGCCTGCATTAGGAAAAGCGGCGGGGGCCGGGAACCCTTCCCCTCCTCCTCCTGATGGTGACTGGCACACACCATCCCGGCCCCCGCCTCTTTTCTACGGCCTCGCTGCTCCGGCGCGGCCACACGCTGCCGACACCAACCTCCCGCATAATCCAGGGCCCATTCCCTGCGTGGGTTGTCTGTCGGCATGAATCGCAGACCCGCGTCCTGCACACGCGCCCGCCTGCCCACCGTGCGCGGCGCCACAGGCGTCAGACCCAACGGCGTATCGCCGCAACACGCCGGTCACGACGCAGCGTGAGTCAGTTAAACGCACAACTGCTGGCCATCGTCGTCACCGTCGCCCTCCTGTTGGGGCCCGCGCTTGGGGCGGCCCTGCTGCTGCAATGGCGCAAGAAGACCACCCGCGCCCAGCGCCGCTCGCCGCTGACCTCGCACCTGCTGCGCCCGCCGGGCCACACACTGCGCCAGCAGCACGAGGACGCGCGCCTGGATCTGCTAAGCGAGGTATCGCTATTGAGTCTGATACCGAGCTTTGTGCTCGGATTCCTGTATCTGCAAACGCTGTTCAGCGGCAAGCCGATGGCTCTGTCGGCTGTTGTCCTAATCAGCCTGTTGACGATCGGTGGTATTTCGTATCGCCTGAGAGGCATCTGGCGTCGCGTCAAACGGCTGGACCAGCTGCGTCTGGGCCTGGACGCCGAACTGGCCACCGGCCAGGAACTCGACCAGCTGATGCGCCACGGCGCCGTGGTCTTTCACGACCTTCCCGCCGACCGCTTCAACATCGACCACGTGGTCATCGCACCGGAAGGCGTGTTCGCGGTCGAGACCAAGGGCTACTCCAAGCCCAACCGCCACGGCGGTCCCGGCGAGGCGCGCGTGGTATTCGATGGCACGCACCTGACGTTTCCGGACTGGCGCAGCGACAGGCCGGTGCAGCAGGCCCTGCGCCAGGCACAGTGGCTGTCGAAGTGGCTGAGCAGCGCCACCGGTGAGCCGGTGCGCGCACTGCCGGTATTGGCGCTGCCCGGCTGGTACGTGGAGCGCCGCGGCCTTGGCACGGTGCGGGTTTTCAACGGCAAGGAGCTGGCCACCCACCTGCTTCGCTCCCGCGGCGCGCAGCCCCTGTCGGCCGAGCAGCTGCGCCGTGTCGTCCACCAGGTGGAACAGCGTTGCCGGGATGTGTCGGCGCTCTACCGGGACAGCGACAAGGCGGCCTGAGCGCTGCCGCCCAAACTTGCCCGCGCGCACCCCAGGCCGTACAAAGCTACAGACGCCACCGGAGGGGCAGCGTGAAATCGACCATCGCCCGCTTCAGCATCCGCCATGTGCAGCACATCGACGAGCATGGCAAGGCCCGCGGCCGTCCGCCGCGTGTGTCACCGGACACGCTGCGCCGCCTGTACCGCTGGATGATGCTCACCCGCCGCTTCGACGAACGCGCGGTGCGCCTGCAACGCACCGGCCAGCTCGGCACGTACGCATCCTGCCTCGGGCACGAGGCGCTGCACGTGGGCGTCGCCGCCGCCATGCGCG
>NZ_JBFJTF010000240.1:0-1554 GCF_041625615.1 Immundisolibacter sp. | reverse complement strand
TACGAGTTGACCATGCTCCAGGCCTACCGGGCCGAGGGCATGACCGGTCCCGCCGTGTTCGATGTGTTCGCCCGCACGTTGCCGAAGCGCAATTTTCTGCTGGCCTGCGGGCTGGAACAGGTGCTGGATTACCTGGAGTCGTTCGCGGTCAGCGGGCAGGACATCGACTATCTGCGCAGTCTGGGCCGCTTCCGGCCGGACTTTCTGGAGTATTTGCGGGCACTGCGCTTCACCGGCACCGTGTATGCCATGGCCGAGGGCACGCCGGCGTTCGCGCATGAGCCGCTGGTGACGGTCGAGGCGCCCATGCCCGAGGCGCAATTCGTGGAAACCGCGGTGCTCAACCTCCTGCACTACCCGACGCTGGTGGCCAGCAAGGGTGTGCGGGTGACGCAGGCGGCGCAGGGGCGGGCGGTGGTGGATTTCGGCGCCCGGCGCGCGCACGGGGTGGATGCGGCCATTGCCTGCGCGCGGGCGCTCCATATCGTTGGCTATCACGGCACCTCCAACGTCGAGGCCGGTCGCCGCTACGGCATTCCGGTGGCCGGCACCGTGGCGCACAGCTACGTGCAGGCGCATGCCAGCGAGGCGGAGTCGTTTGCCCGCTTTGTCGCCGAATTTCCCGGTACCACGCTGCTGGTGGACACCTATGACACGCTGGACGGCGTGCGGCAGGTCATCGATCTCGCCCGACGGCTGGGCGATCGCTTCCAGGTGAGCGCGGTGCGGCTGGATTCCGGCGACCTCGCCGCCCTGGCCAGGGCGGCGCGCGCGTTGCTGGACGAGGCCGGCATGTCGCAGGTGCGCATCATGGCCAGCGGTGGTCTGGACGAGCATGCAATCGCCGCCCTGCTGGCGGATGGCGCGCCCATCGACGGCTTCGGTGTCGGCACCACGGTGGACGTGGCCGCCGACCGGCCGTACCTGGACGCCGCCTACAAGCTGGTGGCCTACGACGGACGCGACTGCGGCAAGCTGTCGCCGGGCAAGGTCAGCCTGCCGGGGCGCAAGCAGGTGTTCCGGCGCTATGTCGACGGCGTGGCGGCCGGCGACACCATTGCCCGCCACGACGAATCGCTGCCCGGTGAGGCATTGCTCAACTGCGTGATGCAGGACGGTCGTCGACTGCCCGCCGGCCGGGTCGACACCGCCGGCGCGCGTGCCCACGCCGCCGCCGAGCTGGCGCGGCTGCCGGCGGCGCTGCGGACACTGGAGCCGGCCGAGCCGTATCCGGTAACCATCAGCCCGGGGCTGCAGGCCGCCCAGCAGGCGCTGGTGGCGGCGCATCCGAAGAAAGGTAGGCCGGCTTAGTGTTGCGCGGCGTTGGCGTGGACGCCGTGACGGTGCGTTCGCCGCAGGGGGCGAAGGGCCATGCGGACGGGGCGTGGTTCAGTCGGTCGGGCCGACCCAGAACAGCGGATTGTGGGCAATCTCCCACAGGTGTCCGTCGAGGTCCTTGAAGTAACCACTGTAGCCACCCCAGGCGGTCGCCTGCGCCGGTT
Source organism: Immundisolibacter sp. (assembly GCF_041625615.1). GTDB lineage: Bacteria > Pseudomonadota > Gammaproteobacteria > Immundisolibacterales > Immundisolibacteraceae > Immundisolibacter. The sequence continues at coordinate 52 of NZ_JBFJTF010000240.1, read as the reverse complement.
TCGCCAAAATGGCGCCGGCGAGCAGCGCCTGACGCAGCAGCGCGTCCACCGC
>NZ_JBFJTF010000239.1:0-1576 GCF_041625615.1 Immundisolibacter sp. | reverse complement strand
GTACTGCATCAAGGATCAGTGTCTGCACCGGGGCGTGCCGCTGTCGCAGAAACTCGAGTGCTACAGCAAGGACACCGTCACCTGCTGGTATCACGGCTGGACCTACCAGTGGGCCGACGGAACGCTGTGCGACATCCTCACCGACCCATCCAGCAAGCTCATCGGCACCCGCGCGCTGAAGACCTACCCGGTGCAGGAGTTCAAGGGCCTGGTGTTCGTGTTCCTGGGTGATCTGGAAGGCGACAGCGAGCCGCCGCCGCTGGCCACCGACCTGCCGCCCGGCTTCGACGAGCCGAACCGGCGCGTGCAGCCGTTTCGCCGCGTGGTGAACGCCAACTGGCGCATCGGCGCCGAGAACGGCTTCGACACCACGCACATCTTCATCCACAAGGACTCGCGCCTGATCCGCGGCAACCAGACCATGCTGCCGCTCGGCTTCGCGCCCAAACCGAACAGCAACGAGCCACTGTTCGAGGTTCGCCAGACCGAGGGCGGCAACATCGGCGTGTTCGACCTGCTGGCCGAGCGCGGCGTGCCGCACTTCGAGGGCAGCGTGCACGGCGAGGTGGTGCGCCGCGCCATCCACGGCGGTGACAAGCGCATCGCCCATGAGATTTCCCTGTGGATGCCGGGCGTGCTCAAGGTCGACCCGTTCCCGGACCCGGCCATGATCCACTTCGAGTGGTACGTGCCGCGCGACGCCGACAGCCACTGGTACATCCACTGCGCCACCAAGGTGGTGGAGGGCCCGGACGCCGACGCCGAGTTCGCCGCCGAGTACGAGTCGCTGTGGAAGGACCTGTACGCGCACGGCTTCAACGACGACGACATCTGGGCCCGTGAAGCCACGCAGCCGTTCTACCAGGACGACTGGGGCTGGCTGAAGGAGCAGCTATTCGAGGCCGACGCCTGCATCATGGCCTGGCGCAAGCTGGCCAGCGAGCACAACCGCGGCATCCAGACCGGCAGCCGCTGAAGCGCGGCGGTCATCCGCACCGGAGGGTCAGCATGAACGCACCACACCCGGCGACACCGACGGACAAGCGCAGCCCGGCCTACCTGGCCGGACTGTTCGACCGCCGCCCGGACGATGGCGTCTACCGCGTCAACCGCTCTGTGTACACCGACCCCGAGCTGTTCGAACTGGAACTGGCGAACATCTTCGAGGGCTCGTGGCTGTTCCTGTGCCACGAAAGCCAGCTGCCGCAACCGTACGACTTCTTCACCACCTGGATGGGTCGCCGGCCGGTACTGATCCAGCGCAACGGCGCCGGTCAGCTGCGCGGCTTCATCAACGCCTGTCCGCACCGCGGCGCACGCCTGTGCCGCACCGAGCGCGGCAACCGCAAGCATCACGCCTGCACCTACCACGGCTGGACCTTCGACACCGACGGCCGCGCCACCTGGGTACAACGTGCCGAGCAGGGCTACCCGGACAGCTTCACGCCGAGCAGCGTGGACCTGGCCCCCATCGCCCGCCTGGAGAGCTATCGCGGCTTCGTGTTCGGCAGCCTCGGTGCGGACGTGCCGTCACTGGCCGAGTACCTGGGCGGCGCCACCACCTTCATCGACATGC
>NZ_JBFJTF010000238.1:0-1585 GCF_041625615.1 Immundisolibacter sp. | reverse complement strand
GCGAGCTGCACCTGTCCATCCTCATCGAGACCATGCGCCGCGAGGGCTACGAACTGGCCGTGTCGCGTCCGCAGGTGATCGTCAAGGAAGTCGACGGCGTGCCGTGCGAGCCCTACGAGCAGCTCACCATCGACGTCGACATCAACTACCAGGGCGCCATCATGGAGCTGATCGGCGCCCGCCGCGGTGAGCTCACGGACATGGTGCCGGACGGCCGCGGCCGGGTGCGCCTGGACTACCGCATTCCCACCCGCGGCCTGATCGGCCTGCGCACCGAATTCCTGTCGGCCAGCGCCGGTACCGGCCTCATGCACCACGTGTTCGACGCCTACGCCCCGGTTTCCGGCGGTGAAATGGCGCTGCGCAAGAACGGTGTGCTGATCAGCAACGGTACCGGCAAGGCGGTCGGCTTCGCTCTGTTCAACCTGCAGGAGCGCGGCCGGCTGATGGTCGGCCCCGGCGACGAGATCTACGAGGGTCAGGTGGTGGGCCTGCACAGCCGCGGCAACGACCTCACCGTGAACCCGCTCAAGGCCAAGCAGCTGACCAACATCCGCGCCGCCGGCAGCGACGAGAACATCGCGCTGACGCCGCCCATGCGCCTGACGCTGGAGCAGGCGCTGGAGTTCATCGAGGCCGACGAACTGGTCGAGGTCACGCCGCACCACCTGCGCGTGCGCAAGCGCTACCTGCTGGAATCCGACCGCCGCCGGCACAGCCGCAACGCGGGCTAGCCTCCATGCTGGCCCTGCTGCAGCGGGTCAGCCACGCCCGCGTGGAGGTGGCCGGCGAGGTGGTGGGGCAGATCGGCCCCGGCCTGCTGGTGCTGGTCGGCGTGCAGCCGGCCGATGGCCCCGGGCAGGCGACGCGCCTGGCCGAGCGGCTGCTCGGCTACCGCGTGTTCGAGGACGGCGACGGGCGCATGAATCTGAGCCTCACCGACACCGGCGGCGGCCTGCTGCTGGTGCCGCAGTTCACGCTGGCCGCCGACACCGACCGTGGCCGGCGCCCGAGCTTCACCAGCGCCGCCGAGCCGCGGCACGCACAGGCCCTGTTCGAGGTGCTGGTGGACGCCGCCCGCCAGCGCCACACGGATGTCGCCACCGGCCGCTTCGGTGCCGACATGCAGGTCAGCCTGACCAACGACGGGCCGGTGACGTTTCTGCTGCGGGCCTGACCTCGGCGCTCAGCCCGGGGGTGCGCCGTAGCCGCCGCCGCCGGGCGTCTCGATGCACAGCACGTCGCCTGCCTGCAGTGACCACACGCCCACCGGTGCCAGTGTCTGCCACCGGCCGTCCCGCCACAGGCGGTTGCGGCCCAGCGCGCCCGGCGCGCCGCCGGCCAGGCCGAACGGCGCGCGCTGGCGGCGCTGGGTGATCAGCGTCAGGGTGGCCGGCGCCAGCAGTTCGTATTCCCGCAGCAAACCATCGCCGCCGCGGCGCTGGCCGTCACCGCCGCTGCCCCGGCGCAGCGCGAACCGGCGCAGGCGCAGGCCCGGCAGGCGGTGTTCCAGCACCTCGGGGTCGGTGATGCGGGTGTTGGTCATGTGCACCTGCACCGCGCTGGCGCCGTCGTGCCCGGCGGT
>NZ_JBFJTF010000237.1:0-1613 GCF_041625615.1 Immundisolibacter sp. | reverse complement strand
GACGCCGACGCGGGTGACGAGGGCCAGCAGGTCGATGATGCGCGCCGTGTAGTCTGCGAAGCAGTAGGTTTTGAATCGAGCGGCCCACCACCCGCGTTTCCACGGTTCCGGCGCACGCCCCGATGCGACATACTGCCGCCAGCAGATCACGCGAGGAGGTGCCCCCCATGGCCGACACGAACTGGAAAATCCAGGGTCAGTACGCCGAAAACTGCAGCTGCACGTACCTGTGCCCCTGCATCTTCACCAACTCGACGGCGCTGTCGGTGCCGGCCACCAAGGAGGTCGGCGACCACTGCATCGCGGTGCTGTGCCTGAACATCGAGTCCGGTCACTACGGCGACGTGCCGCTGGACGGGCTGAGCTTCATCTTCATCATCAAGACGCCACTGGTCATGAGCGAGGGCGGCTGGACCGCCGCCGCGGTGATCGACAGCAAGGCCAGCGAGGCGCAGCGCCAGGCGCTGGAGGCCATCGTCCGCGGCGAGGCCGGCGGCCCGCTGTCCATGATGAAGCCGATGATCGCCAACTTTGCCGGCATCGAGACCGGCCCCATCGAGTTCACGCTCGAGGACAACAAGCGCACCGTGAAGGTACCGGGGCTGATCGAGATCGGCGTGGAGGGCTTTCTGTCGCGCCGCAACAACGGCGAGCCGTTCTACATCGACAACGTGGGCCATCCGGTAAACAGCCGGCTGGCGCTGGGCATTGCCACCGCCAGCCACGCGCACGTGCCGGGCATCGACTGGGACGACACCACCGGCAGCAACAACGGCCACTTCGCGCCGTTTTCCTGGAGCGGCAACGTGCAGCCCACGGCCTACAGGTTCGACCGCAAGGCGGCTTCGTAACCCGCGCTCCCGCAGGCGTGAACGCGCGCTGAATCAACCGGACCTTTCGACATGCTGGAAGCGGCCCTGCGCCGTCAGCGCTGGCTGATCGGCACCGCCGTGCTGATGCTGGCGGCGCTGGCGTGGGCGTATACGGTGCACCTGGCCGGGCAGATGGCCGCCATGGACATGGGCGACATGCCGATGCCCATGGACGGCGAGGCGATGATGCAGATGCACGCCGCCCGCTGGAGCGCCGCGGACGTGGTGACCAACTTCGTGATGTGGGCGGTGATGATGGTGGCCATGATGCTGCCCTCCGCCACCCCGGCCATCCTGATCTTCCTGCGCGCCTCGGCGCAGCGCCAGGACCGTGGGGCGCTGACGCCGGCGTCGCTGTTCGTGCTCGGTTACCTGGTCAGCTGGGGCGCGTTCAGCGCGGCGGCCACCGTCCTGCAATGGCTGCTGCACGACTTCGCCTACCTGTCCGGCAGCATGGCGTTCGACTCGCGCATCGCCGCCGGGGCGGTGCTGGTGGCGGCGGGCATCTATCAGTGGTCGCCGCTGAAGTACGCCTGCCTGCGGCACTGCCAGTCGCCGATCGGGTTTCTGTTCGGTCACTGGAGGGACGGTCTCGCCGGCGCCTTCCGGATGGGCCTGCATCACGGCCTGTACTGCGTTGGCTGCTGCTGGCTGCTGATGCTGCTGCTGTTCGTGGTGGGGGTGATGAACCTGGCCTGGGTGGCCGGCATTGCCGTGTACGTGCTGGCCGAAAAGGTGTTC
>NZ_JBFJTF010000236.1:0-1615 GCF_041625615.1 Immundisolibacter sp. | reverse complement strand
AGGCGGTGAAGGTCCGCGCATCCGGCGCCGGCCGCACCAGCCAGAAGTCGGTGAAGGCGGGAAACTCCTCACCGCTGGGCAGGCCGGCGTCAATTGCCAGCGCCCGCGCCCGGGCACCGCCGGGCCGCAGCGGCATACCGGCCCGCAGGAAGCTGCCGCCCAGGCACTCCAGCGCCGGTACCCAGCTGTCGCCGCGGCGGGCGTAGACGGTGAAACCGGCATAGCCCAGGTCGCCCGGCACCCGCTGGCGGTCGACGCCCGGGCCGTAGAAGAACTGGGCCGGTGCAAACCGCAGCGGCCGTGTCTGGCCCTCGGCGATTTCGCGCATCTCCACCGCCGGGCGGTAGATGCTGCCGCGGTGGTGAAAGCGCACCGAGAACGGCAGTCCCTGCCCCGCCCACAGCGCGGCGCTGGGATCGAAGCGAATCTCCTGCCAGGCCTGCGGGTCGAGTTGCTGCAGCCAGTCCGGCAACGTCACCGGCGTCGGCTGGTACGGCTGCTCAGCCCGCTGCCGGGCCGCCTCGACCGCCTGCGGCCAGCCCACGTCGGCGGCCTGCGCGGCGCCGGCCAGCAGCAGGCAGCTCAGCGCCCACAGGCGCACGGCTGTGCGGCCTTGATGGCACCCGGACGCGCTTTCACGGCGCCAGATCGACATAGTCCCAGGTCTCGGTGACGGCTTGATAGTCATGCTGGAGGTAGGCGCGCAGCTGCAACGGGCCCTCGCTCTCCCGGTCGAATTCGAACAACAGGCGCCAGCCACCGGTGTGTGGGTTGGCCACCAGGCGCTGGCTGTGCAGCTGACCGCCACGGCCGATGTCCACCACCGCCTCCGGCACGGTGCCGGCCGGCAGTTGCAGACCGCCGAAGTCGACCGCGTAGCGGCGCCGCGCGTCCTGCCCGGCGGCGCCGCTGCGGGTGGCCACCACCCGCCCTACGGGCATGGACGCCTCGCGCGCCAGCCAGCGCACGGTGTAGGCGAGTTCCAGCACCGAGCCCGGCGCCGGCGCCTGGGCGGGCACGAAGCCGACCTGCACGTTGTAGGCGGCAAGATCCGGCGCCGGTTGTTCGAGCAGGCGCAGCTGTCCGTCGCCCCAGTCGCCATCGGGTTCCACCCACACGTCGGGCTGGCGCGGGTGTGGGCTGCCCGGCGCGTAGCTGGCCGGCGTGCGGTCACGCTGGCGCAATCCCCAGCCGCGCGGCATGACGCCGAGGAAGCTGTCCGCCCGTGGCGCCGGCGGGTTGTGCAGCGGCCGCCAGATCCAGCCGGCCGGGTTTCGCACAGACAGACCATCGACCGTGTGCTGCTCGTCCTGCAGGGGCGACACCCGGCCGGGCCGGTGCTCGTCCTGCACGAAGCTGCCGACCAGCGGCGCCAGCAGCAGCGGGCCGATTCCCTCTCGCGGGTAAAGCGCCAGCCGTACCCGCGCCCGTGCGTCGCTGCCCGGCATCAGATCCATCTGCGCGGCGGCGACCAGCGTCGCCGACTCGGCCAGTGCATACACCCGCAGCTGATGCGCGCCGGCCGCCGGTCGCACCAGCCAGTGGTCGGTGAACGGCACCGGATGCGCCACGCCGTTGTGGTCCAGGCTGGCCACCAGCCAGGCCGCGGCGCCGT
>NZ_JBFJTF010000235.1:0-1749 GCF_041625615.1 Immundisolibacter sp. | reverse complement strand
GGTGGTGTCGGCCAAGGCGCCGCCGCGCTGGCGCGAGCCGGCGACCCGCGCCGTGTTCGCGCTGATCGGCATCGTCGTGTTCCTGGCGCTGTGGCAGGTGCTCGCCGCGCGCATCGACACCTCGCTCGGCCGCCTGCCGGGGCCGGTGCAGGTGGCGCAGCAGGTGCAGGTACTGGGCGGCGAATGGCAGGCCGAGCGCGAGCGGGCCCAGGCGTTCGAGGAACGCCTGGCGCAGACCAACGCCCGCCGCCTGGCGGCCGATCCGAACGCCGAGCCCATCCGCGCCGCCTACACCGGCGCGCCGACCTTCGTCAGCCAGGTCGGCACCAGCCTGCTGACGGTGGCCACGGGCTTTGTGCTGGCCACGCTGGTGGCAGTGCCGCTGGGCATCGTCAGCGGCCTGTCGAGCGGTGTGTACGCGGCGCTCAATCCCATCATCCAGGTGCTGCGGCCCATCTCGCCGCTGGCCTGGCTGCCCATCGTCACGCTGGTGGTCAGCGCGCTGTACGTGTCGCCGGACCCGATGCTGGCCAAGTCGTTCGTCATCTCGGCGCTGACCGTGATGCTGTGCTGCCTGTGGCCAACGCTGATCAACACCACCATCGGTGTGGCCAGCGTGCCGCACGAGCTGACGCAGCTCACGCGGGTGCTGCGCCTGCCGTGGCTCACGCGGGTGCGGCGGGTGGTGCTGCCCAGCGCGGTGCCGATGGTGTTCGCCGGCATGCGCGTGTCGCTGGGCATCGGCTGGATGGTGCTGATCGCCACCGAAATGCTGGCGCAGAACCCGGGTCTGGGGAAATTCGTCTGGGATGAATTCCAGAACGGCAGCTCGCAGTCGCTGGCGCGCATCCTGGTGGGCGTGGTGACCATCGGCCTGCTCGGCTTCCTGCTCGACCGCCTGATGCTGTCCGCCCAGCGCCTGGTCAGCTGGGACAAGAACGCCGTCCTGCGCTGAGCGCACAAGGAGCCCAACCATGAGTCATCTCGAAATCTCCGACGTCGGCATTACCTTTCCGACGCCCAAGGGGCCGTTCGTGGCCCTGCAGAACGTGAACCTGCGCATCGAGCGCGGCGAGTTCATTGCCCTCATCGGCCATTCCGGCTGCGGCAAGTCCACGCTGCTGAACATTATTGCCGGGCTCAACCAGGCCACATCGGGCGGCGTGGTGCTGTCCGGGCGCGAGGTGGATGCCCCCGGCCCGGACCGGGCCATGGTGTTCCAGACCCACGCGCTGCTGCCGTGGCTGAGCGCGTACGACAACGTGCGCCTGGCAGTGGATCAGGTGTGGCGCGGCCGCAAGTCGGCCGCCGAACGCCACGCCTGGACCGAGGAGCACCTGGAACTGGTGCACATGACACACGCCCGCGACAAGCGGCCGGGCGAGCTGTCCGGCGGCATGCGCCAGCGGGTGGGCATTGCCCGGGCACTGGCCATGCAGCCCGAAGTGCTGCTGATGGACGAGCCGTTCGCCGCGCTGGACGAGCAGACCCGCATGGTGCTCGGCGAGGAGCTCCTGCGGATCTGGTCCGACACCGGCAAGACCATCCTGTTCGTCACCCACAGCCTCAACGAGGCGGTGTACCTCGCCGATCGCATCGTCGTGCTGAGCGCGCGACCCGGGCGCATAGTCGACGACCTCGTGGTCGATCTCGATCGGCCGCGCACGTTCGCGATGATGTCGAGCGAGCGCTTCGGGGTGCTCAAGGACCGCATCTGGGAGCACATCCGCACCGCGCACCGGTGAGGGC
>NZ_JBFJTF010000234.1:0-1750 GCF_041625615.1 Immundisolibacter sp. | reverse complement strand
GTGGGCGCGGGCGTAGTCGTCCGGGTGGCCGGCACGCGGTGCATGCTCCCAGGAAATCTCGACAGTGAATTCAGACATCGCTCGGGTCCTCCGGTAGCGACAACATGCGGTCCATGAAGGCCGGCGGGCGGCGCACCACGCGCCGGGCACGGTAGTCGAAAAACCCCATCAGGGTACGCGCGCGCAGCACGTCGTGCCCGTCCCGACCGAGCCGGTAGCGGAACTCGCAACGCGCCGCGCCCAGCGGCACCAGGGCCAGTTCCGCGCGCAGGCGGTCCCCCCAGAACGCCTCGGCCGCGTAGTGCACTTCGAGCTCCAGCATGATCAGGCCGGCACCGGCGCTGTCCGCCTCGTCGAACCCGGCGGCGGCCAGCCAGCGCCGGCGCGCCTCGTGCAGCAGACTGACCGCCGCGTCGTGCCCCAAATGGCCGCCGTAGTTGATGTCGCGCGCCTGCACGGTCAGCGTGCAGACAAACGGCAACCGCTCCGGCAACGCCAACGGCCGCGCGCTCATCGGCCGTCCACGCGTGCGCTGCTTGCTACCACCCGCGCCGCCGACAATAATCGGCGCCCACGCCAGCCTGCTGTAGCGTTATCCATAACCATCACAATCCGGTTGAACACAAAAAACCGCACCCATCGCTCAGGGAGAACAGATATGGTCCGCCGTATTTCCAAGCTCGTCACCGCCGTGCTGCTGTGTTGCGGCCTCACCCCCCCCGCACTGGCGCAGTACCGCGGCGAGTTGTCGGTGGGCTGGGGCAACGATGAAACCCAGCTGGTACGTCTGGGCCTGGCACGCGACTGGCAGCACGCCTGGTTCACCGACGGCGACTGGCAGCTTGGCGGTTACTGGCTGGCCGAAATCGGCTACTGGGACAGCGACGAGCGCGGCGCGCACAACGACGACCTGTGGGAAGTCGCCCTCACGCCGGTGCTGCGCCTGGCGCCGAAGGCAACCGACGGCGTACGCCCCTACCTGGAAGCCGGCATCGGCGGCCACATCCTGTCCGACACGCGCATCGGCCGGCGTCAAATGTCCACCGCCTGGCAGTTCGGCAGCCACATCGGCGCCGGCCTCGACTGCGGCCAGCTCGAGATCGGCTACCGCTTCCAGCACCTGTCGAACGCCAGCATCAAGGAACCGAACGACGGCATCAATTTTCACATGCTGACGCTGGGCTTGAGGTTCTGAGCGGACCGCACGTCGAAAAAGGGCCGCATGGCCCTTTTTCTTTGCCCGGCCGCCGTTCCGGCTGCGGCATCATGACCCGGCCATCCGCCACGTCTTCCGGGTGTTCCGGCATGGAAATCCTGACCGTCAACGTGGGCAGTTCCTCGGTGAAGCTGGACCGCTTCGCGCTTGCCAACAGCGGCCTGCAACCGCTGGCGAAGCACCGCGGCGCGGACGCTCCGGCCCTGGACGCGCTACCGCCGCCGGCGGTGGTGGTACACCGGGTGGTGCACGGCGGCACGTTCGCCCGGCCGGCGCTGATCGACGCCCCGGTGGAGGCACAGATCGCGGCCTGCGCGCCGCTGGCGCCGCTGCACAACCCACCGGCACTGGCCATGATCCGCGCCTGTCGCCAGCGCTTTGGCCCCGACGTGCCGCAACTGGCGGTGTTCGACACCGCCTTTTTCGCCGACCTGCCACAGGTGGCGCGCAGCTACGCCCTGCCACGCACCCTCACCGAGGCGCACGGCATCCGTCGCTACGGCTTTCACGGCATCGCCCACCAGGCGTTGTGGC
>NZ_JBFJTF010000233.1:0-1773 GCF_041625615.1 Immundisolibacter sp. | reverse complement strand
GGGCCTACACGCGAAGCGCTCCCGAGTGGACCGTGACCGCCTGCCCGGTCAGGCGCACCCGGTCGCCGGCCAGTTCCACTCCCACCACGCCGCCGCGCCGGGAGGCCTGGAAACCGGTCAGGCGCGTGCGGCCCAGGCGCGCGCACCAGTACGGCGCCAGCACACAGTGCGCGGAGCCGGTGACCGGGTCCTCCGACACGCCGACACCGGGGGCGAAAAAGCGTGAGACGAAATCCTGGTCCGGCCGGTCGCCCGGCGCGGTGACGATGAGCCGCTGGATGCCGGCCGCCGTCAGGGCGGCGATGTCCGGCGTCAGCTGGCGTACCTGGGCGGCGTGTTCCAGCACCGCCACGTGGCCCTCCGGCCAGCGGCCGGTCCACTGCGGCCGGGTACCCAGCGCGGCGGCCAGTCCGGTCGGCGCGGCTTCCGGCTCCGGCGGGTCGGCAGGCAGGTCGAGCGTGATATCGCTGCCGTGGCGCGTGGCGGTGAGCCAGCCGCTGCGGGTATGGAAGCGCAGCGACGGGCCGGTCTGCCGGTGCTCGTGCCACAGCACGTGGGCGCTGGCCAGCGTGGCGTGGCCACACAGGTCCACTTCCACCGCCGGCGTGAACCAGCGCAGGTCCCAGTCGCCGTCGGCGCGCGGGTGCAGAAAAGCGGTTTCTGACAGGTTCATCTCGCCGGCCAGGGCCTGCATCCAGGCGGCATCGCGCGGCGTGTCGGGCAGGCACACGGCGGCCGGATTGCCGGCGAAGGGCCGGTCGGTGAAGGCGTCGACGATGTACAGCGGCGTCGTCATGGCGATCTCCGTTTGGCGGTTGGCCCACTGTAGGGGCGGGTGCGTTAGCGGTACAGATTCAAAAAAAGATTATTGTTGCGGCACAGTTGCCAACAAATCACACCTGTGCCGGTCCTGCCGGCCATCTGCTGTACCGGAGCTGCGATGGACCTGTTGTACGACCGGCTGGCCGCCGACCTGCGCGAGCACATCGAGCAGGGCGTCTATGGCGCGGGCGAGCGCCTGCCCGGGGTGCGGGCGCTCAGCCGCACGCGCGGGGTGAGCGTGGCCACCGTGCTGGCCGCCTACCGGCGCCTGGAGGCCGACGCCCTGATCGAGGCGCGCGCCCGTTCCGGCTACTACGTGCGCGCGCGGGCCGCGACCAGGGTGCCGGCACCGGCGCGCTCGGCGCCGGCCGCCCAGCCGAGCCCGGTGACCGGTCAGGAACTGGTGCTGAGCCTGGTCAGGGCCAGCAACGATCCGGCGGTGGTGCAGTTCGGCGCCGCCGTGCCGGACCCGAGCTTCCTGCCGGTGCGGGCGGTGGAACGGGCGCTGGCCCGCGCCGCCCGCCAGCACCGCAACCGGGCGGCGGCGTATGAATTTCCGCCCGGGCTGCCGGAGCTGCGGCGGCAGATTGCGCGCCGCATGTCCGCCTACGGCTGCGCCACCGGCGCCGATGATGTGGTCATCACCAACGGCTGTCAGGAAGCGCTGGTGCTGGCGCTGCGCGCCGTGACGCGGCCGGGGGACGTGGTGGCCATCGAGTCGCCCACGTTCTACGGCCTGCTGCAGGCGCTCGATTCCCTGCAACTGGAGGCGCTGGAGATTCCCACCGACCCGGTGGACGGCCTGTCGCTGGAGGCGCTGCAGCTGGCGCTGGAGCGCTGGCCGGTGCGCGCCTGCATCGCCACGCCGAACTTCAGCAACCCGCTCGGGTACTGCATGTCCGAGTCGCGCAAGCGGCGCCTGCTGACGCTGCTCGGTGCCCGTGGCGTGCC
>NZ_JBFJTF010000232.1:0-1790 GCF_041625615.1 Immundisolibacter sp. | reverse complement strand
TGCCGGCAGGCAGTGCATGAAGATGGCAGCCGGCGCGGCCTTCGTCATCAACGCGGGATCCACCTGATAGCCGGCGAACGCGGCCTGCCGGGCTGCGCTCTCGTCTTCCTGGCCCATGCTGGCCCACACGTCGGTGACCACCACGTCGGCACCGGCCGCTGCCGCCGCCGGATCATCGGTCACCTGCACGCAGTCGGCGTGGGTCGCCAGCAATTCCGGTTCCGGGCGATAGCCGGCCGGCGCGGCGATGCGCAGCTCGAAGCCGAACAGACGCGCGGCCTTGATCCACGATTGGCACACGTTGTTGCCATCACCAATGAATGCCGCGGTACGGCCGCGGATGTCGCCGTGGCGCTCGGTCCAGGTCAGGATGTCGGCCAGCAGCTGGCAGGGGTGGAAGCGGTCCGTCAGGGCGTTGATGACCGGTACGGTCGAGTTGGCGGCCAGCAGTTCCAGGCGCTCATGGGCTGCGGTGCGCACCACCAGCACATCGACCATGCGCGAGAGCACGCGCGCCGAATCCTCGACCGTTTCACCGCGGCCGAGCTGGATGTCGCGCGGCGACAGGAACATGCTGTGTCCGCCCAGGTGCGTCCAGGCGGCCTCGAACGAGGCCCGTGTGCGGGTCGACGATTTCTCGAACAGCATCGCCATCACCTTGCCCGGGTAGCGTACCTGCCGGTCGCCACGCCGGTGTGCGGCCTTGAGCTCCCCGGCACGCGCAATCAAGGCGCCCAGTTCGTCCGGTGTGAGGTCAGTCAGCGTCAGGAAGTGTCGGGTGCTCATCGCGGCTTTCAGGCGTGGTCACAGAATTCGACGATCAGCGGACACAGCGTGTCCAGCAGCAGGCCCGCTTCATCGTCGCTCATTACCAGCGGCGGCAGCAGGCGCACCACGCGATCGGCGGTGACGTTGATCAGCAGTCGCCGCTCAAGGGCGCGCTCGACCAGTTCGGTGCATGGCCGGTCCAGTTCAATGCCGATCAGCAGTCCCTGGCCGCGGATATCGACCACGCCGGCGCAACCGGACAGCCGCTCATTCAATGCGGACAGCAGCTGTCCGCCCAGACGGCCGGCGCGTTCCACATAGCCCTCGCGCTCGATGATGTCGAGCGTCGCCAGCGCTGCCCGGCAGGCCAGCGGATTGCCGCCGAAGGTGCTGCCGTGGTTGCCGGCACCCAGGATGTCGAGCGCTCGCCCACCGGCCAGGCAGGCGCCAATCGGCAGGCCATTGGCGAGACCCTTGGCCAGGGTCATCACGTCCGGCGTGACGCCGTGGTGTTGGCTGGCGAACCAGTGACCACTGCGGCCAACGCCGGTCTGGATCTCGTCCAGCATCAGCAACCAGCCGTGCTGGTCACACACGGCGCGGGCGCCGGCCAGGTAGTCCGGCGATGGCAGTCGGATGCCGCCTTCCCCCAGCAACGGTTCCAGCAACAAGGCGACGACGTCACGCCGACGCTCGGCGACCCGCTGCAGGGCGTCGAGGTCGTTGTACGGGACGCGCGTGAAGCCCTGCACCAGCGGTTCGAAGCCGGCCTGCACCTTGCGGTTGCCGGTGGCGGTCAGGGTGGCCAGGGTGCGTCCGTGGAAACTGCCGTCGGCCACCACGACCGTGGGTACGTCGATGCCGCGAGAATGACCGTACTTGCGGGCGAGCTTGATCGCCGCTTCGTTGGCTTCCGCTCCCGAGTTGCAGAAGAAGGCCTGCTGCAGGCCGGACAGTGCGCTCAGGCGGTCGGCCAGGCGGGCCTGTAACGGCACCTGGTACAGGTTTGAGGTATGCACCAG
>NZ_JBFJTF010000231.1:0-1794 GCF_041625615.1 Immundisolibacter sp. | reverse complement strand
GCATACGGCGCCGCCGCGGCCGCCGCGGCAAACCACGGCCACGGCGCCGGCAACGCCGCCGCCCGCAGGCGCTGCGTGTAGTTGACCTGGTAGCAGACGCCGCCGGCCAGCGCCTCGCGCACCCGCTGCACGCCGCCCCGGTAGGCGGCGTCGGTCACCTCGGCCTGCCAGGACACCGGCACCGGCACCGGCACCGGCTCGGCGCGTGGCGCGCCCACCGGCCGGGCGGCATCGAAGAACCCGAACCAGGCGACCGGAAAGCCGTCATCGGGCAGCACCGTCAGCGCCGCATCGAAGGCCGGCGCCGCCTCGTAGGCCAGCACGCCGACGACATGGCGACCGGCCGCCAGCTGCCGCTGCGCCTCGGCCAGGGCCGCCGGCAGGTCGGCCGATGTGCGCACCGTCAACGCACCGACCGGCGACTCGAAACGCAGCCAGCCTCCGTCAGTGCCGCGCAGGAACGCCTGCCCCGGTTCACTGCTCAGGCGGCTGATCCTCGACGTAGGCGCGGCGCAGCTGCACCGGCTCGGCGGGTCGGGTGCGAACACGGATGTTGAGCATTTCCACGCCTACCGAGAAGGCCATGGCGAAGTAGATGTAGCCACGCGGAATGTGCATGTCGAGGCCCTCGCCCATCAGTGCCACGCCGACCAGCACCAGGAACGCCAGCGCCAGCATCTTGACCGTCGGGTGTCGCTCGATGAACCGGTGTATGGCGCCGGCGGCCACCAGCATGATGCCGACCGAGATCATCACCGCCAGGATCATCACCGGAATGTCCCTGGCCATGCCGACGGCGGTCAGCACCGAGTCGACCGAGAACACGATGTCCAGCAGCACCACCTGCACGATGACGGCGGCGAACGAGGCGACCGGCCGGGCCGAGGCGGCACCCTCCTCGCCCTCCAGGCTGCCATGGATCTCCAGCGTCGCCTTGGCCAGCAGGAACAGCCCGCCGACGATGAGGATCAGGTCACGGCCCGAAATGACCTGCCCCAGCACGGCGAACAGCGGCTGCGTGAAACCGAGCAGCCAGGACAGCGACAGCAGCAGCACGATGCGCATGCCCATGGCCAGGCCAAGGCCGATCTGCCGCGCCCGGGCCTGCTGCGACGGCGGCAGCCTGGCCACCAGGATGGACAGGAAAATGATGTTGTCGATGCCGAGCACGATCTCGACCGCGGTCAGCGCCACCAGCGCCACCCACGCCTCGGGATTCGCCATCCAGGCGAAAAAGTCCATCGTCGTCTCCGTCAGCAGGAAATTGCCAAACCGACCTCAGACCGCCTGCGGGCAGTCGCTGAACACCGCATCGACACCCAGCGCCGCCAGCCGGGACGCCACCGCCGCCTCGTTGACCGTGTAGACCCACAGCGCGCAGCCGGCGCCGTGCGCCGCGGCCACCGCGTCCGCATCCGCATCCGCGTGCGCGAGCGCACAGGCGATGACACGCGCGCCCAGCGTCTGCGCCATCGCCACCGCGGCGGTGTCCACCCGCTGGCACAGCACGCCCAGCGCCAGACCCGGCAGCGCGGCGCGCAGCGCCACGAGCTGCGGCCAGTCGAACGAGGAACACAGCAACGCATCGGCCGGCCAGTCGCCGGCCAGTGCCCGTGCGAGCAGCGGCAGCAGGCGCGGCGCCACGTCCGGGCCCTTCAGCTCCAGGTTCACGGCGCAGCGGCCACGGCACAGGTCCAGTACCTCCTGCGGCAACGGAATCCGCTCACCGCCGCCGGCGTCGAGCCGGCGCAGCGCCGCCAGCGGCTGCGTCGCCACCGGGCCGTGGCCGTCGGT
>NZ_JBFJTF010000230.1:0-1821 GCF_041625615.1 Immundisolibacter sp. | reverse complement strand
CCTGCAGGCGCAGTGCAAAGCGGGTGGAGGGACGGGCGGTCATGACCTCAGCCGCTCAGGCGCTCGGCATCCAGGCGGCGGATGCTCAGTCCCAGGAACAATGCGATGAACAGCACGAAGTACGCCACGTCGGCGGTCGAGAACACACCCTTGAGCAGTGGCTGGTAGCGGTTGAGCATGGATATCTGGCGCAGCAGTTCGCCGCTGCCCTCGCCACCGCCGGTGCTGGCCCAGTCGAGAATCCACAGCAGCAGCAGTACACCGAAGGTGCTCACGGCGGCGGTGACCGGGTGTGCCGTCAGCGTGGACATGAAAAGGCCAAGCGCGGCGAAGCTGCCAAGCAGCAGCCACAGGCCGAGCACGCCGGCGGCGAGCAGGCCCAGATCGAGGGTGGCGCCCAGCAGCAGACTGGCCGGCATCAGCGCGGTCAGTGCCGTCACCAGGGTCAGGAAGGCGACCAGGGCCAGGTATTTGCCGAGCACGATGCCGGTGACCGACAGCGGCGCGGACAGCAACAGCGGCAGGGTCTGGTTGCGCCGCTCCTCGGCGAAACTGCGCATGGTGATCAGGGGCACCACCATCAGCAGCACGATGCCGGCGCTGCCGAACAGCGACGGGGCGACGATTTCCGTCAGGCCCGGCGGGTCCGGCATGGCCATCAGCTGCGAGCGCAGCTGCACGAACATGTCGATCTGGGTCAGGAACAGGTAGCCGAGGATGGCCTGCACCACGGCCAGCATGGCCCAGGCCGACGGCGAGGCGAACAGCACCCGCAGTTCGCGGCCGGCGATGGCAAGCATGCCCCTCATGCTGCGTGCTCCGGGGCGTCGGCCGGGACATCGCCGGCCAGTTCGAGGAACACGTCCTCCAGCGACAGGCGCGGACGGGTCAGCTCGTACAGGCCCCAGTCGCCTGCCGCGGCCGCACGCACCAGCGCGTCGGTGGGGTCGGTGTCGCCATCGAAGTGCACCAGCCAGCGGCCGTCGCCCTGTGGGTGCAGTGTGGCCACGCCGTCCATCTGGGCCAGGGTTTCGGCTGGTGGCGGCCGGCGGAAGGCGACCTGCAGGTGGGCGCCGTGCAGGTGGGTGGCCAGTTCGTCGATGCCGGCCTTGAGCACCAGTTCGCCGCGGCGAATGATCTGCACGTGGCTGCAGATGGCCTGCACTTCGGACAGGATGTGGGTGGACAGGATCACGCTGTGCGCCTGGCCGAGTTCGCGGATCAGGGCGCGGATTTCCTGGATCTGGATGGGGTCGAGCCCGACCGTGGGCTCGTCCAGGATCACCACCGGCGGGTTGTGGATGATCGCCTGGGCGATGCCGATGCGTTGCTGGAAGCCCTTTGACAGGTTGCCGATCAACCGCCGGCCGACGTCATGCAGGCCACAGCGCGCCTTGGCCTGCTCGCGCGCCGGGCGCACCTGACGGCGTGGCAGGCGGCGCAGGCGGGCACAGAAGTCGAGAAACTCGTCGACCGTGAGGTCGCGATTCAGCGGTGGGGTTTCCGGCAGGTAGCCGAGCTGCGCCTTGGCCTGCGTGGGGTGTTGCAGCATGTCGATGCCGCCCACGCGCACCTGGCCCCGGCTGGGCGCCAGGGTGCCGGTGAGGATGCGCATGGTGGTGGTCTTGCCGGCGCCGTTGGGGCCCAGGAAGCCCAACACTTCGCCCTTGACCACGGTGAAACTGACATCGCGCACGACGTCGCGATGTCCGAAGCTGCGGCTGACGTTGTCGACGTCAATCAGGATGTCGGTCGACATGGGTAGGGTCGTGGCGCAGCGGACCGCGCCGCTGCTTACTTGATCTTGGCTTCCTTGTAGGT
>NZ_JBFJTF010000229.1:0-1823 GCF_041625615.1 Immundisolibacter sp. | reverse complement strand
GCATTTCGCGCGCAATGCGGCGGTGCATGCGTTTCGGGACTGGGTGGACGACCTGGTCGCACGCAGCCCGCAGGCACGACGCTTCTACTGTCACGAACAGGCCGGCACCCTACCGGTGGACGCCCACGGCCGCGCAGGCACCGAGCTGTTGGCGCGCTGGCTGCCGCAGGCGCGCGACATGGACGCCTACTTCATCGGCCCGCCACCGTTCATGGCGGCCGTGAAGCGGGCCCTGGGCGAGCTTGGCGTACCGCCGGCGCAGATGCACTGGGAGTTCTTCGGCCCGGCAGCGGCGCTGGAGACCTGAGAGGATCTGCAGCGCTGCCGGCGGCTGACCCTGCCCCCATCCGGAGGAGGAATCCACCATGCCCCATGACAACCCCATCCAGCAGCTCACGCACGAGCATCACCACATCCTGCAGGTGGTGCACGGCCTGAGCGCCATCGATCAGGCGCTGGCCGCAGGCGACCGGCCGGACCCTGCACGCCTGCGAACCATCGTCGCCTTCATGCGCGAGTTCGCCGACCAGTGCCACCACGCCAAGGAAGAGGCCATCCTGTTCCCGGCCATGGAGGACAAGGGCGTGCCGCACGGCGGCTGCCCGCTCGAGGCGCTGCGGCGCGAACACGTGCTCGGACGCGAGCGGGTCGGCGCCCTGGCGGCGGCCATCGACGCCCTGGAGCGTGGCGACAACGACGCCCCGGCCGCACTGCACGGGGCCATCGCCGCGCTCCAGCAGCTGTACCCGAACCACATCTGGAAGGAAGACCAGATGGTGTTTCCGATGGCCGAGCGCCTGTTCACCCCGGCGGAGCTGGACGCGCTGAACGCGCGCTTCGAGCAGGCGGAAATCGAGCTGGGGCAGGACCACGACCGCTACGTGGCCTTTGCCGAGGAGATGGCCGCGCTGCTCGGGCAGGCACCGGCCTGAACGCGGGCATTTCCACTCGCCGGCCGATGACGCCCGCCATTCCCCCCACCGGCCCGTCCGGCCGGGCGCTGTTCGGCCTGGCGTTCCGGCCGTTCTTCTTTGGCGCGGCGGTGTTTGCCGTGCTGGCGGTGGCGCTGTGGGCCGCCGCCTATCTTGGCTGGCTGGGCGGGTTCGCACCGCGTGGCGGCTGGCTGGCCTGGCATCTGCGCGAAATGCCGTTCGGCTTCGCCGTGGCGGTGATCGCCGGCTTCCTGCTGACCGCCGTGCGCACCTGGACCGGGTCGCCCGGCCTGGCCGGCCGACCGCTGGCGGCGCTGTTCGCGCTGTGGCTGGCGGCGCGGATCGGCTGGCTGTGGCCGGCCGCGCCGTGGCCGGCGCTGGCGGCGGTCGAGCTGCTGTTCGTGCCGCTGGTGGCGGCGCGGCTGGGCTGGCAGCTGGCCCGTGCCGGGCAGCGGCGCAATTACCCGCTGGTCGGCCTGCTGGCCTTGCTGACGGCCGCCGACGCCGCCAGCGTGTATGCCCTGGCGCAGGGTGACTTCGGCCTGCTGCGGCAGGCGGCGTGGGCGGCGCTGTGGCTGATCGGCACCGTCATCGCCGTCATCGGCGGGCGGGTGATTCCGCTGTTCACGGCCAGCGGGCTGGGCCGCCCTGCCCCGCCACCGGCGCCGGCGTGGCTGCAACACGCCGCCGTGGGCGGCCTGCTGGTGCTTGCCGCGGCAGCGGCCGGCGGCGTGGGTTTGTCGCCCGACCCGCGCCTGGCGCCGCTGCTGGCGGTCCTTGCGCTGCTGCACGGCCTGCGCCTGGCACGCGGGTGGCAGCCGGGTGCGTGGCGCGTGCCGCTGGTGTGGTCACTGCACGTCGGCTACGGCTGGCTGGTGCTGGCGCTGGCGG
>NZ_JBFJTF010000228.1:0-1842 GCF_041625615.1 Immundisolibacter sp. | reverse complement strand
GCCTGGGCATCGTGGTCCTGGGGGTGGGCGTGGTCTCACTCATCCACGCGGTGGGCGTGTACGCGATGATCTGGGCAGTGGGACGCGCGCTGGCCAGGCAGGGCATTGCCGGCCCCTAGGCCCCATCCGGCGCCTGGGAACACGCCTCAACTCGCTGTGCCTGCCCGGTACACTGCCCGACGCGCCTCACCTCTCGCGAGCCCCCGTATGTACAACGACGAAGAACTCGACAGCGCCGTCGCCGCCCAGGTGCTGAGCGCACAGTCGGCCGATGCCTTTCGCGCGTTCGTTGCCGAGCGGCGGCACACGACGATCAAGGACGAGGAAAGCTTTCGGCTGCTCACGGGCTTCAACGACATCTTCGTGGTCATCGCCATCGGCCTGCTGCTGGTGTCGCTCGGCGGGCTCGGCGGCACCCTGGCGGCCGGTGCGGGGGCGCTGCTGGTGGCTGTGGCGGCCTGGCTCCTGGCCGAGTACTTCACCCGCCAGCGGCGCATGGCGCTGCCGTCCATCGTGCTGCTGCTGGCCTTTGTGGGCGGGGTGTTTGGCGCCACGCTGGCGGCGCTCGAAGGCAGCGATCCGGCGCCCATCTTTGCCAGTGCCGCGTCGGCGCTGGCGGCCTGGGTGCACTGGCAGCGCTTTCGGGTGCCCATCACGGTGGCGGCAGGTGCCGCGGCGGTGGTGGCGATTGGCGTTTCCACGCTGCTGAGTGCCATCCCCGGCGGTGAGCACTGGCTGTTGCCGCTGATGTTCTGCGCCGGGCTGCTGGTGTTCGGCTACGCCCTGCGCTGGGATCTGTCGGACCGGGATCGCCGGACCCGACGGTCCGACGTGGCCTTCTGGCTGCACCTGCTGGCCGCACCGCTGCTGGTGCACCCGGTGTTCGGCGCCATGCAGCGGCTGGACGATCACGCGCTGGCGCAGACCCTGCTGGTGCTGGGCGTGTACGTGGCGCTGGGCGTGGTCTCGCTGGCCATCAACCGCCGGGCGCTGATGGTGTCCGCGCTCAGTTATGTGCTGTTTGCCTTCACCGCGCTGCTGCGCGAATCCGGCGTGGTGAGCCTGAGTTTCACGCTCACGGCGCTGGTCATCGGCTCTGCCCTGCTGCTGCTGTCCGCGTTCTGGCATCCGTGCCGCGCGGCGGTACTGCAGTGGCTGCCCAGCGCGCGGCGCCTGGGATGAACTGTGGTGCGCTGACCCGGTGCGAAGCGCCGGCATGCGTACCGTTGCACCGCGTCGAACCGCTCACCGGAACTGACCGTCCATGCAACCCCGAATCAGCATGATCACCCTCGGCGTGAGGGATCTGGCCGCCGCCGTTGCGTTCTACGAACGCGGCCTCGGGCTGCCGCGCATGCCGTCGCCACCCGAAGTCGCGTTCTTCACGCTGAACGGAACCTGGCTCGGCCTGTATGACCGCCAGGCGCTGGCCGAGGATGCCCAGGTACCCGCCGCGGGCAGCGGCTTCGGGGGGTTCACGCTGTCACACAACGTCGATTCGCGGGACGCGGTGGACGCGCTGCTGCGTCAGGCGCTGCTCGCCGGCGCCATTTTGGCGAAACCGGCGCAGGCGACCGCCTGGGGTGGCTACAGTGGTTACTTCAAGGACCTCGACGGACACCTGTGGGAGATCGCCCACAATCCGCTGTTCTGGGTCGGCCCGACCGACTGATCCACGCCCCGTCCGCATGGCCCTTCGCCCCCTGCGGCGAACGCACCGCCACGGCGTCCACGCCCACGCCGCGCAACACTAAGCCGGCCTGCCTTTCTTCGGATGTGCCGCCACCAGCGCCTGCTGGGCGGCCTGCAGCCCCGGGCTGATGGTTACCGGATACGGCTCGG
>NZ_JBFJTF010000227.1:0-1860 GCF_041625615.1 Immundisolibacter sp. | reverse complement strand
GTACAGCGCGCCGAGCAGGGCTACCCGGCCAGCATCACGCCGAGCAGCGTGGACCTGGCCCCCATCGCCCGCCGGGAGAGCTATCGCGGCTTGGTGTTCGGCAGCCTCGGTGCGGACGTACCGTCCCTGGCCGAGTACCTGGGCGGCGCCACCACCTTCATCGACATGCTGGTCGACCAGTGCCAGGACGGCATCACCGTGCTGCCCGGCGCCTCCACCTGCGTCTACCACGGCAACTGGAAGCTGATGCTCGAGAACGGCGGCGGCGACGGCCTGCACCCGGACTACGCGCACAAGTCCCTGCTCGGCGTGGCCCGGCGCAAGGACCAGCGCGCCGCCGCCGTGCGCACGATGCAGATCGACAACATGCACCAGAAGCACGGCGGCCAGTGGACCTTCGGCCACGGCCACACCGGCATCTGGTTCAACTTCCCGAACCCGCAGGACCGGCCCATCTACCGCCAGCGCGAGCGCCTCGAGGCCGACTTCGGCCCCGCACGCGCCGAGTGGATGACCAGCATCTTCCGCAACCTGTCGGTCTATCCGAACCTGCACATGCTCGATCAGATGGCGACGCTGATCCGCACCTTCCGCCCGGTGGCCGTCGACCGCACCGAGATCACCTTCTACTGCCTGGCGCCGGTCACCGAAAGCGCCGACGAGCGCAGCCGACGCCTGCGGCAGTTCGAGGAGTTCTTCATGGCCAGCGGCATGGGCACGCCGGACGATAACGAGGAATTCGAGCAGTGCCACCAGGGCGCGCTGGGTTCGCAGGCGCAGGACAGCTTCATCGCCTTTGGCCTGCACAACCGCACCGTCGGTGACGACGAGGCCGCCCGCACGCTGGGTATCCCGCTCGAGAGCAGCGGCATCATCGGCTACGAGGGCTGCACCATGAGCCAGTACGACCAGTGGCTGCGGCTGATGGGCGGCGCCGACGCGGCGGGCGTGCGATGAGTGCCGCGCCCGATTTCGCCACCTGGCAGGCGCTGACCGACGTCGTGCTCGGCGAGGCCGCCTGCCTGGACGAGCAGCGCTGGGACGACTGGCTCGACCACTACACCGAGGACGCCGTGCTGTGGGCGCCGGCCTGGGATGCCGAACACCGGCTCACCGACGACCCGCACAGCGCGGTCTCGCTGTTCTACGTCGAGGGCCGCCCGGCGCTGTCGGACCGCGCCTGGCGCTGGAGCCGCGGCGACTCGCCGGCCTCGCAGCCGCTGCCGCGAACCTCGCACCTGATCGGCAGCCTGCGCGTGCTGGCCTTCGACGGCGGCACGGCCGCGGTCGGCTCGCGCTGGCACACACAGGTGTACCGAAACCGGCGCACCTGGTCCTACGCCGGCAGCTACCGGCACACGCTGCGCGTGGACGCCGGACGCTGGCGCATCGCCGGCAAGACCATCGTCGTCACCAACGACCTGCTCGACACGACCCTCGACCTGTACCACGTCTGACGCCCGGAGCCCGCGCGTGAACAAACCGCTCGTCAACCCCGAAATCGGCCAGCAGATCCGCGACTGGCGCCCCTACTACGAGGCCAAGCTCGGCTTTCGCAACCACTGGTATCCGGTGATGTACTCGGCCGACCTCGCCGAGGGCGAGGTCAGGCCCGGCAGGCTGCTCGGCGAGGATCTGCTGGTGCGCCGCAGCGGCGGCACCGTGCACTGCATCAAGGACCGGTGCCTGCACCGCGGCGTGCCGCTGTCGCGCAAGGTCGAGTGCTACGGCAAGGACACCGTCACCTGCTGGTACCACGGCTGGACCTACCAGTGGGCCGACGGAACGCTGTGCGACATCCTCACCGACCCGTCCAGCAAGCTCATCGGCACCCGCGCGCTGAAAACCTACCCGGTGCAG
>NZ_JBFJTF010000226.1:0-1874 GCF_041625615.1 Immundisolibacter sp. | reverse complement strand
GACCACCTCACCCAGGGTGGCCACCACCTGCTGACCACCGCCGGCGAACGTCACCGCCGCCCCCGGCTTCAGCGACTTGCCGCCGCGCAGTTGCACCAGCGCCGTGTACTCGCCCTGCAGGCGTTCGATCAGCGCCTCGACACGGCCGCCGCTGGCGCGCCGGCCACGCAGCCGGGCACGAATCACCCGCGTGTCGTTGAGCACCAGCAGGTCGCCCGGCCGCAGCAATGACGGCAGGTCGGTGAAAGAACGGTCCTGCAGCGGCGCCGCCGCCGGCACGTACAACAGGCGACTGGCGGTGCGTTCGGCCAGCGGGTGCTGGGCGATCAGCCGCTCCGGCAATGCGTAATGGAAGTCCTGGCGCCGCATGGGGCGGCGGATGGTAGCAAACCGCGCGCCTGCCCGGCGCCGCACCCTGTGAGTCGGCCGCCGCCGATGGCATACTAGCCCCCCCTTCCCGTGCCGGGATGGCGAAACCGGTAGACGCGCCAGACTCAAAATCTGGTGGGGGCAACCTCGTGAGAGTTCGATTCTCTCTCCCGGCACCAGTCTTTCGTTCGCCAAGCCACACCGGCCGGGCGCAGGCGCCTTGGGTATACTCGGCGCCCCAGACTGTCCCGACTGCCCGACCGTGCGAAAGTGGCGGAATTGGTAGACGCACTGGTTTTAGGTACCAGCGGGGCAACCCGTGAGAGTTCGAGTCTCTCCTTTCGCACCATCTCACTCACTAACTAACCAGCTCCGAGCCCTGAATGACTATCCCCTTGGAAAGCACCGGCGGCCTGCAACGCCGGCTGACGCTGACGCTGCCGACGGCTGAAATCGAGCAACAGGTCACCACACGCCTGACCCAACTGGCACGCCAGACGCGCGTGAACGGCTTTCGCCCCGGCAAGGCGCCGCTGTCGGTGATCCGCCGCCAGCACGGCGCGCGCGTGCGCGACGAAGTGGTCGGCGAACTGCTGCAGGGCAAGTTCATCGAGGGGCTGGGCGAACATCAGCTGCGCCCGGCCGGCAACCCGTCCATCAACGCCGAGAACACGGACGATGGCGAGGCATTGACCTTCTCTGCCAGCTTCGAAGTGTTTCCGGAAATCGAGCTGGCCGACCTGAGCGGCGTCACCGTCACCGTGCCGACGGCCAGCGTCAGCGATGACGACGTCGAGAAGATGCTCGATCGCATGCGCCGCCAGCGCGCCGAGTGGCCAACCGTCGAGCGGGCCGCGGCCACCGACGACCGGGTCGTCATCGACTTCGCCGGCAGCATCGACGGCGAGGCGTTCGAAGGCGGCAGTGCCCAGGAAGTCCCCATCGTACTCGGCAGCGGCACCCTCATCGGCGACTTCGAGGAACAGCTGCTGGGCGCCAGCGCCGGCGACGCACGCACCGTGAGCGTCACCTTCCCGGACGACTACCCGCGCGAGAACCTGGCCGGCAAGTCGGCGCAGTTCGAGGTGACCGTACGCGAAGTGCAGGAAATGCAACTGCCGGCGCTCGACGCCGAGCTGGCCAAGGCCTTCGGCATCGAGGACGGTGACCTGGACACGCTGCGCACACGCCTGCGCGAGCGCCTGGAACAGGAACTGTCCGGCGCACTGCGCCGGCGGCGCAAGGCAGCCGTCATGCAGATGCTCGCCGAGCAGCACCAGTTCGACCTGCCGCACAGCCTGGTTCATCAGGAGGCGCACAACCTGGCCCATCAGGCCCAGCAGCGCAATCCAGCCGTCGACCCGCACGGCGACATGGCGCCGTTCGAAGCCGAGGCCGAACGCCGGGTCAAGCTTGGCCTGCTGCTGGCTGAGATCACCCAGCGCGAGAACATCAAGGCCGACCCGCAGCAGGTGCGCGCCGAGATCGAGCGCATGGCCGCCGGT
>NZ_JBFJTF010000225.1:0-1888 GCF_041625615.1 Immundisolibacter sp. | reverse complement strand
CTCGGCTACACCTGGCCGGGCAACGTGCGCGAGTTGGACAACATGATTCAGCGGGCGTTGATTCTGGCCGACGCCGGTGCCATCGAGGCGAACCACCTGGTCGGTACCTCGGCGCCGGCGCCGTTGAGCGACACCGCGGAACCGGCATGCCCGGGCGAACTGGACCGGGATCTGAAGACCCGTGAGGCCCAGCTTGTTCTGGGTGCGCTGCGCGCCGCGCAAGGCAGACGGGCGCGCGCCGCCGCGCAGCTGGGCATCAGCGAGCGCACCTTGCGCTACAAGCTGTCGCAGCTGCGACAGGCGGGCTTTGAAGTGCCGCCGCCGGGCGGCGCACAGGACGAGGGCTGACCCATGTCGGACATGCAGATCAACGCCGTGCTGGGCCAGATCCGGAGCCTGCGCGCGCAACTCGAGCAACCGGCGGCCGCACCGTCCGCGCCGCAGGAGTCCACACCCGGTTTCGGGGCCGTGCTCGGCGAGTTCGTGCAGCAGGTCAACCACGCCCAGGCCACGTCGGCCGACTTGGCGGCCCGCTTCGAGCAGGGTGACGAGCGGGTCAGCCTGGCACAGGTGATGGTCGCGAGCCAGAAGTCGAGCGTCTCGTTTCAGGCTGCCGTGCAGGTGCGCAACAAGCTGCTGGCGGCCTATCAGGACGTCATGAACATGCAGGTCTAAGACAGCCCCTTCGGAAACTGAACCATCATGGCCGACTCCATTCCCAATGCTGCCGCCAGTACGCCCGCGGCGCTGATCCAGGGTTTCATCAAACTGCCCGCCTCGCGCCAGGCCGTGCTGCTGGTGGCGGTGGCCGCCTGTATCGCCAGCCTGGTGGGCATCGTCCTGTGGGCCCGTACACCGGACTACAGCCTGCTGTACGGCAGCCTCGAGGAACGCGATACCGCCCAGTTGGTGGCGGCGCTCGAGAAGGCGGCCATTTCGTATCGTCTGGACCCCGCCACCGGTGCCCTGCGCGTGCCGTCCACGGCCGTCCACGAGGCGCGCATGAAGCTGGCGGCCGAGGGGTTGCCCAAGGGCAGTGGCAACGGTCTTGAGATGCTCAGCCAGGATCCGGGCTTCGGTGTCAGCCGCTTCATGGAAAGCGCCCGTTACCAGCACGCGGTGGAGAACGAGCTGGTACGCACCATCACGGCCATGGCCGGCGTGCAGCAGGCGCGCGTGCACCTGGCCATTCCCGAGCGTTCGGTGTTCGTGCGCGAGCATGACAAGCCCAGCGCGTCGGTGATGTTGCAGCTGTACCGCGGGCGCACGCTGGACGACGGCCAGGTGGCGGCCATCGTTCACCTGGTGTCATCGAGTGTGCCCAACCTGGCCGCCGGTCGCGTCACCGTGGTGGACCAGGCAGGCAGCCTGCTGACCCGTCCCGCCGGCCAGCGTGGAATGGACCGGTCGGCGGAACAGTACGACTACACGCGGCGTCTGGAACAGGACTACGTGCGGCGTATCGAGGACCTGCTGGCGGCCGTCGTCGGTCCTGGGGGGGTGCGTGCCAAGGTCAGCGCCGAGGTGGATTTCGAGGTGACCGAGCGCACGCGCGAGGAGTACCAGCCCGACGGCGCCGTGCTGCGCAGCGCGCAGGAAGAGGAAACCGCCACGGCCGGACGCGCTGGTATCGGTGGCGTACCCGGCACGCTCAGTAACCAGCCCCCGACGGACGGCAGCCTGCAGCTGGCCGAGAGCGCAACCGGGGACACGGACACGGATGGGGCCGGTGTCGAGTCGCCCGTGACGCCGCGCGAGCGCAGCCGCCGCTCGGTGCGCAACTTCGAGATCGACCGAACCATCAGCCACAGCAAGTTGAGCGGTGGTGGCGTCAAGCGCCTGACGGTGGCGGTGGTGGTGGACGATCGCCGTGTCGTCGGTCCGGACG
>NZ_JBFJTF010000224.1:0-2020 GCF_041625615.1 Immundisolibacter sp. | reverse complement strand
TGACGTGCCTGCGGCCACGTCTCGAGCGCGTCCTTGAGACAGCGGAAGAAGGCCGGATCATGCAGGTTGCGGGCCGACACGTTCATGGCGATCGGCAGATGCAGGCCTGCTGCCGCGTGCCGCGCGGCCTGCGCCGAGACCGCTTCGAGAATGGCCTGTGTCAGATTGCGTATGAGTCCGGTGCGCTCGGCCAGACCGATGAACTGGGCCGGCGAGATCACCCCATGCTCCGGGTGGCGCCAGCGCGCCAATGCCTCGACGCCACACACCTCGCCGGTGCGCAGGTCGACCTGCGGCTGAAGGTGAATGCTCAGGTGCCGCTCATCGATGGCCTCGCGCAGATCCGCCGCCAGACGCAACCGGTCACGCCAGTCGTTGTCCAGCCGCGGATGCGCCAGCAGCACTCTGGCATGGCTTTTCTTGGCCTCGCGCGCCGCCAGCCGAGCCGCCTGCAGCAGGCGCTCACCGTCGTCGCCCCGCCCCACCGCCACGCCCACGGTCGCATCGATGTCGACACTGATCGACGACAGCAGCGCCGGAGTGGCAAGCGCAGCGAGCAGGTCATCGGCAAAGTGACAGGCCGCGGTTTCATCCGACACGTCCACCCGTACCGCAAGCTCGGATTGCGCCACCCGGGCCAGATGCTCGGCACCCCGGCTGCGCAGGCGCTCGGCCACCACCTGCAGGAACTCGTGACCGGTGGCGTGCCCCAGCGCGGTGGCGATTTCCCAGTAGTTGAATAACTCGACCACCAGCACCGCCACGTCCCTTCGCGCGGTCACCGATGTCGCCAGCTGATCCAGAAAACGCACCCGGTTGGGCAACCCCGTGGCGTCGTCAAAATAGGCCACCCGCCGCAGGTGCGCATCAGCCCGCGACTCTCGCTCGCGCAGACGCGCGGTGACGATGCCAAACGACAGGTCGTCCGCCAGCTCGGCCAGCAGGCGCATCTCGCGCGCTGCGAAGGCATCCGGCGCACTGGAATAGACGGTCAAAGCGCCGATGATCCGCCCGTCCACCTTCAGCGGCAGTATCACGCCCGAATGCAGCCCGCGGCTGGCCGCCAACTGAAACAGGCCGTGTCCAGCCTCGCGGTCCATGAATTGCTGGACTACCGGCTCGCCACTGCTGAGCGCCCGCACCGTTGGCGTCTGGTGCGCCAGGGCCGTTTGCCAGTGCGCCTGCAGGTAAGCCGTAAACCCCTCGTCCTCGCCGGCACCCGCCATCTGCTGGATCCCGGCCTCTGTCACGTACGCAACCCCGGCGTAGCGGTAGCTTCCGTGCTCCACCACTACCCGGCACATGGCATCGAGCAGGCGCTGCTCCTCGTGCTCGCGCAGCAGGGTTCGATTGCCCGCGCTGAGCACCCGGTATGCCCGCACCGCCCCATCCACTTGATTGGCCATGTGATTGAAGGCGGTGCCCATCAGAGAGAGCTCGGCAACCCGGTGGCGCTCCGGCAGGCGAACGCCGCGCACCCCCTCCGCCAGGCTGCTGGCGGCCTCCACCAACCCGCGGACCGGCTGCACCACCAGGCCCCGTACCCCAAACCAGACGAGTAACGCCAGCACCGCCTGGGCGACCATCACCATCAGCGGCTGCATGCGCACGAACGGCGCAAGCTGGGCATGCAAGGCGTCCAGTGGCAGCCCCAGCAACAGATACGGCGCCGTTGCAAGCGACATGCCACCCAGCGGCACATAGGTGAAATGCCAGGCGCTGCCGTCCGCCGCGGTCACCCTGATGCCGCCACCTTCGCGCCGCTCGGCCAGCCGACCGGGCAATGCGGCGCTGGCCGTGCTCAGCACGTCGTCATCGCCGACGGACGACGGAAGGTGTGCCATCAGCTGCAAGCGGCGATCGAGCACCGTCACGGAAGCGCCGGCCGGCAACACGCCCGGGTCGACCAGCCCCGCCAGCCAGTCGGTGCTCACGGCGGCAAACACCACCGCCTGCACCCGTCCATCCGTATCGACCACCGGGTACCCGAAGTTGATGCCCGGCACGCCGGTGATGCGAC
>NZ_JBFJTF010000223.1:0-2035 GCF_041625615.1 Immundisolibacter sp. | reverse complement strand
TCGCACGCCATCGCCCGCCGGCGCGACGATCCGGACTGTGCCGATCAGGAATACGACGCCCTGCTCGACGCCGACGACCCGGGCCTGACCGTGGAGTTGCCGTTCGAGGTGCACACTGCGCGGCCGCGCAAGCGCCGGCCGCGGGTGGCGATCCTGCGCGAGCAGGGGGTCAACGGGCAGCTCGAGATGGCAGCCGCGTTCCATCGCGCCGGCTTCGCGCCGGTGGACGTGCACATGACCGACATCCTGGCCGGCCGGCACTCGCTGGAGACGTTCCGTGTGCTGGCGGCATGCGGCGGCTTTTCCTACGGCGACGTGCTCGGCGCCGGCCGCGGCTGGGCGCAGGCCATTCTGGGCAACCCGCTGGCGCGGGCCCAGTTCGAGGCGTTCTTCGCACGGCCGGACACGCTCACGCTGGGCGTGTGCAACGGCTGTCAGATGTTGTCGCAACTGGCGTCGCTGATTCCCGGCAGCGCGCACTGGCCGCGCTTCGTGCGCAACCGCTCGCAGCAGTTCGAGGCGCGGCTGTCGCTGGTCGAGGTGCTGGATGGCCCCAGCGTGTGGCTGCGCGGCATGGCCGGCGCCCGGCTGCCCATCGTGGTCGCGCATGGCGAGGGCCGGGCGGTGTTCGATGGCACCGGACAGGCGCCGGCGGCGCTGCGCTACGTGGACGGTCGCGGCGCCGTGGCCGAGCGCTATCCGGCCAATCCCAACGGCTCGGCCGGCGGCGTGACCGGCTTCAGTTCCAGCGACGGTCGGGTGGCCATCATGATGCCGCACCCGGAACGCCTGTTCCGCGCCGTGCAGCACTCCTGGCATCCGGCCACGTGGGGCGAGGACGGCCCCTGGTTGCAGCTGTTCAACAACGCCTACGCCTGGGTGACGCACGGGTGAACCACCCGGCGTCGGGCCGGGTGCCCGCCGCCGGCGAAAAAGCCGCACGGAGGTCGTGGATTTGCATGGCGGCGCGGCCGGCTTGGTGTACTATCCGCCGCTTTTTTCCGGCGGGCCGCGCGCCCCGGGGGAACCATGCAGCAAGCACACAGTGCGCCGCCGCTGGTCGGCGTCATCATGGGGTCGCGCAGCGACTGGGACACCTTGCGCCATGCGAGTGACACGCTCACGGCGCTCGGTGTCGCGCACGAGTGTCAGGTGGTGTCTGCCCACCGCACGCCAGACCTGCTGTTCGAGTACGCCGAGCAGGCGGCCGGCCGGGGGCTGCGGGTGATCATCGCCGGTGCCGGCGGCGCCGCCCACCTGCCGGGCATGACCGCCGCCAAGACGCGGTTGCCGGTGCTCGGTGTGCCGGTGCTCTCGCGCACCCTGCAGGGCGTCGATTCGTTGTTGTCGATCGTGCAGATGCCGCGCGGTATTCCGGTCGGCACACTGGCCATCGGCGAGGCCGGCGCGGTCAACGCCGCCCTGCTGGCCGCCGCCATTCTGGCGACCACCGATGCCGGGCTCGCCGCCCGGCTCGACGAATACCGCGACCGCCAGACCGCCACCGTGCTGGCAAGCAACCAGCTGCCGTGATGCTGCTGCCGGGCTCGACCATCGGTGTGCTGGGCGGTGGCCAGCTTGGCCGCATGCTGGCCATGGAGGCGCGGCGCATGGGCTACCGGGTGCGCGCGCTTGACCCCGACCCGGGCGCCTGCGCGGCGCCGTTCGCCGAAGTCACGGTGGCGCCGCTGGACGATGTCGACGCGGCACTCGAGCTGGCCACCCACTGCGACGTGCTGACCATCGAAACCGAGCACGTGCCGGCGGCCGTGCTGGCGCAGATCGAGACCCGACGCGAGGTGCATCCCAACGCCGCCGCCCTGGCCACGGTGCAGGACCGTCTGCGTCAGCGCGAGTTCCTGCGCCGCCACGGTCTGCCGCAGACCGCCTGGGCAGGCGTGGACGATCTGCCGGGTCTGGAACGGGCACTGCAGACGATCGGTCGACCGGCCGTGCTCAAGACCCGCACCGAGGGCTACGACGGCAAGGGGCAGGCACGCATCGGTGCCGGCGACGACCCGGCCGCGGCGCTGGC
>NZ_JBFJTF010000222.1:0-2132 GCF_041625615.1 Immundisolibacter sp. | reverse complement strand
ACTGCAGCGAGGCACCGTTCTACACCCTGGGGCCGCTGACCACCGACATCGCGCCGGGCTACGACCACATCACGTCCGCCATCGGCGCGGCGATGATCGGCTGGTACGGCACCGCCATGCTGTGCTACGTGACGCCCAAGGAGCATCTCGGGCTGCCGAACAAGCACGACGTGCGCGACGGCATCGTCACCTACAAGATCGCCGCCCACGCGGCCGATCTCGCCAAGGGCCATCCCGGCGCGCAGCTGCGCGATAACGCGCTGTCCAAGGCCCGCTTCGAGTTCCGCTGGCACGACCAGTTCAACCTCAGCCTGGACCCGGACAAGGCACGCGAGTTCCATGACGAGACCCTGCCCAAGGAGTCGGCCAAGCTGGCGCACTTCTGTTCCATGTGCGGCCCGCACTTCTGCTCGATGAAGATCACGCAGGACGTGCGCGAGTACGCCCAGAGCAAGGGCCTGGCCGACGCCGAGAACGCGCTCACCGCCGGCATGCAGGAGAAGGCGATCGAGTTCCGCGACGCCGGGCGCGAGGTCTACCGCAAGCTCTGACCCGCGAGGCGCGCGCTCAGCGCGCCAGCAGCAGGCACACAGCGTGGGCGGCGATGGCTTCCTGCCGCCCCACCGCCCCCAGACCCTCGGTGGTGGTCGCCTTCACGCTGACCTGCTCGATCGACACCCCGAGATCGGCCGCGATGTTGGCCCGCATGGCATCCCGGTGCGGCGCCAGCTTCGGGCGCTGTGCCAGCACCGTGGCGTCGACATTGGCCACCTGATAACCGGCGGCGCGCACCCGCCCGGCCACCTGCCTCAGCAGATCCCGACTGTCGGCACCCGCAAAGGCGGGGTCGGTGTCCGGAAAATGCTGGCCGATGTCGCCCAGCGCGACGGCGCCCAGCAGCGCGTCCGCCACCGCGTGCAGCAGCACGTCGCCGTCGGAGTGCGCGACTGGCCCGCGACCGTGCGGGATGTCCACTCCGCCCAGCACCAGTCGCCGGCCGTCGGCCAGCGCATGCAGGTCGTACCCGTGGCCGATGCGCATCGCTTAAGCCTCCCGCTCCTGCGCCGCCAGCAGGCACTCGGCCAACGGCACGTCCTGTGGCACGGTGAGTTTCAGATTGTCGCGCCGGCCGCGTACCAGGCGTGGACGATAACCGGCCCGTTCCATGGCCTGTGCCTCATCGGTCGGCTCCACCCCGGCCGCCAACGCATCCGTCAGCGCCTGCCGTAACTGCCCGAGCCGGAAGCGCTGGGGTGTCTGCACCGCCCACAGGCCATCGCGCGGCACCGTCTCGAGCACCCGGCCCTCGGCGTCGATCCGTTTGACCGTGTCGGTCACCGGCGTAGCAAGCAGACAGCCGTCGGCGTCCAGTGGCGCCTCGCACAACCGCGCCACGTCATCGCCATGCAGCAGGGGACGCACGGCATCGTGCACCAGCACCGGAGTATCGGACGGCCGCTGCCCGGCCAGGCGCTCCAGCGCCGCCAGCACCGAGCGGGCGCGACTGGCGCCTCCGGTGACGGTCAGCAGCGGCTTGTCGCTGCGGAAATCGAGCGCCGGCCACCATGGATCATCGGCCGCCAGTGCCAGCACCGCGCCGGCCACACGCGGCTGCGACAACAGCCGTTGCAGGCTGTGCGCCAATACCGCGCGGCCGGCCAACGGCAGATATTGCTTGGGCAGTCCGGCGCCCATGCGGCTGCCGATACCGGCTGCCGGCACGACCGCCCAGTGATCGGCAATCGCCACTGAGCTTGGCACTGTGCTTATTCGATGACGCGAATGAAGGTCTCACCGGGCCTGATCATGCCCAGTTCGGCGCGCGCCCGGTCCTCGACCGCCGCCAAGCCGGTGCGAAGGTCTTCCACTTCCGCGGCCAGCTGTCCGTTGCGTTCGGCCAGATGATCCACCGTGGCCTGTTCACGCCCCACCCGCTCCTTGAGGGCCTGCACCTCGAACAGGTTGCCCGGCGCCAGCAACAACCGGTACTGCAGGCCGGCCAGGGCCAGCAACAGCGCCAGAAGGCCGACGCGCAGCGGCATCTATCCGCCCAGTCCGCCGAACACGCTGCCCCCCGGATAGCGCGCCTGGGCCCCGAGCTCCTGCTCGATACGCAGCAGCCGGTTGTACTT
>NZ_JBFJTF010000221.1:0-2146 GCF_041625615.1 Immundisolibacter sp. | reverse complement strand
GACGACGACCTGTGGGCTCGCGAGGCCATGCAGGGCTTCTATGCCGACGACTGGGGCTGGCTCGAGGAGCAGCTGTTCGAGCAGGACCGCAACCTGCTCGAGTGGCGACGCCTGGCCAGCCGCTGCCAGCGCGGCATCCAGACCCTGGCCCACGTGCAGGGTGGCGCATGAGCACGGCCGACCAGGCCCGGCGGCTGAACCTGCTGGTCGAACGGCTGGTGCACGAACCGCCGCTGCGCGAGCGCTACCTGACCGACCGCGACGCGGTGCTGGCGGAATCCGGCATCGATCCGGCCAACACGCCGGCGCTGGCCAGCGGCGACATCGAGGCGCTCGGCGCGCTCGGCATGCATCCCATCCTGCAGATGCACTACCAGCTGGTCCTGAAACCCCACATGGCGGCGCACATGACCGTGCGCCACTACCCCGAACTGTCGGAGGACAGCTGACATGGGCAGCATCGCCGCCGCCGCCGCCACCTCGCACGTGGTGATGGATCCCACCGACGTCCGGACCCAGGCCGGGCGTGTGATCGACGGCTTCAAGCAGATTGCCGCCGAGGTCGCGCGCACGCGGCCCGACCTGCTGCTGTACATCACCTCCGACCACATGGTGAACCTCGGCTACCGGCTGCAACCGAGCTTCGCGCTGGGCTGCGCCGACAGCTACACGCCGCTGGGCGACATGCAGATTCCGCGCCAGCCGATGGCCGGCGCCGGCGCCTTCGCCGACGCCCTGCTGCGGCACATGGACCAGGCCGGCTTCGACCTGGCCCGGGCCGAGTCGCTGGACCCGGATCACGGCATCGCGCTGCCGCTGCGCATCATCAACCCCGGCGGGCGCATCCCGGTGGCACCGCTGCTGGTCAACATCAACCGCACGCCGCCGCCGTCACCGGCACGCTGCTACGCGCTCGGCCAGGCCGTCGGCGCCTACATCCGCAGCGCCGCCTGCACACAGCGGGTGGCCGTGATCGGCGCCGGCGGCCTGTCGCACTGGATTGCCACCCCGGGCATGGGCCACGTCAACGCCGAGTTCGACCAGCGGGTGCTGAGCCTGCTGAGCGGGGGCCAGGCGGCGGAAATCGCCACCTGGAGCACCGACTACATCCTCGAGAACGCCGGCAACGGCGGCCTCGAAATCATGTGCTGGCTGGCCATGGCCGGCACCGTGGCCGGCGCCACCGGCCACACCCTCTACTACGAGCCGATCGCCAGCTGGTTCACCGGCATGGGCGCCATGGCGATGGACCTCGCCGCGGCCTGAGATTTCCCCACCATCACACACCAGGAGCAGGTGATGAACGAAGCGCAGTACGAAAAGAAATACATCGATGTCAACGGCATCAAGACCTGTTACATCGAGGAGGGCAGCGGCGAGCCGCTGATCCTGATCCACGGTGGGGGCGCCGGCGCCAACGGCTACGGCAACTGGTTCGGCTGCCTGCCGCTGTTCGGCAAGCACTTCCGCACCATCGCCGTGGACATGGTCGGCTTCGGCAACTCCGACAGCCCTGACCCGGCCACCTTCGAGTACTCGCAAAAAAACCGCTACGACCACATCGCCGGCTTCATCAAGGCGCTCGGCTACGAGAAGGCGAGCCTGGTCGGCAACTCCATGGGCGGTGCCACCGCCATGGGCGTGGCGGTCGACCACCCGCAGCTGGTCGACAAGCTGGTGCTCATGGGCACCGCCGGCCTGAACGCCGAGATCACCCCGGCCCTGCAGCCGGTGCTCGGCTACGACTACACGCCGGACGGCATGATCCGGCTGATCAAGACCCTGGCCAACGACAAGTTCGAGATCACCGACGAAATGGTCCAGTACCGCTGGAACAACTCGGTCGATCCCAAGAACAAGACCTCCTACGCCGCCACCATGGACTGGGTGCGCAAGCAGGGCGGGCTGTTCTATCCGGAAGAGTTCATCGCCCGCGTCAGCCAGCCGACCTTCGTGGTCAACGGCAAGGACGACCTGGTGGTGCCGCTGGACATCGCCTACCGCTTCCTGGAGCTGATCGACAACTCCTGGGGCTACATCGTCCCCCACTGCGGCCACTGGGCCATGATCGAGTACCCGGAAGACTTCAGCGCGGCGGTCACCAGCTTTGTCAAGTCGCACTGACGTCATGGCCCGCGTCACCGGT
>NZ_JBFJTF010000220.1:0-2159 GCF_041625615.1 Immundisolibacter sp. | reverse complement strand
GATCCGTTCTTCCTGATGCTGCGCCGCTCGCTGAACACCTTCATGAACGCCATGACGGCCAGCGACTGGACCGCCTACCCGTTCGCCAGCCAGAACCGCAAGGACTTCTTCAACCTGCTGGACGTGTACCTGGACGCGGCGTTCTTCCCGACGCTGGATCCGCTCGACTTCGCGCAGGAAGGCCATCGGCTCGAATTCGCCGAGGCCGAGAACGCCGACTCCGAACTCACCTTCAAGGGCGTGGTGTTCAACGAGATGAAGGGCGCCATGAGCGCGCCGGTGTCGGCGCTGTGGCAGACCCTGGCGCGCGAGGTCTACCCGACCACCACCTACCACCACAATTCCGGTGGCGATCCGGAGCACATCCCGGACCTGAGCTACGAGCAGCTGAAGGCCTTCCACGCCCGGCACTACCACCCGAGCAACGCCACCTTCTTCACCTACGGCGACATCCCGGCCGCCGAGCACCAGGCCATCATGGAAGACCGCGTGCTGCGGCACTTCGACCGCCTGGACATCGACCTGCGCGTGCCGCCGGAGCAGCGTTACCCCGCGCCGCGCGCGGTGGAGGAGCGCTACGCCGCCGAAGACGGCGACACGGCGCGCAAGACGCATGTCGTGCTCGGCTGGCTGCTGGGCGACCTCACCGACCTGGACGCCGTGCTGCGGGCCAACCTGCTCTCGCGCGTATTGCTGGACAACGCCTCCTCGCCGTTGCTGCACGCGCTGGAAACGACGCCGCTGGGCAGCGCGCCGTCGCCGCTGTGCGGGCTGGACGACTCGGCGCGCGAGCTGCTGTTCGCCGCCGGTGTGGAAGGCTCGGAACCCGAACACGCCGAGGCGGTGGAAGCGCTGGTGCTCGACGTGCTCACCGAAGTGGCCGACAACGGCGTGCCGGCCGAGCAGGTCGAGGCCATGCTGCACCAGATCGAGCTCGGTCGGCGCGAGGTCGGCGGCGACCGCTACCCCTACGGCCTGCAGCTGATCATGAACGCCCTGCCGCAGGCGGTGCATCACGGTGACCCGGTGCAGGCGCTGGCCATCGACGCGGCCATCGAGCGCCTGCGTGCCGCCGCCGCCGAGCCCGGTTTCATCCAGAACGAAGTGCGCCGCTGGCTGCTGGACAACCCGCACCGCGTGCGCCTGACGCTGAAACCCGACCCGACCCTGGCGGAGCGTCAGCACGCCGCCGAGCAGGCCCGCCTGGCGGCCATCAAGGGCACCCTGGATGACGCCGGCCGCGCGCGCATCCTGGAGCAGGCCAAGGCCCTGCAGGTGCGTCAGGCGCAGCAGGACGACCCGGAGATCCTGCCGCGTGTCACGCGCGAGGACGTGGCGCCGGTGCTGAAGATTCCGCAGGCGGTGCGCGAGCCGGTGGCCGGCCTGCCGGCCAGCTGGTACGACCAGCCGACCAATGGCCTGGTCTACCAGCAGCTGGTGATCGACCTGCCGGCGCTGGACGAGGACGAGTTGCAGCTGCTGCCGCTGCTGGCCGAAACCCTCAGCGAGGTCGGCGCGGCCGGTCGCGACTACACGCAGACCCAGGCCCTGCA
Source organism: Immundisolibacter sp. (assembly GCF_041625615.1). GTDB lineage: Bacteria > Pseudomonadota > Gammaproteobacteria > Immundisolibacterales > Immundisolibacteraceae > Immundisolibacter. Next base: position 606 of record NZ_JBFJTF010000220.1, on the reverse strand, counting down.
CGCTGCGCTGACCGGCGGCATCGGCGCCAGCGCCAGTGTCGGCGCGCTGGCGACCGACAACCGGCAAAGCCGCGGCCTGTTCGTGGTATCCGGCAAGGCGCTGGTACGCAATCACGGCGCGCTGTCGAAGCTGCTGCACGAGACCCTGCACACGGCGCGTTTCGACGAGCTGGACCGCCTGCGCGAACTGGTGGCGCAGATCCGCATGGGCGACGAGAACGCCGTCACCGGCAACGGTCATGCCCTGGCCATGGCCGCCGCCAGCGCCGGCATGACGCCGGTGGCACGCCTGCACCACCAGTGGTCCGGGCTGGCCGGCATCCAGGCCATCAAGCGGCTCGACGACAGCCTCACCGACGGCGCGGCACTCAGGCAGCTGGCCGAGCGCCTGGCGGCGCTGCGCGCGCGTCTGGCGGCAGCGCCGCTGCAGTTCCTGATCGTGGCGGAGGACGAGCAGCAGCCCGACATTGCCGTGCGTCTGGCCCAGGTGTGGCTGGACAGTGGCACGCCGCCGGCGGCCAGCGAGGCGCTGTTGCCGCTGGCGCCGGCGGCCGGTGCCGTGACCGAGGCCTGGACCACCAACACGCAGGTCAACTTCTGTGCCCG
>NZ_JBFJTF010000219.1:0-2194 GCF_041625615.1 Immundisolibacter sp. | reverse complement strand
CCTGGTCGAGGACGGGGACCGCATCGAGATCGACATCCCGGCCCGGCGCATCCATCTGGCGGTGGATGACGCCGAACTCGGCCAGCGCCGCGCGGCGGTGGAGCAATCGGCCACGCCGTGGCAGCCCCGGGATCGCCAACGGGTGGTGTCCAAGGCGCTGCAGGCCTACGCGCATTTCGCCACCTCCGCCGATCGCGGCGCCGTGCGTGACCTGAACCGCTGACAACCGCCCCGCGGGAGGGCCCGTATGCATCAGCACCTGCTGTTGGCGCTGACCGGCGTGGTGCTGTTCGGCGCGCTGGCCCAGTGGCTGAGCTGGAAGCTCCGGATTCCGGCCATCCTGTTCCTGTTGCTGACCGGTCTGGCGGCCGGGCCGTTCACCGGCCTGCTGCAACCGGACGCCATGTTCGGCGAACTGCTGTTTCCGATGGTTTCGCTGGCGGTGGCGGTGATCCTGTTCGAGGGCAGCCTCACGCTGCGCTTCGAGGAGGTGCGTGGGCTCAGCGTGATGATCCGGCGCCTGGTCAGCGTCGGCATGCTGGCCTCGTGGGCGGTGGCCAGCGTGGCGGCGCGTGTGTTCGTCGGCTTCGACTGGTCACTGGCGGCGCTGTTCGGCGCGCTGGTGGTGGTTACCGGGCCCACGGTGATCGTGCCGCTGCTGCGCGCCGTGCGGCCGAAGGCCGGCATCGCCACCGTGCTGCGCTGGGAAGGCATCGTCATCGATTCGGTCGGCGCCCTGCTGGCGGTGCTGGTGTATCAGTTCGTCATCACCCGGGCGGCGTCGGCGGACGATCGGTGGATGACGGTCGGCCTGACGTTCCTGAGCGTGATCGGCGTCGGAATCGTGCTGGGCGCGGTCGGCGGCTACCTGCTGGGCATCCTGCTGCGTCGCCACTGGCTGCCGGATTTCCTGATCAACACGGTGGTGCTGGCGGCGGTGCTGACGGTGTTCAGCGTGTCCAACGTGCTGGCGCACGAGTCCGGCCTGCTGGCGGTCACGGTGATGGGCATCCTGCTGGCCAACATGAAGCACGTGCCGCTGGAGGGCATCCTCGACTTCAAGGAAACCCTCACGCTGCTGTTCGTGTCCGGGCTGTTCATCCTGTTGGCGGCGCGCATCGACCTGGATGCGCTCGCGCGGGTGGGCCTGGGTTCACTGCTGGTGCTGGTGGCCATCCAGGGCATTGGCCAGCCGCTCAAGGTCTGGCTGTCCGGCATCGGCACGCAGTTCACCTGGCGCGAGAAGCTGATGCTGGCGTGGATCGGTCCGCGCGGCATCGTGGCGGCGGCCATCTCCGGCCTGTTCGCGCTGCGCCTGCAGGAAGCCGGCTTCGCCGGCGCCGACATGCTGGTGCCGCTGACCTTCATCGTCATTCTGGGTACGGTCATCTTTGCCAGTGCCACGGCGCGGCCGGCGGCCCGCTGGCTGGGAGTCGCCGACCCGGAGGACCGGGGCGTGCTGATCGTTGGCTCAAACCGGCTGTCCCGGGCCATTGCCGCGGCGCTCAACACACAGGGATTCCGCACGCTGCTGGCGGATGGTGACTACACCGGTATTCGCACCGCCCGAATGGAAGGCCTGAATGCCTACTTCGGCAACCCGGTGTCCCCGGAGGCCGACCGCACGCTGGACCTGGTGGGCATTGGACGGCTGTTTGCCATGTCGCGGCATCCGGAGCTGAACGCCCTGGCGACGGTGCGCTACCGGCGCGAGTTCGGTGCCGGCAACGTGTACGTGCTGCGCACGCGGCGCGAGACCGACGGCGCCGAGCGCGAGCGCATTGCCAGCCACATTCAGGGCCGGCCGATGTTCGGAGAGAACGTGAGCCACTCCGCCCTGCTGGGTTTGCTGGAGGAGGGCGCCAAGATTTCGGCAACGCGCCTGACCGAGGCCTTCGATTGGGATGCCTACCAGCAGCGTTTCGCCGACGGTGGGCAGTTGCTGTTCGCGGTCAGTCCGGCCGGTCGCCTGTACGTGACCGGCCCGGCCTTTGATGCGAGGCCGACGGCTGACTGGGTGTTGATCGGCCTGTACAAGCCGCGGCCTGAGGACGACGAAGCGGCCGGGAAGCAGGCCAAAGCGCCCGGCGCCTGACGGGCATCCCCCAGCGCCCGGGCGGCGCGGGGATGGTATACCTCGCCACGGGGCCTGTTCCCGTGGAGGGCTGATTCACGGCCGGGGGAGGGGCAGCCT
>NZ_JBFJTF010000218.1:0-2194 GCF_041625615.1 Immundisolibacter sp. | reverse complement strand
GTCACCGGCGAGCGCATGAAGCGGAACAGCGTGTTGTCGATGCTGTTGAACCAGCGCGCGGCGTCGCGCACGGTGAGGATGACCTTGGCCTGCGGGTAGAAGGCCGCCAGCTCGCGCCAGAAGTAGCTCGCCGGCCAGTCCACGGCGGCGTTGTAGTCGCCCAGCAGGCTGTCCCAGTCGCCGCGCTCGCCGGCCGCGAACTGCTGCCACATCGGCCCGTGCTCGACGTGCTCGAAGATGCGCGTCATGTGGTAGCAGGGTCCGAAGCCGAGCTGTTCGAGCGCTGCCTTCAATGACAGCGTGCCGGTGCGGCCGAGGCCGGCGCCAATAACCTGCAAGCTCATGTCCGACGATGCTCCGTGTGGCGGGCGCGACCGCGCCGCGTGGGGTGTCGGATGCAGTGTAACGGCGGCTGGGGCCGTGGCGGCGCTCAGGCCACCGGGCTGTGATGCTGGATGGTCCGCCCGGCAAAGCCGGCCAGCGCCGAGGCGACGTCCGGGTAGTCCTGCAGTTCGGTCAGCGTGGCGATGGTCGGGCGAATCAGCGTGATGTCGTGCCGGCGGCCGGCCGCCAGCGCATCGGCCGGGGTCAGCCAGCGGTAGTCGACCGCTTCCACGCCGTCCACGCGCACGCCGCCGCAGCGGTTGGCGTCGGCCACGAAAAACCACGTCGCGAAGCGGCGTGGCTGCCCGGGCGGCGTGGTCCAGTGGGCGACCTCCACCAGCGTGTCGGGGTCCAGCAGCAGGCCGGCTTCCTCGGCCGCCTCGCGTATCGCCGCCAGCCGTGCCGCGCGCTCGGCACCCTGCCGGTGGTCGGCTTCGTCCACGCGACCGCCCGGAAACACCCAGGCGCCCGGCGCGAACACCAGTGCCGGGCTGCGCTGCACCAGCAGCACCTCAAGCCCGTGCGCGCCGTCGCGCAGCGGTGCCACGGTGGCCGCCGGCTGGACCGGGACGGTCATGCGCCGCTGCCGTAGCGCAGCCGATACCAGGCGTGGCCGAGGTACTCGTGCACAGCCAGCGTCGACAGTTCGAGTGCCTGCATGCTGGGCAGCCAGGCACGCCATGTGTGCCGGCGTGGGCCCGGCACGTACGCCGGTGCGGGGATGACCTCGAACCCCACCTGCTCGAACAGGGCCACTGCCCGTGGCAGGTGCCAGGCATGGCTGACCAGCGCGATGCGCGTGACGCCGGCCGCCGCCAGCGTCTGGTACGCATAGCGGGCGTTGTCGAAGGTGGTCATGGCGCGTCCCTCCGTCCAGCGGGGCGCCACGCCCCATTCCAGCAGCGCGCGCACCATGTCGACGGCGCCCGGCTCGCGTCCGGCCGGCGCACCCTCGGTGACCAGCACCGGCAGCCGGGTCTGTCGTGCCAGGCGGGCGCCGTAGCGAAGGCGCTCCAGCGCCATCGGCGTGACCGTGCCACCCCCACCGGCGCGTACGCCGTACTGCGTGCCGCCGCCGAGGATGACGATGGCCTGGGCACGCTGCAGTGCCGGCGGTGTGGCCGGCGGGTAGTGGCTGAGCGAATCGAGCAGGGCGTGGCTGACCGGCGTGGTGGAGAGCAGCACCACCAGTGCCGCCCCGAGCATGCCGAGCCACTGCGCCAGGCGCGGATGGCGGCGCACACCGAGCGCGCACAGCAGCATCAGGACGGCGAACAGCCCCGGCGGCTCGATCAGGGCGGACAACGCCTTGACGGCGTAGAACTCCATCTCAGGCCACGGCGTGGCCGGCGGCCTGCAGGTCGGCGTGGTAGGACGAGCGCACCAGCGGACCGCTGGCGACGTTGGCAAAGCCCATGTCCCGGCCGCGGGCCGCCAGCTCGGCGAAGGTTTCCGGCGTCACGTAGCGGCGCACGGGCAGGTGGTGCTGCGACGGCGCCAGGTACTGGCCGACGGTCAGCATGTCCACGTCGTGGGCGCGCAGGTCGGCCATCACCGCCAGCACCTCGTCGTCGGTTTCGCCAAGGCCCAGCATCAGGCCGGACTTGGTCGGCAGGTCCGGCAGCACCGCCTTGCAGCGCTTGAGCAGGTCCAGCGAACCCTGGTAGTCGGCGCCCGGCCGGGCCGCCGGGTACAGGCGCGGCACCGTCTCGATGTTGTGGTTGAACACGTCCGGCGGCGCGGCGGTGAGGATCTCGAGCGCCACGTCGATGCGGTGGCGAAAGTCCGGCACCAGCACCTCGATGGTGGT
>NZ_JBFJTF010000217.1:0-2356 GCF_041625615.1 Immundisolibacter sp. | reverse complement strand
GTCACCGACGACATGAGCGTGATGCAGGAAGAGATCTTCGGCCCGGTGCTGCCGGTCAAGACCTACGACGACCTGGCGCAGGTGATCGACTACGTCAACAGCCACCCGCGGCCGCTGGCGCTGTACCACTTCGACGACAACGCCGAGCGCACCGCCCGCGTGCTGGACCAGACCGTGTCCGGCGGCGCCTGCGTGAACGACGTGCTGTTCCACGTCGCCCACGAGGGGCTGCCGTTCGGCGGCGTCGGGCCGAGCGGCATCGGCCGCTATCACGGCTTCGACGGCTTCGTCACCTTCTCGCACCAGAAGAGCGTGCTGTACCAGAGCCGCTGGTCGGTGCAGGCACTGATGCGCCCGCCCTACGGGCCGCGCCTGGAGCGGGTCATGCAGCTGGCGCTGCGCTGGCTGTAGGCGGGGGGCGCCGGGCCGCCCGGCCTGGCGCCACGCAGTGCCCTTGACGGCGGTCAATGGCCGCCGGTCGCGCTTTCCCACAATGGCTGCACCTGAACATTACGAGGTGCCGCCATGTCCACTGCCGTTGCCACGGCTCCTGTCACTACCACCCGGCAGGAAGTCGAAGACCTGATTCACGCCTACGTGCAGTGCATCGACGACGATCGCCTGGAGGAGTGGCCGGACTTCTTCACCGACGACTGCGTCTACCGGGTCGTCCCGCGAGAGAACGCCGATGCCGGCTTGCCGGTGGCGGTCATGTACTGCGACAGCAAGGGCATGCTGCGTGACCGCATCGTGGCGCTGCGCAAGGCCAACATCTACGCCCCGCACTTCTACCGTCACCTGGTGAGCAACACCCGCGTCCTGGGCGAGCAGGGCGGCGTGATCCGCGCGCAGACCAACTACGGCGTGTTCCAGACCCTGCTGGACGGCGAGACGCGCGTCTACAACACGGGCAAGTACGTGGACCAGATCGTGCGGGTCAACGGGCAGCTGCGTTTCAAGGAAAAGGTCTGCGTGTTCGACACGTACCGCATCCAGACCCTGATGGTCACCCCCATCTGAGCCGCCACAGCAAGGAGCAGAACGTCATGGACGCACGCGTGAAACGGACCGGCGGGCTCATCTGGCCGGAAGAGGGTGTCAGCTCGGCGGTGCCCTACGGGGTCTTCACCGAGCAGGCGGTGTACGACGAGGAGCAGGCCCGCATCTACCGCGGGCCGACCTGGAACTTCATCGGGCTGGCGGCCGAGGTGCCGAACCCGGGCGATTTCAAGACCACCTACGTCGGCGATACGCCGGTGGTGATGACCCGCGACGACACGGGCGCCATCCATGCCTGGGTCAACCGCTGTGCCCACCGCGGTGCGCTGGTGTGCCGCGAGCTGCGCGGCAACAACGCCGCCGGCACCTACACCTGCGTGTACCACCAGTGGTCGTTCGACGCCGCCGGTGATCTGGTCGGCGTGCCGTTTCGTCGCGGCCTGGGCGGCAAGGGCGGCTATCCGGCGGACTTCGATCTGAAGGCGCACGGCCTGCGCAAGCTGCGCGTGGAGGACTACCACGGCGTGGTGTTCGCCACCTTCGACGCGAACATGCCGGGCGTGCAGGACTACCTGGGTGCCGGCGGGGCCATGGACGCGCACCTGCAGCGCATCTTCAAGGACCGCGAGATCGAGGTCATCGGTCACGCGCGCCAGTACATTCCCAGCAACTGGAAGTTCTACGCCGAGAACACCAAGGATCCGTACCACGCCAGCCTGCTGCACCTGTTCCACATGACGTTCGGCCTGTACCGGTCGAGCCAGGTGGGCGGCGTCAAGATCACCAACGGCTGGCACACGGTGCTGTTCTCGCGTTCCGGGACGGATTCCGAGGCGGCGCTGGCCGACACCAAGCAGTCGCAGCTGCGCACCTATCAGGCCGACACCTACACCCTGGACGACCCATCCCTGCTGCGCGGGCGCCAGGGCGAGTGGGACGACGACGTCACGCTGGTGATCATGTCGCTGATGCCGAGCCTGGTGATCCAGCAGATCCAGAACACGCTGGCGGTGCGTCAGATCCTGCCCAAGGGTCGCGACGCCTTCGAGCTGGTATGGACCTACTTCGGTTACAAGACCGACGACGAGGAACTGCGCAACATCCGCCTGAAGCAGATCAACCTGATCGGCCCGGCGGGCCTGATCTCCATGGAGGACGGCGAGTCGTCCGTGATCTGCCAGCAGGCGGTGGTGCGCGACCAGAACGACTGGTCCTGCATCGAGATGGGCGGGCGCGACGTCCAGGACGCGGACCACCTGGTCACCGAGACCACCATCCGCGCCTTCTGGGATCACTACCGCGCGCTGATGGGCTACTGACGCGGCCGCTCAGCCCGTCCCGGCGACGGCCGGGACGG
>NZ_JBFJTF010000216.1:0-2361 GCF_041625615.1 Immundisolibacter sp. | reverse complement strand
GGGCCCCGCGGTGCGGGCACATGTTCAGGAAAACCCGCAGCTGTCCGTGATTGTCGCGGGTCAGGATGACCGGGTCCTGACTCATCTGGCGGGTTACGTAATCCCCGTTGCGCGGCACTTCCGTGTCGTGACCGACGTAAAGCCAGGCGCGGCCGAATACGCGTTCCTGCTCAACCCGGAACACCTCCCAGTCGGCGTAGGCCTTCATGCTGACCAGGCCGTGTTGCTCGTCCACCAGCGCAGCCAGGTCAAGTCCGTTGTTCGACATTACATCCCCTCCTTGGGCGCCGCGCGCGGCTTGCGAAATGCCAACGCAGCCATGGGCAACCTAACGCTCGTTGATGTTAGTCCGGGCGGCGATGAGTTGACCAGTTCAGCTTGGCCAGGATGCACCCGTGAGCGGACGCGCTACGGTTCCTCGGCGGTCGTTGCCTGCTGAAAATACGGCAGCACCTCGCGCGCGATGGCGTCCATGTTCTGGCGCGTCATGTCGGCCGGCAGGGTGCCGAACTGGGTCTTGACCAGCACCGTGTCGAAGCCGGCCAGCTTCTGGTAGGCCGCCAGGCGCTCGCGCACCGTGCTGGGACTGCCGATGATGATGACGCCGGCGTCGTTCAGCGAGCGCACCGTCTGCGGCTTGCCGATCATGTCCGGCTGGATGTGCCTGAACGACTCCAGCGACGTGTAACCCGGCGGCAGCAGCATCTCGAAGGGCATGCGCAGGAACTCGTTCTGGATCGCCTCGGCGTGCGGGCCGGCTTCGCGCAGGGCCTGTTCGTCGGTCTCGGCGACGTAAATCGTCGTCGACCAGGCGCATTGGTCCCAGCCGGCGGCGTAGCCGGCCTTGTCGGCTTCTTCCCGGTACTTGTCGAAAAAGCCGGCCACGGTCTTGATGGCGCCCAGGGTCTGGCAGTAGGTGTAGCGGTGGCGGGCCGCCCAGGCGATGGTCTCCGCCGAGCCTTGCGAGGGCACCCACACCGGCGGGTGAGGCGCCTGGTAGGGCCGCGGCCACAGGTTCACGTACTTGTAGTGGTAGTACTCGCCGTCGAACTCGAACGGCCCGGGCTCGGTCCAGGCGCGGATGATCAGGTCGTGGGCTTCCTGAAAGCGCCCCAGGGATTCGGCCGGATTGACGCCGGTGGAGTGGTATTCGGCGCCGATACCGCGCACGAAACCGGCGATGAAGCGACCCCGGCAGAGGTTGTCCAGCATCGCGAATTCTTCGGCGATATTCAGCGGGTTGTTCACCAGCGGCAGGGCGCGGCCCAGGATGGCGATCTTCGCCCGTTTGACGCTGCGCGCCAGGGCGCCTGCCAGCACGCCCGGCACCGGCATCAGGCCATACGGGGTCTGGTGGTGTTCGTTGACGCACACGCCGTCGAAGCCGAGCTGGTCGGCGTATTCCAGTTCGTCCAGATACCGGTTGTAGAGGGCCGCGCCGACCTTCGGATCGTAATGGCGGTTCGGGAACGTGACCCAGGCGCTGCCGTGCTCGCGGATCAGGCTGACGTCCATGTCGGCGTAGGACATGAGGTGAAAATTGAAAAACTTCATGCCCTGCCCTCCCCGGCGCACACCGCGTTCACGAACTGTGTCACGGCCTGCGCGCACCGCTGTGGCTGCTCGATGGGCGGCAAGTGGCCGCAGCCCGGCAGCACCGTGAGGCGCGCGCCTGGAATCAGGCGCTGGTATTCCTGCCCGATCGGTAGCGGAAACAGGCGGTCGTGCTCGCCCCACACCACATGCGTGGGCACGCGGATGCGGTGCAGCCACGGCGGCAAGTGCGGATCGTAGGACCGCGGCTGCCAGACCAGGCGGGCGGTGGTAAAGCGGTTCTTGAGCTGGCGCTCGCGTTCCTCGGGCGGCACCTGCATCGCCAGCAGCTGGTCGGCGACGGACTGATCGTGAATCAGCGCCCGCAGGCTCTGCTCCGGGTTGCCCATGAAGTTGTCGATGCGCGCCACGCCATGCACGTGTACCCCGGCCGCCGAAATCAGCGTCAGGGATCGGATGCGCGAGCAGTCCTTGATCGCCAGCGCCGCAGCGGTCCAGCCGCCCAGGCTGTGGCCGACCAGGTGGATGCCGGTCAGGTCGAGCTCCTGCAGGACGTCCAGGTAGTAATAGGCCAGATCCTCGACGCGCTTTAGCCAGGCCGGCGTGTCCGAATCGCCAAAGCCTGGATGCTCGGGCACCAACAGGTGAAAGTCCCGCGCCAGCAGGTCCATGAACGGCAGCCACTGGCTGGCGCCGCCCGCGCCGTGCAGGAACAGCACCGTCTGGGCAGCGGGTGTGGGCGGGCCGCCCTGCATCAGCTTCATGCGCACGCCGGCCAGCGTGCGCATGGCCTGGGTGTGGCTCATC
>NZ_JBFJTF010000215.1:0-2373 GCF_041625615.1 Immundisolibacter sp. | reverse complement strand
GGCATCGGCTGCTTCAACGTGGAGTCGGCCGCCGAACTGGAGCGGCTTAACCGGGTGGCGATGGAGATGGGCCTGAAGGCGCCGCTGGCGCTGCGCGTCAACCCGGACGTCGACGCCCGTACCCATCCGTACATTTCCACCGGGCTGCGGGAGAACAAGTTCGGCATCCCGGCCGCCGAGGCGCCGGCGTTGTACCGGCATGCTGCGGCTCTACCGGGTGTGCAGGTGCGTGGCATTGCCTGCCACATCGGCTCGCAGTTGACCGATCTGGCGCCGCTGGCCGAGGCGGCCGGGCGCGTGGCCGCGTTGCGACAGGCGCTGCTGGACGAGGGCATCGGCATCGAGCACGTCGATCTCGGCGGCGGTCTGGGCATTGCGTACGAGAACGAGGCGGTGCCGTCACACGCCGACTACGTGGCAGCCATCAGCGCGCCGTTTGCCGGCAGCGGGGTGAGTATTTCGATTGAGCCGGGACGCTCCATCGTCGGGCCTGCCGGCGTGCTGCTGACACGGGTGGAGTACCTGAAGCCCGGCGCGGAGCGCAACTTCGCCATCGTCGATGCAGCCATGAACGACCTGCTGCGCCCGGCCCTGTACGACGCCCACCATGCGGTGCTGCCGCTTCGTGACAGCGGAAGCCGGGAACCGATGTCGTGGGAACTGGTGGGGCCGGTGTGCGAGAGCGGGGATTTTCTGGCCCGGGAGCGTTCCCTGGCGCTGGCCGAGGGCGACCTGCTGGCGCTGCGCGACGCCGGGGCCTACGGCTTTGTGATGAGCAGCAACTACAACAGCCGGCCGCGACCGGCCGAAGTGCTGGTGGACGGTGCCCAGGCGCACCTGATCCGTGCCCGCGAGACACAGGATGACCTGTGGCGCGGCGAGGTGATGCCCGCCGGCTGAGCGCCGGCGGGCCGACCACCGGGGCGTGCGCCCCGGTGGTCTTGGCTGTCAGAACGAGAAGCCGACGCCGGCGTTCACGCCGCGGTCGTCATCGGCCGAGGTCGGGCCGTTCTTGTCCATGTAGTCGAGCTTCAGCACCACTTGATCGGTCAGCCAGTAGTTGAAGCCGACGTCGATCTGCCGGAACTTGCTGTCGGTGCTGTCGCCGGCGGCGTTGTCCCAGCGGTTGTAGCGGGCGAACACGCCCCACTGGTCGTTCAGGCGCCAGGACGGCTCCACGTACCAGCCGTTCTGCTCGTCACGACCGAAGGATTCGGCCTGATCGCCGCCGATGTCCCACGCCGCATACAGGGCGCGCAGGCCGAACGGTCCGCGCTGCAGCACGGCATGGGCTTCCCACAGGAAGGCCCGGGCGCGATCGCCTGTGCTTTGCGTGACGTCGTCCTGATACTGGCCGGACAGCGCCAGCTCCAGGCCGGGGATGCCCTGGTAGCGGATGCGTGCGGTCGCGGCCGGATCCTCGGCCACCGCCTCGGACAACTTCTGGCGCCCGCTGCGCGGCAGGAACGCGCTGCTGCCGCTGACCGGCACCTTCAGGCCCGAGTGCACGGCCAGGTTGTAGTTCCAGCCGGGGGTCAGGGCGCCGCGCAGACCGACACCGCCTTCCCACCAGGTGGTCGGAATGATGGCGCTTTCGATCGGGTTGCGCTCCACGCCGTAGAAGGTGTCGGGCTCGTGATGCTCGTTCAGGATGCCGACCGGCAGCAGGAACAAGCCGGCCTGGGCGTGCTGGGTGTCGGTCAGGTCACGCTCGATGTACGCCTGTTCGAGTTCGACCTCGCCTTCCTTGCCCTCGCCGGCGAGCGAGTGTTCAAGTTCGACTTCCGTGAACAGGCGGGTCTTTTCATCGAATTCGTAGCCCAGGAACAGCACGAAACGATGGAAGTCGATCTCGTCCTTGCTCTGCAGGTTGTTCCAGTGCATCTCGCCGTAGCCGCCGAGGCTGGTCTTCTCGGTCCAGGACGGGCCACGGGCGGCGGCCTCGTGCTCGGCCCGTTCGACCGCTTCGCCGGTAGCGGCGACCTGTTCCTTGATTTGCGCGTTTTCGTTCTTCAGCGCGGCGATTTCCTGCTGCGCGGCGACCAGCTGGGCCTGCAGTTGCGCCAGGGTCTGTTCGATGCTGTCGATCGAGGTCTCGGCCTGCGCGTTTGGCACAAGCGCAGCGGTCAGCGCGGCGGCGGCCACCGCGCCGCGGGTGGTGTGACGGCGGATCATGGGTCCTCCCTGTGTTCGTCGGGTGCCACGGCCGAAGCGCCGGGCTTGGCGAATGTTATCAAAATAAGAACGATTCGCATTTTATTTTTCATTTTTGTTGATGCCCGTCAGTCACCGCAGGCACACGCGTGCGCCTGCGCCGCGCATCGCCCGGTGTGGCGGCGTGCGCGGCGGGGCAGCGTCGGTGGACGGGGGCGG
>NZ_JBFJTF010000214.1:0-2428 GCF_041625615.1 Immundisolibacter sp. | reverse complement strand
GGTGAGGACACGCTGGCGCGCAGCATCTATGGCGAGGCACGCGTCGTCGAGCGCCACCGTCACCGCTACGAGGTCAACCCGCGTCTGCTGCCGACGCTGCAGGGAGCCGGTCTGAAGGTGTCCGGTCGCAGTGAGCAGGACGGGCTGGTGGAGATGATCGAGCTGCCCGAGCACCCGTGGTTCGTCGGTTGCCAGTTCCACCCGGAGTTCACCTCCAACCCGCGTGACGGGCACCCGCTGTTCAGCAGCTTCGTCGAGGCGGCGCGTATCCACCGTGCGGCCCGTGTGCCGCAGTCGGCCCCCGCATGAAGCTGTGTGGTTTCGAAACCGGGCTCGAGCAGCCGCTGTTTCTCATCGCCGGTCCGTGCACCGCCGAGAGCCGCGAGCTGGTCCTGCACACGGCGGCAGCGCTGAAGGACATCTGCGGGCGCGTTGGCGTGCCGTTCATCTTCAAGGCCTCGTTCGACAAGGCCAACCGCAGTTCCGGCAAGTCACCGCGCGGCCCGGGGCGTGAGGCGGGCCTGGCCATGCTGGCCGAGGTGCGCGAGACGGTGGGTGTGCCGGTGCTGACCGACGTGCATTCGCCGGATGACGTGGCGGCCGCGGCGCAGGTGGTGGATGTGTTGCAGACGCCGGCCTTCCTGTGCCGGCAGACCGACCTGATTGAGGCGGTCGCCGCCAGCGGCAAGCCGGTCAACATCAAGAAGGGTCAGTTCCTGGCGCCGGCCGACATGGCGCAGGTGGTGGCCAAGGCCAACGCGGCCGGCGGTGAAGGGCGCGTGCTGGTGTGTGAGCGGGGCGCCTCGTTCGGCTACAACAATCTGATTGTGGACATGCGCGGACTGGCACTGATGCGCCAGACCGGTTGCCCGGTGGTGTTCGACGCCACGCATTCGGTGCAGCTGCCCGGTGGTCAGGGTGACCGTTCCGGGGGGCAGCGCGAGTTCGTGCCGGTGCTGGCGCGTGCGGCAGTGGCCGCCGGTGTGTCCGGCCTGTTCATGGAAACCCACCCTGATCCGGCGCGGGCCTTCAGCGACGGCCCCAATGCCTGGCCGCTGGATCGCATGGAAAGCCTGCTGCGCACGCTGGTTGACCTGGACCGCCTGGTCAAGGCGGCCGGCTTTGCCGAGCAGGATCTGATGCAGACAAACGCAACGTGAGTGACGGATGAGCAAGATTGTCGACCTGAAAGCGCGGGAGATTCTCGACTCGCGCGGTTTTCCCACGGTAGAAGTGGACGTGCTGACCGACGATGGCTGCCTGGGCCGCGCCGCTGTGCCGTCGGGGGCTTCCACCGGTTCGCGCGAGGCGCTGGAACTGCGTGACGGCGACGCTGCCCGTTACAACGGCAAGGGCGTGACCAAGGCAGTCGACAACGTGTTGAGCCGCATCCTGCCGGCCGTGCGTGGGCTCGATGCGGTGGACCAGCATCGCATCGACGCGGTGATGACCGACCTCGACGGCACCGACAACAAGAGCCAGCTGGGCGCGAACGCCATGCTGGCGGTGTCGCTGGCCGCCGCGCATGCCGCCGCAGCCAGTCGCGACATGCCGCTTTACCGGCACATCAATGCGCTGTGTGGCGGGGTCGAGATGTGCCTGCCGGTGCCGATGATGAACATCCTGAACGGCGGTGCCCACGCCGACAACAGCGTCGATCTGCAGGAGTTCATGGTCATTCCGGCGGGGCGGCCGACGTTTTCGGAAGCGCTGCGCTGCGGCGCCGAGATCTTCCAGGCGCTGAAGAAGCTGCTGCGCCAGCGTGGTCTGAACACTGCGGTCGGCGACGAGGGCGGTTTCGCGCCGGACCTTGCCTCGAACGAGGAGGCGCTGAAGGTGGTGCTGGACAGCATCGGCGCGGCGGGCTACGCCGCGGGCGACGAGGTGCGTCTGGCGCTGGATGTCGCCAGCAGCGAGTTCTACAAGGATGGCCAGTACCAGCTGGCGTCCGAGGGTCGCGCCCTGAGCTCGGCGCAGTTCGTCGACTATCTGGCCGATCTGGCGGGACGCTATCCGGTGATCTCCATCGAGGACGGCCAGGCAGAGGACGACTGGGACGGCTGGAAGCGCCTGACCGAGCGCCTGGGCGCGTCGGTGCAGCTGGTGGGCGACGACCTGTTCGTGACCAACCCCGCCATCCTGCGCCGGGGCATCGATACCGGTGTGGCGAATTCCATCCTGATCAAGGTGAATCAGATCGGCACCCTCACCGAGACGCTGGAGGCCGTGCGCATGGCGCGTGAGGCCGGTTACACGGCGGTGATCTCGCACCGCTCCGGCGAGACCGAGGACACGACCATCGCCGACATTGCCGTTGGCAGCGGCGCCGGGCAGATCAAGCCCGGCTCGCTGTCGCGCTCGGACCGGGTGGCCAAGTACAACCGGCTGCTGCGTATCGAGCAGGAGCTCGGGGCCCAGGCGCGCTATC
>NZ_JBFJTF010000213.1:0-2446 GCF_041625615.1 Immundisolibacter sp. | reverse complement strand
GGGGCGGCGCCAGTTTCGATGCCGACAGCGGCGCGTTCCGGTTCTACAGCTACCGTGACCCGCGTCTGGCCGACACGCTGGCCGACTTCGACCGGGCATTGGACTGGCTGCACGGTGACGGTCACCCGTCACGGGCAGTGGAGGAAGCCATCCTGGGCGTGATCGGTGGCATCGATCGGCCGGCCTCGCCGGCCGGCGAGGCACGTCGGGCGTTTCATGCCGGGCTGTTCGGGCGCAGCGACGCGGCGCGCCAGGCGTATCGGCAAGCGGTGCTGGACGTGACGCTGGACGACCTGCGCCGGGTGGCGGCGGCCTACCTGGTGCCCGCGCGGGCCAGTACCGCGGTGATCACCAGCCAGGCCAACCTGCAGCGCGCCGGGGAGCTCGGGCTGACGGCGGTCCGGCTGTAGCGCGGCCGGCGGCCACCCGGTTCACGCAGGGCGCATGCCCCTGCCGGCGGGGCTGCTGGATCGGGTGGCGTTTTCGGGGCGCGCGGCGCTCGATGATCCGACGGCGCGTGCCCTAAAGGCCGCCGCTGCGCTTGCTGAGCTTGCGCTGCAGCGTGCGCCGGTGCATGCGCAGTGCCCGCGCGGCGGCGGAAACGTTGCCGTGGCAGTCCCTTAGCACGCGCTGGATGTGTTCCCACTCGATACGCCGGACCGACGGCGGCTGCAGCGGCGGCGGGCTGGGTTGCGCCGGCGCCGGGCTGCCGTCGAACGCCCGTACCACGGCCTCGGCATCGATCGGCTTGGCCAGGTAATAGGTGGCGCCGAGCTTGATGGCGTCGATGGCGGTGGGGATGCTGGCGTAGCCACTGAGCACGACGATGCGCATGTCCGGGCATCGTTGCAGCAGCTGCGGCACCAGATCCAGGCCATTGCCGTCGCCAAGGCGCAGGTCGATCACCGCGTGCGTGGCTTCCAGCGTCGGCAACAGGGCCTGGGCGGCCTGCAGGCTGTCGGCCCGTTGCACCCGGAACCCGCGCCGACCGAGCGCCGTGGCCAGCACCTGGCCGAAGGCGTCGTCGTCGTCCACCAGCAGCAGCTGCGGCGATTCGGTCGGGGGCGACGAGGGCATGTCAGGCCGCCAGGCCGGTCAGCGGCAGCCACACCTGCGCCAGCGTGCCGCCGCCGTCGCGGGCGCCGATGGCCAGCCGGCCGCCCAGGCGCTCGATGACGTTGTGGGCGAGATAGACGCCAAGCCCCAGGCCGCGCGGCTTGTCGGTGACGAAGGGCTGACCCAGGCGGGGCGACAGCGCGTGCGCGATGCCGTCGCCGCGGTCGCCGACCTCGATGGTCAGCGCCTGGCGGTCCCAGTGCGCCGACAGCTCGACCACGCTGCCGGTGTCGGCGGCGTTGTCGAGCAGGTTGCACAGCGCCTGGCGCAGCGTGTCGTCGGCCACTACCGGCGGCGGCGTGCCCTCGCCGGCCAGGGTCTGGCGCAGGCGGGTGCCGGGCCGCGTCTGCTGCCAGCCGTCGAGCAAAGCAGCCAGCCAGGCGTCGACGGCCTGGCGGCCGGCGCCCTCGGCACGGTCCTGGCCGGTGGCCGTCAGGTTGCGGGTGAGCACGGTGCGGCAGCGGTCGATCTGCTGCGCCAGCAGTGTCAGGTCCTCCCGCTGGTCGGCCGGCGCCTGCGCGCGCAGCTCGCCCACCAGCACCGCCATGGTCGACAGCGGCGTGCCCAGTTCATGGGCGGTGCCGGCGGCCAGCGCGCCCAGCGAGGCCAGCTGTTCGCTGCGCAGCGCGCTCTCGCGCAGGCGCGCCAGGTGCGCTTCACGGGTCCGCAGGGCGGTGGCCAGGCGGGCTACGAACACGGCGATGATCAGCGCCGCCGCCACCAGGCTCAGCCACATGCCCAGCAGGTGCAGGTCGAAGCTGTCGCCGAGGCTGCCGTGGTAGTGCGGCAGCGGTCGGTAGGCGAACATCACCAGCGTGTAGCCGGCCACGACCAGGGCGGTCAGGCCGGCGGTGTGGCGCATCGGCAGCACGGTGGCGGCCACCGCCAGCGGCAGCAAAAACAGCGACGCGAACGGGTTGGCGTAGCCACCGTTCAGGTAGAGGAAGGCCGTCAGGCCGACCACGTCCAGCGCCAGCTGGGCCGTCAGTTGCCAGGCCGACGGCTCCACGCCGCGCCTGGCCTGCCACCAGGCGGCGGCATTCATGGCGGCCGGCAGGCCCAGGATCAGGGCGTCGGCGGCCAGCGGCAGCGGCATGTGCAGGACGAAGGCCGCCAGCACAACGGCCGTCGCCTGGGTGGCCAGTGCCACGCTGCGCAGGTGTACCAGCAGCAGGGCGCTGGACGGGGATACGGTGGACATGGGGTCAGGTCGTGCCGGCCGGGAGCCAAGGACACATTTTAGTGTCCGGCCAGCGGGGCACGCTGCGGCATGGTGTCGCGGGCCGACTCCCCGGGGGTTGCGCCTTGGCGGCGCCGCCAAGGCGCCGGG
>NZ_JBFJTF010000212.1:0-2451 GCF_041625615.1 Immundisolibacter sp. | reverse complement strand
TGCCGATGCTGAACACGGCGCGGCCTTCACACCACTCGGAACCACCGAAGCATTCGTTGTTGCTCAGCTCGGTGTCGGTGTAGGCCAGCTTCAGGTCCACGCCGGCCAGGCTGGTGGCCACGTACAGGCTCCAGTTGTTGTAGTCCGGGGTGCCCCACTTGGCATTGCGCTCGATGTCCTGGTGGCCGAAGGTGCCGCCGATCTCGAACTGGCCGACCGGCGCCGACAGACCCACTTCGGTGTACAGACCCTTGCCGGTCTCGCCGAAGAAGTTCGGGCTCCACAGCACCATCAGGCTGGCGCTGACCGGACCCAGCGGGTAGCTCAGGGTCGGGCCGACTTCCCAGTAGTCGTACTTCAGGTTGGCGCTGTCCGCCACGCCCGGGTAGTTGTAGTAGATGGCACCGAACTGCCAGCCCAGGTCACCGACTTCGCCGGTCAGGCCGCCGTACAGATCGATTTCGATCTCGGCCTCGTCACCGTCTTCGAAGTCCACGTTGGAAGCCCACACGCCGGCATAAACGCCGCTGTCGTGGGAATAGTCGAAACCGCCCTGGATGGCCGGCTTCTCATCGGTCTGGCTGATGCCGCGGAACACGTAGTCGCTGGTAAGGCCCACGTTGCCGCTGATTTCGGCGCTGACGGCGCCTGCGGCAAGCAGTCCAGCCGCTGCCAACGAGGTCAGGATGGCATTCTTCATCATGAATTTATCTCCGATTGCATTCGCAATTGCCTGATTTACAGTTCCTTTGCTCCACGGAAAAGCCATCCGGAACACAAAGGGCCGCGAATTCTATTTGCAAACCCCGTGCCATGCAATCAGGCTGGATTCGCCCCCATAAACGAAGGCTAATGGCGTGAGTGCGCACCGTATTGGTGCGATCGCGAATTTTGTTGCACCAAGGCAAGGCAGTCGGCCTGGGCGCGACCCATGGAGTGCGTTTTTTGTTTGCCCGCGCGGAACAACTGAAGTAGCGTCCAGTGTACGGCCGGCGATGCACCGCCGTGCCGTCAACCCGGTCAGGGCGAGGGAGGGTGAGCACATGCTGAAGGAGTTTCGCGAGTTCGCCATGCGCGGCAATGTCGTCGACATGGCGGTGGGCATCATCATCGGCGCGGCGTTTGGCGCCGTCGTCAAGTCATTGGTGTCCGATCTGCTGATGCCGCCGGTCGGCATGCTGCTCGGCAACGTCGATTTTGCCGAGCTGTTCGTGGTGCTCAGCGAGGGTAATGTGGCGGGCCCCTACGCAACGCTGGCGGCGGCTCAGGAGGCCGGCGCGGTAACACTCAACTACGGCCTGTTCATCAACACGGTGGTCAGCTTCGTCATCGTGGCGCTGGCCGTGTTCGTGTTGATCCGCAACCTGAACCGAATGAAGCGGGCCGAGGAGCCGGCAGCGCCGACCACCAAGGACTGCCCGCACTGCTGCACCAGCATTCCGCTCGCCGCCACGCGGTGTCCGCACTGCACGTCGGCGCTGTGATGGGCGGCCGTGGGGGCCGACAGGGCGCCGGCACACCGCCAGCGATCGCGGTGCGGTAGGCGGCTATACTGGTCGGCCCTTCTGCCTTCACCCGACGTGCCCGGACGCGGCGCGGCGGGTTGTTCACAACAGTTTTTGAGCATGTCCAGCGATACCCTGCACCGGTTCACGTTCGCCCAGGCACCGGCGCGAGGGCTGCTCGTGCAGCTCGAGCGCAGCTGGGAGGACGTGCAATCGCGGCACATTTATCCGACCGCGGTGCGCGATCTGCTCGGCCAGGTGCTGGCCGGGACGGCGCTGCTGGGTGCCAACCTCAAGAGTGAGGGCCAGGTGATCGTCGAGCTGCGTGGCGATGGCCCGCTGCGCCTGCTGGTGGCGGACAGCCGTGGCGGACACACGGTGCGGGCGCTGGCGCGTTGGGGCGAGCCGCTGCTGGGCAGTGACTGGCATCGCCTGCTCGGCGACGGGCGGCTGGTGATCACGCTCGATCCACGCGGCGGCGGGCGGCGGTATCAGGGCATCGTCGAACTGGCCGACGGCGTGGCCGCCACGCTCGAGAGCTACTTCGCCAGTTCCGAGCAGTTGCCCGGACACATCGTGCTGGCCGCCGACGCGACGCGGGCCGCCGGCCTGCTGATCCAGCGCCTGCCGGCGGCGAGCGGCCCGCAGGCGGACGCGCAGTGGGACCACGTGGCCGCACTGGCCGGAACCGCGCGTCCACAGGAACTGCTCACGCTCTCGCCGCAGGCCCTGCTCGGTCGCCTGTTCGCCGACCAGGACATGCGCCTGCTGGCGGCGCAGGACATCGCGTTTGGCTGTTCGTGTTCCAGCGACCGCGTGCTGGCGACCCTGATGGGGCTCGGATGGGCCGAAATCGAGAGCCTGCTGGCCGAGCGCGGCGGCATCGATGTCGACTGCGAGTTCTGCAACCAGCACTACCACCTCGACCGCGCCGCCACCGAGCAGC
>NZ_JBFJTF010000211.1:0-2453 GCF_041625615.1 Immundisolibacter sp. | reverse complement strand
GCCCGCCGTGCCCGCCGCGCCTGGCACGGCCGCGCGCCGCAACTGACGCTGCGCGCGGCGCAGCGCTTCGACCTGGCCCACGCGGTGTGGCCGAGGCTGCGCGAGGAAATCGCCCGCACCGCCGCCTGGCTCGACATGAGCCACCGCAGCCCGCTGTGGGACCGCCAGATCGTCACGCTGTGCCTGTCGGCACCGCCACAGGCCCTGCACCAAAACGGTTTCGGACGTGCCCTGGTACGCACCATTGGTAACGGCCTGATTCCCGAAACCATCCGCACGCGCACCGACAAGGGCGCGTTCCTGCCGGACTTCCACGCCCGGGTCCAGCGCGAGCGCGACGCCATCCTGACGCGCGTGGCGCCTGCCAGGGCTGGCCGGCTTGCGGCCCAGTACATCGATTTCACGGCGCTGGACGCCGCGTTCGAGACCCTCACAGGGGAGGTGCCGGTAGACCGCTGGTCTCTTGAGGCGCAATGCGTGATCGTGCGCGGGCACAGCATGGCGTGCTTCTTGCATCACTACGAACGGGCACGAACCGCCGACAGCGACGCCCCGACGCGCCGCAGCCGGGCCTGACCGACCGTGCATGCGTCGTCAATCTGTCACGGTCGTTCCTTTAGGCTCATCACCGTTTCGGGATTCATTCGGGAGACACCCATGCAGGCAAAAGAACAGACCCTCGCCACACACCGCAAGGTATGGGCGACGCCGCGCTGTGAGGCGCTGCACCTCGCCCATACCGCTGGGGGCAACCCCGGTGGTGCCGACAGCCACGCCAACAACACCTCCAACGCCGGCTGCAATCCGAACGCGATCTGTTCCTGATCAGCGCAAACGCCTGCCGGGCGGAATGATTCAAAGGCTTTGCTTATCGCGTTTTTCAAACGTACGGAGGATGACCCATGAACGACCTGCGCATTCCATGGCAGACACCACGCGTCGAACGGCTGGACGTGTCGCGCACGTTCGGTGCAACGCTGCTGAATTCCGACAACGGTCTCCAGGCCAACAACGCCTTCCCCAACCCATCGATTCCCTGAGCCCCTGGTTCTCCCTGGCGTTACCTAGGCCCTAGTCGCCACCACGGGGGTGACGTCCGTCGCCCCCTCCTTTTCCGGTCCTCCAGCATGGCGGGTGCATTGACGCGGGATACGGTGTCATGGCTGCTCGCACTGAGCGCACCGTCCCACTGCACGCGCGCGGACACCCCCGGCGCCATGCCGCCGGCCAACACCCAACACCTCCTGGACGCGCTGCTTGCGCACGGCGTGGCGCCCCTGGCCGTCGAACGGGTCCGCCGCTTCCCCCAACTGGCGCCACTGCAGGCACCGCTGCTCGCCGCCCAAGCCGCCAACGCCAGCCGCGCGCTGACCAGCGTGGCGCACATCGTCGCCACCGGCGCCGCGTTCGACGCCGCCCGCATCCGGTGGTGCGTACTCAAGGGCGTGCCGATGGCACTGCGTCACTATGGCGACCTGGCCGCCCGCCAGGTGGGCGACATCGACATCCTGGTGGCACCCGGCGACACCACGGCGGCGGACACCGCCCTGCGCCAGGTCGGCTGGAAACGCCACGGGGCGCGGGACGACGCCCCCCTGCCGCCTCCACGCTACTGGCACGAGCAGCGCTATACCGGCCCCGCCGGCCTGACCCTGGAACTGCACCACCGCCTGCACCCGAACCCCCACCTGCTGGATCTCCCGACCGCCACCGTGCTCGCCCGTGCCGACACACTCGTGCTCGGCGGCGCGACAGTGCCGGTGCTCGACCAGGTGACCGAACTGCTCTACCTGAGCACCCACGGCTGCCGCCACGGCTGGTTTCGGCTGCTGTGGGTGTGCGACATCGCCGCCGTCACGCGGGCCGCCACGCCGACATTCCTGGAAGCAATCCGCCAGACGGCTGTCCGGCTGGGCGTCCTGCTGCCACTGGCGCAGGCGCTGTTGCTCGCCGACCGTTTGCTGGGCGCCACGGCGCCTTCCTGGGCGCACGCCTTGTCCACCCGGTCCGCGCGCCAGCGGCGCCTGATCGCGTTTGCACTGGAAACCTTGTGGTGCGCCCGGGACGCCAACGGCAACCCGACCCGGCGCACGTGCTCGTCCCTGATCACGGCGCTGTCCCAGCGCGCCAGCCTGCGGTTCTGGGCCTGGGAGCTGCTCCTGCGCGCCCGACACGAGCACCAGGCACGGCTGGCCCGGACATGAAGCTGCGGCACGCCCTGCGCGCCTTTGCCGGCGAGCTGCTGGCCAACAACCCACGCGAGGTGGCCACCAGCCTGGCGCTGCTGCTGGCCGCCGGCCTGACCGAGGGCGTGTCGCTGCTGGTGTTCGTCCCGGCCCTGCAACTGCTGCAAGGCTCCGCGCCGCCCAGCGGTCGGTTCGGCGACCTGCTGACGGCGGTCGGCATCCCCGGCCAGCTGGGCCCGGTGCTGGCGCTGTGCGTGGCACTGGTCG
>NZ_JBFJTF010000210.1:0-2471 GCF_041625615.1 Immundisolibacter sp. | reverse complement strand
GTTCGACGTCGATGGCACCTTCCTGGACATGCGCCTGGCGCTGACCGAACTGCTACGCGCCTACGACGCGGCCCACGCGACGGCCCACTTCGCCCGTCTGGCGCCGGCGGACATCGATCCGTTCGGCCGCACTATCGAAACGGTGCTGGAAACGTGCGACGTACCGGCCGCCGAACAGCCACAGGTACTGTCCTGGCACCGGCGCCATCGCCACGCCGGCGACATCTTGCGCATGGCGCATGCGCCGTACCGCGGCCTGCTGGCACTGGCCGCCTGGTTGCACCGCCAGCCCGGCACACGGGTCGGCATCAACTCCGCCCGCCCCGAGTTCCTGCGTCAAGACACGCTGCGCGGTCTCAATGCACTGGCCATTGGGTACGAGTTGCACTTCACCGATTCGCTCGCCTGGTTCACGCCGCAGGGCTGGCGTGACGATGTCACCGCCGCCAAGCAGGCCGCCCTGACGCTCGCCCAGCGCCGCGGCGACCGCGTCATCGCGCACATCGACAGCAATGCACAGGTGCTGGCGCGGTTGGCAGCCGCCGACCTGGATGACGACCTGATGCTCCTGCACAGCGAAGACCTTCTGTATCCGCCGCACGCAACGGCGACGCCGCGGACTTCGGTCACGCGCGCCGCCTGAACCGCGCCTGCCTGCATGAGCGGCCCGCCCCCTCCGTCAGGCACACCAGGTCCGTTAGAATCAGCCTCCGCCCCCGCTCACGGCTGTCCTGCGTGTTGCCAACCCTTCTGCTTGCCACCGCCTACCTCGGCCTCGGCGCCGGCTACGGCTGGCAGCTGCGCCATCCATCACCGCCGATCCGGCGCATGCTGCTGCTGGCCACCGCGCTGCTGGGAGCCGCGCACCTGGCTTTGATGGCGCGCGTGGTCCCCCATGACCAGGCGCTGGAACTGGGGTTCGGCAACGCCGTTTCATTGCTGGCGGCGGTGGTCATGCTGCTGTTCGCCGCGGTAGCGGCGCTGCGCCGGGTCCACAACCTCGGCGTGGTGTTGGCCCCGCTGGCGGCGCTGTCGGCGCTCCTGATGTTGCTGCCGGATCGGGCCCCGCCGCTGCCGCTGGCCGACACACTGCCGCTGGCGCTGCACATCGCGTTGTCGCTGGCCGCGTACGCCCTGCTGGCGCTTGCCGCCGTGCAGGCCATGGTCATGGCCTATCAGGACCTGCGCCTGCGCCAGCATGCACCCGGCGGCGTGCTGCGCGCGCTGCCCCCGCTGGGCGACATGGAACGGCTTCTGTTTCAGTTGCTCGGGCTGGGCTTCTCCGCCCTGACGCTGGCGCTGCTGTCCGGCATGCTGTTCCTGGGCGACCTGTTCGCGCCGCACCTGCTGGAAAAAACGGCGCTGTCCATCGCCGCCTGGCTGGTCATCGGCACGCTGCTGATTGGCCGCCGGCGCGCCGGCTGGCGGGCACAGACCGCCGTGCGCTGGACGCTGGTCGGGTTCGGCCTGCTGGCGCTGGGGTATCTGGGCAGCAAGTTCGTGCTGGAGTTCGTGCTGCGCGCCTGAGGGCGCCTGCCCCCGGCGCGTTCAGGCGCCGGCGAGCAGTTCCTGCAAAAACGCCCGCAGCGCCACGGTGGCCTGCGCCCGATGGCTCAGGCGCGCCTTCTCGTCGGGCGCCAGCTGGGCGGCCGTGACACCGCGCTGCGGCAGCCGGAACAGCGGATCGTAACCAAACCCGTGCTCGCCGGCCTCGGCGGTGGCGATCTGCCCCTCCCAGGTACCCGAGAACACCTGCGGCCACGGGTCGGCGGCATGGCGCAGGAACACCAGCACGCAGCGAAAACGCGCGGCCCGGCGGTCCGCCGGCAGGCCCGCCAGCTCACGCAACAGCAGCGCCCGGTTGGCGGCATCGTCGGCCGCCGGACCGGCATAGCGTGCCGAGCGCACGCCCGGCGCCCCGGCCAGGGCGTCCACCTCCAGCCCCGAATCGTCCGCCAGCGCCGGCAGGCCGCTGGCCTCGGCCGCGAAGCGCGCCTTCAGGATGGCGTTCTCGACAAAGGTCGGCGCGGTTTCCTCGGCGGCCCCGGCGGTGAAGTCCGACAGCGCCCGCAGCTCGAGCGGCAGGTCAGCCAGCAGGCCGCGCAGTTCCGCCAGCTTGCCGCGATTGCCGCTGGCCAGTACCAGGCGCATCAGGCCTCCAGTGCCGCGCGCTGCAGGGCGATCAGCTCGGCGATGCCCTGCTGGCCGAGCGCGAGCATCTGCGTCAGCTCGTCGGCACGGAAGGCATGCCCCTCGGCCGTGCCCTGGATCTCCACGAAGGCGCCGGCATCGTTGATGACCAGGTTCATGTCGGTCTCGGCGGTGGAGTCCTCGGCGTAGTCGAGGTCCAGCACCGGCTGGCCGCCGAAAATCCCCACCGACACCGCCGCCACCGCGCCGTGGATGGGATCGCGCGTCACCAGCCGGCGCTTGCGCAGACCGGCCATCGCATCCACCAGCGCCACGTAGGC
>NZ_JBFJTF010000209.1:0-2537 GCF_041625615.1 Immundisolibacter sp. | reverse complement strand
GCGCGCGCGCCGCTGCCGCGCCTGATCGAGCGCGCCGACCTCAAGGGCGACCTGCACTGCCACAGCCGCGCCAGCGACGGCAACGCCACGCTGGAGGAACTGGCCGCCGCCGCCCGCGCCGCCGGGCTGACCTACCTGGCCATCACCGAACACTCGCAGCGCCTCACCGTGGCCCACGGCCTGGACACCGCGCGCCTGCTCCAGCAGTGCGAGGCCATCGACGCGCTGAACGCGCGGCTCGACGGCATCGTGCTGCTCAAGGGCATCGAGGTGGACATCCTCGAAGACGGCCGGCTCGACCTGCCGGACGACGTGCTCGGCCAGCTCGACATCGTCATCGGCGCCGTGCACAGCCACTTCGACCTGTCACCGGCGCGGCAGCTCAAACGCCTCATGCGCGCCATGGATCACCCGCACCTGCACCTGCTGGCCCACCCCGGCTGCCGCGAACTCGGCAAGCGCCCGCCCATCGAACTCGACTGGCTGCGGCTCGTCCGCCACGCCCGCCGGCGCGGCTGCTTTCTGGAACTCAACGCCCAGCCCAAGCGCCTGGACCTCACCGACGTCCACGCCCGCATGGCCAGGGAAGAAGGCGTGCTGGTCGCCATCAGCTCCGACGCCCACACCGTGGACGACTTCAACAACCTCGACTACGGCATCGGCCAGGCCCGCCGCGGCTGGCTGGAGGCGGCGGACGTGCTCAACACGCGCCCGCTGGACACGCTGCGGGAGGTGTTGCGGCGCGGCTGAGGCCCGCCAAACCGCGCGTCAGTCGTCGCCCTCCCCCACCAACTCCAGGGTCACGCTGCGAAACTGCGCCAGCGCCGCCTCCAGGTTCTCGACAATCTCCGCCGCCAGCACATCCCTGCCCCCCAGGCCGCCGGCCACGCCCGGTCCGTGCACAGGATCAACGCCCGGCGTGGCCTTCTGTCCCCGCGGCGGCGCATTATCGATACCCTGTCGCTTACCAGGGCGCTCCGCGGGCAGACACACGCGCCTCCCGCGCCCCTTCACCACCGCATGACCGACACATGACGACCAGCGCCACTCCCTCACCGTCCCTTCGACTCAGCGACCGGCTGCGGGGAATCATCGCCGAGCGCGTTCTGGAGGGCAGCTATCCGCCGGGCACGCAGCTGAAAGACACAACGCTGGCCGACGAGTTCAACACCAGCCGGGCACCCGTGCGCGAGGCGCTGTACGCGCTCGAGATGATCGGCCTGGTGCGCTCCCAGCCAAGTCTCGGCACCTGGAGGTGCGGCGTGGACCCCGCCCGCCTGACCGACGCCTACGAACTGCGCGCCACGCTCGAAGAACGGGCGGCACAGCTGGCCGTTCCATGCCTGGCGGAGGACCTGCTCACGCTGTCACACGCACTGGCCGACCTCGAGCGGGCCGCCGCGGCACAGGACGCGCAGGCCTACAGCCGCGCCATCCAGCGTTTCCATCGGCACATCATCATGATGTCCGGCAACCGCGAGTTTTTGCGCGTTTGGGACTTTCAGCACTGGGAACTACGCACCCGCGTCGCCGCCCAGCGCGTGAGCCACGAACTTGTCGATTTCATTGGCGGTCACCAGGCGGCCTTGAAGGCGCTGACCGTCGGCGACGGCATTGGCGCCGGCCAGCAGTTGCGCGGCCTGATAGAACGGTTCCTGCGTGTCCACAACGCCCTGCAGACACCACCGTCAGCCGACCACTAGCCGGCCGCATCCAGCAGGCGCGCCAGTCGCGCCAGGGCCGCCTCGACGCGGCCGTCCCAGCGGCTGGCGCACGACAGGCGCATGAAGTTCCGATACTTCTGCGTGGCCGAGAAGATCGGCCCCGGTGCGATGCTCACCCCCTCGGCGCGGGCCAGCTGCGCCAGGCGCAGGCTGTCCACCTGCGGTGCCAGTTCCACCCACACCACGAAACCGCCGGCCGGCTGGGTGATGCGCGTGCCGGCAGGGAAATGCCGCGTCACCGCCTCGATCATCCGCCCCACGGCACGCGCGTAGTCGCCGCGCACGGTGCGCAGGTGGCGCTCGTACCCGCCGCTGTGCAGCACGTCCGCCAGCGCCAGCTGCGGCACCGTGGGGCTGGCCAGATTCAGCACGTACTTGAGGTACTCCACCCGCGCCTGGTGGCGCCCCGGCACCAGCCAGCCCACGCGCAGCCCCGGCGACAGGGTCTTGGAGAACGACGCGCAGTACAGCACCTCGGCGCCGGTGCCCTCGCTGAGCGCCAGACACGGCGGCGGCCGGCGCGGGCCGAAGCCGAGATCGCCGTAGATGTCGTCCTCGATCAGCGGCACGCCACGGGCACCGAGCAGCGTCAGCAGGCGCCGCTTGCGCGACTCGGACATGCAGTACCCGAGCGGGTTGCTGAAGTTCGGCGTGGCGATGCAGGCGCGCACCGGCCATTGCTCCAGTGCCAGCTGCAGTGCCTCCAGCGACAGGCCGTCCACCGGGTCGGTGGGAATCTCCAGCGCCTCCAGTTGCAGGGAATCGAGCGCCTGCAGCAGGCCGTAGAACGTGGGCGACTCGATGGCCACCACG
>NZ_JBFJTF010000208.1:0-2581 GCF_041625615.1 Immundisolibacter sp. | reverse complement strand
GTGGGCGAGCGCGGCGAGGGGCTTTCCGGCGGTCAGCGTCAGGCGGTTGCCATCGCCCGTGGCCTGCTGCTCGAGCCGCCGGTGCTGATCATGGATGAGCCGACCAATGCGATGGACAACTCCACCGAGGAGCAGTTCAAGAACCGCCTGGCGCCGTTGCTGGAAGGCCGTACCCTGCTGCTGGTGACACACCGCGCCTCGCTGCTGTCGCTGGTCAACCGCATCATTGTCATGGACGGTGGACGCATCGTTGCCGATGGGCCCAAGGATCAGGTGCTCGAAGCGTTGCGCGGCGGCCGTCTGACCGGGCGGCCGGCATGAGCGGGTCGCATCGCCAGGCGGACAAGGCCGCCCCCAAGCGCGGTTTCGAACGGGCGGATCTGGACTTCATGGATGACGCGGTTGCGGTGGATGTGGACCCCGCCCATCCGGCCGGCCACCTGATCCTGGTGGCCGTGGCGGTCTTGCTGGTGGTGGGCCTGGTGTGGGCAGCCCTGGCCGAGGTGGATGAGGTCACGCATGCCGAGGGACAGATCATCCCGTCCAGTCAGGTGCAGGTCGTGCAGAACCTGGAAGGCGGCATCGTGCAGGAAATCCTGGTTCGTGAGGGCGATGTGGTCGACAAGGGCCAGATCCTGGTGCGCATCGACGACACCCGCTTCGCGTCCTCGTATCAGGAAGGCAGGCTCAAGTACCTGGCGCTGCTGGCGCAGGTCAGCCGCCTGATTGCCGAGACGGAGGGCAAGCCGCTGCAGCTGCCGGACGAAGTGAAGCAGGACGCGCCGCAGTTGGCCGAGGATGCCCGCCGGCTGTATCACACGCGTCAGCAGGAACTCGCCTCGACGGTGCAGATCCTCGAACAGCAGCGCGACCAGCGCCGGCAGGAAGTGGCCGAGATGCGTTCGCTTTCCGGCCAGCTGGAGCGCAGCTATGCCCTGCTGCGTGAAGAGCTGGTGCGCACCGAGCCGCTCGCGGCGGAAGGCGTTATCTCGCAGGTGGAGTTGCTGCGTTTGAAGCGGCAGGTCAACGAGATACGCGGTGATCTGGATGGCGTGCGGCTGCGCCTGCCGGCCGCACGGGCGGCACTGGACGAGGCCGAGTCCAAGATCGAGGACGCGCGCATCAAGTTCCGAACCGAGGCGCAGGCGCAGCTCAACGAGGCCAAGGCCGAACTGGCCGCCACCGCCGAGAACAACACGGCGGCCCTGGACCGGGTCACGCGCACGGCGGTGCGTTCTCCGATGCGTGGCACCGTCAA
Organism: Immundisolibacter sp.; assembly: GCF_041625615.1. Classification (GTDB taxonomy): domain Bacteria; phylum Pseudomonadota; class Gammaproteobacteria; order Immundisolibacterales; family Immundisolibacteraceae; genus Immundisolibacter. The sequence continues at coordinate 1,323 of NZ_JBFJTF010000208.1, read as the reverse complement.
GCGGCTGAAGGTGTCCACCGTCGGCGGGGTGGTGCAGCCGGGCATGGATTTGGTCGAGATCGTTCCGCTGGAGGACACGCTGCTGGTCGAAGCCAAGGTGCAGCCGCGCGACATCGCCTTTCTGCACCCGGGCCAGCGTGCCATGGTCAAGCTGACCGCCTATGACTCAACCATCTACGGCGCGCTCGAGGCGACCCTGGAACACATCAGTGCGGATGCCATCACGCAGGAAGACGGTCGCGGTGAGGAGCGCAGCTACTATTTGATCCGTGTGCGCACGCTGGATCGCGGGTACGTCAAGGATGGCGTGTCGCTGCCGATAATTCCGGGAATGACCGCTACCGTCGACGTACTGACTGGACGCAAGAGCGTGCTGAAATACTTGTTGTGGCCCATCGAGCGTGCGCGCGAGCGGGCGCTGAGGGAGCGCTGAGATGCGCGGTGTGTGTGTCGGATGCATCCGGGCGAGCGGCGCCGGAGCGCGTCGCAGCGAGGCGTTGCCATGATCGTGCTGGCCAGTGGTGACCAGGACGTTCTGCGCCGCTGGGGCAGTGGTGTGCCAGACGACGCCGTGCCGGTGCATGACCAGGCGGAGCTGGCGCGTACCCTGGACGGGCAGGCGGGGCAACTGGTGTTGCTTGATGTGGCGCTTCCCGGGCTGGGGGGCGTGGCGGGTGTCGCCGGGCTCATCGGCCGTCATTCGCAGTGCCGTGTGGTGGCGCTCAGTCACGCACCGAGCGAGGACGAGGGCTTCGAGCTGTTGCGTGCGGGCGTGCGGGGCTACTGCAATGCGTACATCGACCCCCGACTGCTGGGCAAGGTACTGGCGACGGTGCAGGGCGGGGAGGTATGGGTCGGTCGTAAACTCGTCGATCGCCTGGTCGGCCTGGTCGCCAACAGCCGCGCCGTCGAGCCGAAAGCCGCCGTCGCCGCCGTGGATCTGGGCAGCCTGACACCGCGGGAACGGCAGATTGCGCTGCTGATCGGCGAGGGCGCCAGCAACAAGGTCATCGCCCGGCGGCTCGATATCACCGAGCGCACGGTCAAGGCCCATCTGGGGTCGGTATTCAGCAAGCTTGGCGTTGCGGGGCGTCTGCAGTTGGCGTTGCTGGTCGCCGGACTCGCCAGTGATGACACCCAACTGAGCAAGAGCTTGCACTGACCGTCGGCGCCCCCGCGCTTTGCGGGCTCTGTCGCTGTCCGCGTCCGTGCCGCGTATGGACGGCGCTGGGATCGTGTGCGGCGGCGTACTGTCCTGTGTGAAGTACTGCACACAGGACGGCGGGTTGTACCTAAAGCCAATAGCCGATCGTCGCCGTACGG
>NZ_JBFJTF010000207.1:0-2612 GCF_041625615.1 Immundisolibacter sp. | reverse complement strand
TGTGGACGGTGAAGACGGTTCTCGGGCGCCGTGGCTGCAGGCTCAGCAGCGCCGGCAGCAGCCCGGCCTGCCAGTCGTGCGCGTGCACGATGTCAGCGCACCAATCCGGTGCAAGTTGCCCCAGGGCCAGTGCCGCGGCGGCGCGACAGAACAGCGCAAAGCGTGCGGCGTTGTCCGGCCAGTCCTCGCCGTCGGCGGTCTGGTACGGGTTGCCGGGCCGCTCGAAGGCCGGGGCGGCGATCAGGTACAGCGGCAGCTTGCGTCGTCCGCCGGCCGGCAGTTCGCCGCGCAGCAGGGTCACGCTGCCGCCGTACAGTGCCGACCGGGCCACCGGTTCGGCGCCCGGCAGCGCCTCGCGCACCGCCGGGTAGGCGGGCAGCACCAAGCGGGCATCGACGCCGAGGGCACGCAGTGCCGGCGGCAGGGCGCCGGCGACGTCGCCCAGGCCACCGGTCTTGATCAGCGGCCAGGCCTCGCTGGCCGCCAGCAGCACGCGCGGGCGCTTCACGGCACCTCCAGCACCAGCGCCGCCAGCGGCGGCAGGGTGATGGACACCGACCACGGCCGGCCCATCCAGGGCACCGGCTCGGCGTCGGCGCCGGCGGCGCCGACGTTGCCGCCGCCGTAGTGGCCGGAGTCGGAATTGAGGCGTACCGCATACCAGCCGGGGCCGGGTACGCCCAGGCGGTAGCCGTGGCGCACCACCGGCGTGAAATTGAGCACCACCAGCATGCTGCGGCCGCCGCCGTGACGCAGATAACTGATCACCGAGTGCGTGGCGTCGTTGCAGTCGACCCATTCGAAGCCGTGCGGTTCGAAGTCGTGCCCGTGCAGGGGCGGCTGGTCGCGGTACAGGTGCGCCAGGTCGCGGGTGAGCGCGTGCAGGCCGCGGTGGCGGTCATGGTCGAGCAGGTGCCAGTCCAGGGCGCGGTCGTGGTTCCATTCCGTCCACTGGCCGAACTCGCCGCCCATGAACAGCAGCTTCTTGCCCGGGAAGGTGAACTGGTAGGCCAGCAGCAGGCGCAGGTTGGCGAAGCGCTGCCACGTGTCGCCGGGCATCTTGTCCAGCAGGGCGCGCTTGCCGTGCACCACCTCGTCGTGGCTCAGCGGCAGCACGAAGTTTTCCGAGTAGGCGTACAGCATGCCGAAGGTGAGCCGTTCGTGGTGATGGGTCCGGTGCACCGGGTCGTGCTGCAGGTAATCGAGCGAGTCGTGCATCCAGCCCATGTTCCACTTCAGCGCGAAGCCCAGCCCACCGGCCCAGGCCGGGCGCGAGACCTGCGGCCAGGCGGTGGATTCCTCGGCGATCATCAGCGTGCCGGGGTGCTGGCCCTGCACCACGCCGCACACCTCGCGCAGGAACTCGACCGCTTCCAGGTTCTCGTTGCCGCCGTGGCGGTTGGGCAGCCACTGGCCGGGGCCGCGCGAGTAGTCCAGGTACAGCATGGAGGCGACCGCATCCACGCGCAGGCCGTCGACGTGGAAGGCTTCCACCCAGTGCAGCGCCGAACCGATGAGGAAGCTTTTCACCTCGGCACGGCCGAAGTTGAAGATCAGCGTGCCCCAGTCGGGGTGCTCGCCCAGGCGCGGGTCGGCGTGTTCGTACAGTGCCGTGCCGTCGAACCGTGCCAGGGCGTGGTCGTCGCGCGGAAAGTGCGCCGGTACCCAGTCCAGGATGACGCCGATGCCGGCCTGGTGCAGGCGGTCGATCAGCAGCCGCAGGCCGTCCGGGTCGCCGTGGCGGGCGGTCGGCGCGAAGTAGCCGGTGCACTGGTAACCCCAGGAGCCGTCGAACGGATGTTCCATGACCGGCAGCAGCTCGACGTGGGTGAAGCCCAGATCGCTGACGTACGGCACCAGCTGGTCGGCGATTTCCTGGTAGCTCTGGAAGCTGCCGTCCGGGCGGCGGCGCCAGGAGCCCAGGTGCAGCTCGTAGATGCTGATCGGCTGCCGGTGCCAGTCGTTGGCGGCGCGCCGTTCGAGCCAGGCGTGATCGCCCCAGACATGGCGGCTGGGCGCGGTCACCCGGCTGGCGTTGGCCGGACGCATTTCGCCGGCGCGGGCATAGGGGTCGGCCTTCAGCAGCAGCCCGTGCGCGGTGCGCAGCTCGAACTTGTACAGCTGGCCCGCCCGCGCGCCGGGGATGAACAGCTCCCAGACGCCACTGTCTGCGCGGCTGCGCATGGGGTGCCAGCGCCCGTCCCAGCCGTTCCAGTCGCCGACCACCGACACGCCCTGCGCGTTTGGCGCCCAGACGGCGAACAGCACGCCGTCGACGCCGTCCACCTGGCGCGGATGGGCGCCGAGCACGTTCTGCGGATGCCAGTGCCGGCCTTGCCCGAACAGGTGCAGGTCGAAGTCGGACAACAGCGGCTTGAAAGTGTAGGGGTCGGTGTATGTATGATCATTTCCTGCGCTGTCCCGCCAGTGCAGCGTGTAATGGGCCGGTAGCAGGCGCTCGCCAACATCGGCTTCGAACACGTCGCTGCCCGGCAGGCGTCGCCAGGACGCGTCGGGCACGCCGGCCAGTGCCACCTGCGCGGCGCCTGGGCACAGGGCGCGCAGGCGGTGGCCGTGACGGCCCAGCAGGCGGAACGGATCGTGCAGGTGGC
>NZ_JBFJTF010000206.1:0-2618 GCF_041625615.1 Immundisolibacter sp. | reverse complement strand
GGCGGTGAGCCCGTCGCAGAGTAGGTTACGGCGCTGTTCGTAGGTGGCGCGGATCTCGGCGACGCAGTCCTGGGGGCCCTCCAGCGCGGCGATGGCGGCCACCTGGATGGGCGTGAACAGACCGTAGTCCAGGTACGACTTCAGCCGCGCCAGCGCCTCCACCAGCTGCTCGTTGCCGCACATGAAACCGACTCGCCAGCCGGGCATGTTGTAGGTCTTCGACAGCGTGTAGGCCTCGACGGCGATGTCCTTGGCGCCCGGCACCTGCAGGATGGACGGCGCCTGGTAGCCGTCGAAGGCGATTTCGGCGTAGGCGAGGTCGTGGATGACCCAGATCTCGTGCTCGCGCGCCACGCGCACCACGCGCTCGAAAAAGTCCAGATCGACGCAGGTGGTGGTGGGGTTGCTCGGGAAATTCAACACCAGAAACTTCGGCCGCGGCCAGCAGTTGCGGATGGCGGTTTCCAGTTCCTCGAAGAAGTCCAGCTCCGGCAGCATCGGCACGTGGCGGATATCCGCCCCGGCGATGACAAAGCCGTAGGGGTGGATCGGGTAGGTGGGGTTCGGCACCAGCACGGCGTCGCCCGGCCCGACGGTGGCCAGCGCCAGATGGGCCAGGCCTTCCTTGGAGCCGATGGTGACGATGGCCTCGCTGTCCGGGTTCAGGTCCACGTCGTAGCGGCGCTTGTACCAGGCGCAGATGGCCCGGCGCAGGCGCGGAACGCCCTTGGAGACCGAATAGCGGTGCGTGTCGTCGCGTCGGGCAGCCTGGACCAGCTTCTCGACGATGTGCGGCGGTGTCGGCTGGTCGGGATTGCCCATGCCGAAGTCGACTACGTCTTCGCCGCGCTGGCGGGCCTGCGCCTTCAGCTCGTTGACGATGTTGAATACGTAAGGCGGCAGGCGCTCAATGCGCGGGAAGCTGTCCTTCATGGAACATCCGGGCGGGCAGGCATGGCGGGGCGGGCAGCCGGTGCGCGCACCAGACCCCGGCACGGGTTGATAATCCAGCCTGTCAGGTGCGTGATCGGAATGGGAAATTCTAAATGAAAATCCAGATCGAACGAGGCGCGGCCTACCGCGTGCAGGGGTATTCGGCCGACAGTGTGGTGGTGACGCGCGGTGAAGCCGATGCATTGCACACGCTCACCTCGCCCGCGGTGCTGTGGCCCGACGCGCCTCCCAGCCCGTGGGCCTGCGGTCAGGCGCCGCCGCTGGCGGCCTTCGAGACGCTGCTGGAATTCGAGCCCGAGCTGGTGCTGTATGGCAGCGGGGCGCGATTGCGCTTTCCGGAGCCCGCCGTGTTGCGGCTGTTTCACGGCCACGGTGTCGGCTTCGAGACCATGGACACCTTTGCCGCCTGCCGCACCTACAACGTGCTGTGCATGGAAGGGCGGCGCGTGCTGGCGGCGCTGCTGATCGGCGACGCCGGGGCGTGAGCGCCCGATCCGTAAACCTCGGCCCGGCAGGGCGAATTCAGCAACGATGATTGCGCTACTCGAGGCCCGCCGCGCCGGCCTGCTCGGGCGCCGGCACTGGCTGGCAAACCTGGTGGCCGGTGTCATCGTCGGCATCGTCGCGCTGCCGCTGGCCATGGCGTTTGCCATCGCCTCGGGCGCCAAGCCGGAGCAGGGGCTCTACACCGCCATCATTGCCGGCTTTCTGGTGTCGGCATTCGGCGGCAGCCGGCTGCAGATTGCCGGCCCGACCGGCGCCTTCATCGTCATCCTGTCCGGCATCACGGCCCGTCACGGCATCGCCGGCCTGCAGGTGGCCACGCTGATGGCCGGCGTGATCCTGCTGCTGCTCGGCCTGGCCCGCATGGGCACGATCATCCGCTTCATTCCGGCCCCGGTCATCGTGGGCTTCACGGCCGGCATCGGAGTGATCATCTGGGTCGGCCAGTGGCGCGATTTCTTCGGGCTGCCGGCGGTCACCGGCGAACACTTTCACGAGAAGCTGTGGCTGCTGCTGCAGGCGCTGCCGCATCTGCACCTGATCACCACGGCGCTGGCGGCGCTCTCGCTGGTGCTGGTCATCGCGACGCCGCGTCTGCCGGGCATGCGGCGCGTGCCGGGTCCGTTGGTGGCGCTGGTGGTGGCGACGGTGCTGCAGGCGGCCTTTCACTTCGACGGCGTGCGCACCATCGGCAGTGCATTCGGCGGCATTCCGCAGGGCCTGCCGACACTGCAGCTGCCACGGCTCGCCGTCAGCGACCTGCTGACTCTGATCGGGCCCGCCTTCACCATCGCCATGCTGGGCGCCATCGAGTCGCTGCTGTCGGCGGTGGTGGCCGACGGCATGGCCGGCACGCACCACGATTCCAATCAGGAGCTCGTCGGCCAGGGCATCGCCAACATCGTCGCCCCGCTGTTCGGTGGCATCGCCGCCACCGGCGCCATCGCCCGCACCGCGACCAACATCCGCAACGGCGGCACCGGTCCGCTGGCGGGCATGGTGCACGCGGCGACGTTGCTGCTGACCGTGCTGTTTCTGGCGCCGCTGGCGGTGAACGTGCCGCTCGCCGCCCTGGCCGCCATCCTGTTCGTGGTGGCGTGGAACATGAGCGAGGCAAAGCACTTCCTGCGCATGGTGCGGCGCGCGCCACGTGCCGACGT
>NZ_JBFJTF010000205.1:0-2645 GCF_041625615.1 Immundisolibacter sp. | reverse complement strand
GGCACCTGCTCCGGCGGCAGACGCCACACCACCACCCCCAGGTCCAGCGCCTGACCACGATGGCAGTCCAGCAGGGTGTCGGTGATCAGCTGCGTGCAGCGGCGCCGGCGCGCCGCCGACAGCGGCAGTTCCTCCACCAGCGCCTGCGGCCAGAAGTACAACCAGTTGGCGACATTCAGGGCCGGACCGACCCCAATCACCCGATGCAGCGCCGGCCCGCCACGGCGGCTGTCGGCGCCGTCCTGGATGTCGTCGACGATGAGCGACGCGCTGTGCAGCAGCTCCGGCAGCATGGCCAGCGTGGGCGGCAACTCACCGCGCCCGCCGCACAGGCGCCAGGCGTGGCCCACCAGGCGCGCCCGCAGCCCCTTGCTCGGTCGGCCCAGGAACTCCAGCAGCGGCGCGTACACGCTGTCCTGCAGCACCGCCTCAGCGATCGGAGTGGCCGTACCCGTGCCGATGCCGGGCAGCCGCCGCGCGACGAAACCGGCCAGGTCCACCGACGCGTCGTCCCCCGTGCGCCGCTCACCACCGCCCGCATCCATCAACGGGGATCTCATGAGCATGCCCTCGCCCTCCTGTCGCGTCCCCACCAGGCACTGCCGAACCCGCGCGGCGGTCTCCCGAGCAACAGGCGTGCAGCGTCCAACACGGTACTGCGCTGGCCATAGAAGCGCTCGATGGTGGCCAGCGGCAAGCGATAGAAGCGGGCGAACGGGTGCCACATCAGGTCCGGGCGAAACCCACGGAACGCCAGCAGATTGAGTAACTGCCCAAAGCGGAACTGGCGCGCCTGAGCGTGCCAGGCGGCCTGGATGGCCGGCACCGCCTCGGTGCCGTGACGCGCCAGCAGGTCGGCCACTCGCAGCGCCGCCGGCATGGAATAACCGGTCGCCGGGTGGTACCAGCCACCGCTGTAGCCCAAGGTGAGTGGACGTGCCGGCGCCGGTGGTCGGCCGCGCCAGGGCATGGGCAGCACACCGGACTCCTCGCGCACCACCTGCGTGATGTGCCACCCGTGCCCGGCAGCGTAGGCGCGGATCGCCGCGCGGCAGCCCGCCGCGTCCAGGTCGGGCGTCAGCGCGAAGGCCGTGTCTTCGATCAGCAGCCGCCGTGGCGCCAACGGCAGCACATACATGAAACGAAACTGCGGCCCCTGCGCCAGGCAGGCGTCCATCAGCACCGGGCGGTCGAGGCCACAGTCGGCTTCGAGCGCCACTTCCAGGCCAAGGAACTTCTGGTAGCCGCCGCGCTGGTCCTGCGTCGCGCCGCCACGCGCGTCGATGACGCAATCCGCGCGCAGCACACGGCCATCCACCAGGGTCACGCAATCGGCGGACACCGCCTGCACCGCGCAGCCGGTCAGCAGCGTCGCCTGGGGCCGCTCGGCAAACACCGCGCGCAGCGCCGCCACCAGGGCATCAGCGGTCAGGCAGCGATAAGGCAGGGCGAGTTCGCGGCTGAAGCCCGGGAACGCCACCCGGTAGCCCGGCCATTCGAGCACCGGCAGGCGGCCGAACCAGCCACCGACGTCGCGTGGGACGTCGGCCGCGTGGAAACACCAGGTGTGATTGCCGGCAGGACGTTCGTCGCGCTCGACCAGCGCCAGGCGCAGACCGGGCCGTGCATCGAGCAGTGCCAGCGCCGCCAGGCCACCGTGCAACCCGGCACCCACCACCAGCACGTCATAGCGCGGTGGCGTCGCCTCGCGGCAGCTGGCGGCTTCGGCAACGGTGCTCATCCGGCTCGGCTCCCCTCGCGGCACCCGCAAAAAGCGGGTCAGGTCCGGAGCTTATTAGTTATCGGCCGGTCTCAACACAATGCCAAGCAAAAGTAAAATTTTTGTCAACTGCAGAAAACACCAGCGGCGCGGACAGTGCCCGCGCCGCCGGCGCGTTGCGATCAGTCGAAACTGCGAATCAGGCCGACCACCAGTCCCTCGATGCTGAAGTCCTGGCGTCGCGAGTCGACCTCGATGGCGGCCGGCTCCGCGGCGGCCGCCTCCAGCGTTACCTTGCCGGCCTTGCGGCGCAGCCGACGTACCAGCAGTTCGCCGTTCAGGCGCGCCACCACGACATCACCGTCACGCACCTGGGCGGTGGCGTGCACCGCCAGCAGGTCGCCGTCGACAATGCCCGCGTCGCGCATCGCCACACCACTGGCCCGCAGCAGAAAATCGGCTTTTGGACTGAACATGGCCCCGTTGACCGGCCGCGAACCCTGCTGGTTCTCCGCGGCCAGCAGCGGCGTCCCCGGCACCACCTGCCCCACCACCGGCAGTCCGCTCGCCTTCTTGATACGAATCCCGCGCGAGGTACCGGCCATCAGATCGATCACGCCCTTTCGCGCCAGCGCGCGCAAGTGCTGCTCGGATGCGTTGATGGACTTGAAGCCGAACTTTCGAGCGATCTCGGCCCGCGTCGGCGGCAAGCCGCCGTCGCCCACCGCCGCCGCGATGAAGTCGTATACCTGTTGCTGACGTAAGGTCAGTTTCATTTGGCTAAACCCCTTAGCACCCTGCCTTTCAGAAAACCAAACCGCCGTCAGCCGGTGGCCGCAGCAGCCTCGTCCGGCGACCTCCCAAATCGCCATACCCATTGACAACTACGCAAAGGTAGTGACAACAGCATCTGTTATTAGACATC
>NZ_JBFJTF010000204.1:0-2658 GCF_041625615.1 Immundisolibacter sp. | reverse complement strand
AGGCGCTTGCCAGGCTTTCGGGCGTCTCGATGCGGTACCCGTCGACCGGTGTCTGGCCGGCCAGCACCGCGCTGGCCGGCGCCGCCTGCGCGGCCGCGGCGTGCAGGGCCACCAGCGGCCCGTCGGCGGTGGCGCGAAGGGCGACGCCCGGTGTTTCCAGCAGGGCCGCGACCACGCGCTCGTCGAACAGGTAATCGGCGCGCAGGTACAGCAGGTCGCGCCCGGTTGGCGCTGTGGCGTGTTCGTCGTGCAGCTCGACGCCGAGCTTGCCCAGCACGCGCCGCAGCCGCTCGCGCCCGTCGATTCCCCACAGGCGCACGGGCGCCTGGCCGACCAGAATTGCCAGCGGTTTCACCTTGACTGCATCCTCGAAGCTGGAAAAACGGGGCGCCATCGTATATCAAGCAGGCGCCGCCGCCGGGCGCGGCGACCGCTTCATCCCCCAGCCGTTCCCCAATGAATGCCACTGATTGCGCGCCTGACAGTGACCTGCCCGACACGTGGGCGCTGGCGCACCTGTCCGATCCGCACCTGACCGATCCGCTGCGCCCGGTCGCGGCCGACTGGCCGCTGAAGCGGCGTCTGGGACGCGCCTCCTGGCGCCGGCGCCGGCGTCATCGGCACCGCCTGCCGGTGCTGGCGACGGTGGTCGACGACCTGCGCGCGCGGGCACCGGAGCAGGTGGCGCTCAGTGGCGATCTGGTGCAGGTGGGCCTGCGCGACGAGTTCGCCCAGGCGGCGCAGTGGCTGGCGGGCTTCGTGCCGCCCGAGCGCCTGCTGCTGGTGCCCGGCAACCACGAGGCCTACGTGGCCGGCGCCTGGCCGGCCGGTCGTGCGTCGTGGCAGCGGTGGCTGGGTGCGCCGGATGGCGAGCCGTGGCTGCGCCGGCACGGCGAGCTGCTGTTGATCGGCCTGTCGAGCGCGGTGGCCACCTGGCCCGCCCTGGCCACCGGCACGCTCGGTCGGCGGCAGCTCGGGCTGTTTGAGGACGCCCTGGCGCAGGGTGCGCGCGAGGGCCTGTTCCGTGTGGTGGTGGTGCATCACCCGCCGGCACCCGGCGTGGTCGGTTGGCGCAAGCGCCTGACCGATCAGCGTCCGTTTGCGGCCGCCATCGCCCGTCACGGCGCCGGGGTGGTGCTGCACGGCCATGCCCACCGCGCCACCTGGGCGCAGCTGGCGGGGCCGGGCGGTCCGGTGCCGGTGGTGGGTGCGCCGTCGGCGTCGGCCTGCGACCCGCGGCCCGGGCGCATGGCCGGCTACAGCCTGTTGTCGCCGGCGCGCGCCGGGGGCGCCTGGCGGGTGACGCTCGGGCGGCGCGTGTACCGCCCGGCCACGCAGGACTGTGCCTGGCAGGAAACCCGGCAGTTCGCCAGCGCCGGCTGAGGCCTGGGCACGCAGCGCCGGCGTGAGCCGCGGGCAGCGAACAGGACACCCCTGGCGGCGCGTCTTTCTGGGTTTTCCTAGCGCAGCCGGCGCAGCAGCCGGCCGGCGAAGGCGAGGATCAGCACGGGCAGCAGCAGAGCCGTCAGCGGCGCCGGCAGCTGCCACAGCAGGCCCAGATAGCCCAGCGTCTGGGTGACGAAGTACAGGCCGATGCCGGCCACCGTGCCGGCCACCACGCGCCGGCTCAGCGTGCTGGCGCGGTTGCTGCCGACCACCAGGGGAATGGCCACCAGCATCATGGCCAGCGTCACCAGCGGCTGGGCGATCTGTTGCCACAGCCGCAGTTCCTCCTGGGGGACCTGCTCGTTGCGCGCCCGCTGGTCGCGCACGTAATGGAAGAGGTCAACCGGCGACAGGGTCTGCGGCGGCACCACCAGCACGCCGAGCTGCTCGGCGCTCAGGAACGACCGCCATTCGAGCTCCGGCAGTTGACGGGCGCGCGCCGGCGCCGGCAGCAGATCCTTGACCACCACGTCACGCAACAGCCATTGGCGGCCCTCGCCCAGGCGGGCGCTGTCGGCGTGCAGGTAGCGGCGCAGGCGGCCGTTGTCGTCGAATTCGTACACCGCGATGTCGGACGGAATGCGGCCGCGCTGCATGCGTCCGACGTTGACGAAGTGTCGGCCGTCACGTGACCAGAACCCCCCCCGGAAGTCCACCGACACATCCTCGGCCAGCGCCGCCGCGCGCATGCGCTCGGCGCGCATCTCCAGCGCCGGCGCCACGAACTGCGCCAGCAGCAGCATCAGCACCAGCAGCGCCAGGCCCGGGGCCAGCACCATGCCGATCAGCCGCCGCAGTGGCAGGCCGGCGGCGCGGATGGCCAGAATCTCGTTGCCGTCGGCCAGCAGGCCGAGCGGTACCAGCGTGCCGAGCAGGGCGATTACCGGCGTGGCGTCCAGCAGCCGGCGCGGCAGCATCATCAGCACGTACAGGAAGGCGTCGACCAGGGTGTAGGTGCCCTCGACGTCGTCCAGTTGCTGGACGAGTTCGATGAAGCTGAACAGCGCCACGAACACCAGCGCCACCAGCAGGTAGCCCTGGGCCATGGAGCGGGCCAGGTAGCGGGCCAGGATCATGTGCGTCGTCGCCGCCAGCGCGGCATCCACATCAACAGTGCCAGCACCCCGCCGGCTGCCAGCGGCACCAGCAGGACACCCGGCCATGGCGGCAGGTCGCCGTTCTCGACCGCGTCCATCGCCACCGCCAGCAGGT
>NZ_JBFJTF010000203.1:0-2674 GCF_041625615.1 Immundisolibacter sp. | reverse complement strand
GCGGCAGCGTCTATTCGGTGGTCAGCGCCGGGCTTGGCGAGCGCGGGCGCCTGCTGGACGACTACCGCGCCGCCGTCGAGCGCGGCGCGTCGGCGGCAACGCTGGACAGCCTTCAGCACGCCCTGGAGCAGGCCGGTGCCTGGACCGCCCAGGTGGAAGTCGATGCCCTGCTCACGCGCATGGCCCTGCCAGCCGCGGCGCCGTTCGAGCACCTGTCCGGCGGGCTCAAGCGGCGCGTGCTGCTGGCGCGGGCGCTGGTCGGCCAGCCTGATGTGCTGTTGCTGGACGAGCCAACCAACCACCTCGACATTGCCGGCGTCACCTGGCTGGAAGAATTCCTGCTCGGCGCGACCTTCGCGCTGGTGTTCATCAGCCACGACCGCGCGTTTCTGGACCGGATCGCCACCCGCATCGTCGAGGTGGACCGCGGCGCGCTCTACAACTGGCCCGGCCGCTACGCCGACTTTCGACGCCGCAAGGCAGACGCCCTGGCCGCCGAACGGGCCGCGAATCGCGAATTCGACAAGAAACTGGCCGAGGAAGAAGCCTGGATCCGACGCGGCGTCAAGGCACGCACCACGCGCAACATGGGCCGCGTGCGGGCGCTTGAGGACCTGCGCGAGCAGGCCGCCGGGCGGCGCAAGTACCAGCAGCGCGCCGCCATCAAGGCGCAATTCGGCGAACAGTCGAGCAAGCGCGTGCTGGAGGCCCGCAACGTCAGCGCCCGCATCGCCGACACCACCGTACTGCGGGACTTCAGCTTCAAGCTGCAGCGCGGCCAGGTGCTGGGCATCATGGGCCCCAACGGCTGCGGCAAGACCACACTGCTGAACGTCCTGCTGGGCCTTCGACCGCCGGACAGCGGCACCCTGGTGCACGGCGAGAACCTGCAGGTCGCCTACTTCGACCAGAACCGCGAACAGCTGGACCTGGAACGCGACGCCGCCTGGAACGTGGCCGAAGGCGCAGAGCGCATCGAGTTCGACGGCCGCTCGCTGCACGTGCTGGGCTACCTGAAAGCCTTCCTGTTCTCGCCCGACCGCGCCCGCACTGCCACGCGCCTGCTGTCCGGCGGCGAACGCAACCGCCTGCTGCTGGCGCGGCTGTTCGCCAAGCCATCCAACGTGCTGGTGCTGGACGAACCCACCAACGATCTGGACGTCGAGACCCTGGAACTGCTCGAGGGGCTGATCCTCGACTACCCCGGCACCGTCATCCTGGTCTCGCACGACCGCGCCTTCGTGAACGAGGTCGTCGACGGTCTGCTGGTGCACGAAGGCGACCGTGGCTTTCGGCACTACGTGGGTGACTACGACGACTGGCGGCGTCAGACGCGCGCGGATGCGCCCGACACGCGCGCCCCAAAACACACCGCAGCCAAGCCAGCCCGCCCGACCGCGCCACCCTCGCCGAAACCCGCCGGCCTGACCCCGGCCGAACAGCGCGAGCTCAAGCGCCTGCCGCAGGACATCGAGAAAATCGAAGGCCGCATCGAGGCACTGCATCAGCAAATGGCCGACGGCGCGTTCTATCAGCAGCCCGTCGATGTCCAGCGCACCGCGCAGCAGCAGCTGGCCGCGCAGGAAGCAGCGTTGGAACGCGCCTTCGAACGCTGGCAGGCGCTTGAATCACGTCGCCACGGATCAAACGCATCCTCCAGCGCCTGAGCGCTATCATCGCCACGTACCGATGCCCAGCAAGCAACACGCAGCGGCGCGGCCCGCCATCACCAGTGCAACTGCTTGTTCTTGCAAGCCAACCGACCATTGGCTGCGTACTCGGCAACCCCAGTCGACGCGACGCGCCCTGCACCTGCCGCTGGAAAACAGCACGCCCAAGATCAACAAAAAAATCAACATTCACGCCTAACTGTAAGACGTCATTAGTAAGTTTTCATGTAAGGTGACCAGTGCTCGTGGAGGGGCACTTCGAGAGGAAACGCTCATGCATGCGAAGGACAGCAAACTGTCCGGGGGAATCCAAACCTCACTTGCGCCGTCCGCCGAACTGGAAGGCGGCGATCTGATCGTCCACTACCTGCAACAAATCGGTGTCGAGTATGTCTTCGGCGTGCCGGGCGGCGCCATTGAGCCGCTGACCAACGCCCTGGCCCGCGGCATGCGTCACGGCGGCCCACAACTGGTTGTTGCCCGCCACGAATCGGGCGCTGCCTTCATGGCCGATGGCTACGCGCGCGAGACCGGCAAGCTCGGTGTGTGCTTTGCCACCACCGGGCCAGGTGCCACCAACATGATCACCGGCGTCGCCAATGCGACGCAGGACGCAATTCCGCTGCTCGCCATCACGGCGCAGACAAAGCTCGAAAATTTTGGTCGAGGCGGCCTCCAGGAGTCGAGCTGCACCGCGATTGATACTGTCAGCATCTATAAAAACTTCACGCGATACAACACGCTCGTCTCACACCCCAAACAGCTCGAACAGAAAGTCGTCAGGGCGATCCTGGCCGCTTTCCGCGAACCCGCCGGCGCCGTCCATCTCAGCCTGCCGGTCGATGTCACCCGCGCCCCAACGCAAATGCCTTCGCTGTCCCGCAACCTGGACAAGCTCATCAGCGTGACGCCGGCGGTGGACACAGCCTCGGTCGCGGAACTCTACAAACAGGTCCTGAAAGCGCGAAAAATTTGCTTTGTGCTTGGAGAAGGGGCGCGCAGCG
>NZ_JBFJTF010000202.1:0-2814 GCF_041625615.1 Immundisolibacter sp. | reverse complement strand
GGGGTCCAGACTGGCCAGCGCCAGCATGCAGCCGGCCATCAGCAGGTTCGCGGCCTGCATCCAGCGCCGGTGCCCGCGCCAGGCGTCCACCGCCGGCGCCCACAGAAACTTCAGCGTCCAGGCCAGCCCCAGCAGGCTGAGCACGCCGATCTGGCGCAGATCGACGCCGGCCTGGCGAAAATGCACCGGCAACAGGTCCAGGAAGATACCCAGCGGCAGCCCCTGGGCGAAGTACAGCGCACCCACCCACAACAGGCGCCGGCGCAGCGGCGCCGGCAGCGTCCACAGGCGACCGTTCACCGGCGCCCCGTCAACCCGCCGCATCGGCGGGCGGTGGCGCGAACCAGGCCAGCGTGTCGTGCAGCGACACCACCCCGCCGACGATGATCAGCGCCGGGCCGGGCAAGTGCCGGGCGGCCTGCGGCAGCCCGGCCAGCGTGTCGGTGACCACCTGCTGGCGCAGGGTGGTGCCCTCGGCCACCACCGCCGCCGGCGTGGTCGGCGCCTTGCCGTGGGCGATCAGCGCCGCGCAGATGGCTTCGATGGCGCCCAGCCCCATGTAGACCACCAGCGTGCCGCCAAGCGCCACCAACTGCTGCCACGGCAGTTCGACGCCACCGTCCTTCAGATGGCCGGTCACGAACACGCACAGCTGCGCGTGGTCACGATGCGTCAGCGGAATGCCGGCATAGGCGGCGCAGCCGCTGGCGGCGGTCACGCCCGGCACCACCTGGAACGGAATGCCCTCGGCCGCCAGGGTGGCGATTTCCTCGCCGCCGCGGCCGAAGGTGAACGGATCGCCGCCCTTCAGGCGCAGCACCCGCTTGCCGTCCCTGGCCAGACGCACCAACAGCGCGTTGATGTCCTCCTGCGGCAGGGTGTGCTCACTGGCGCGCTTGCCGGCGTCGATACGCTCCGCCTCGCGCCGCGCCATGTCGAGAATTTCCGGCGCCACCAGGCGGTCGTAGACAATGACGTCGGCCTGCTGCAGCAGGCGCAGCGCGCGAAACGTCAGCAGGTCAGGGTCGCCCGGCCCGGCACCGACCAGGTACACCTCGCCGACACCGCCGGCCGCACCGCGCTCGATGAGCCGATCCAGCAACTGGCGGGCGCGCACGTCCTGCCCGGACAGCGCCAGTTCGGCCACCGGGCCCTGCAGGGCGTCGTCCCAGAAACGCCGCCGCGCCACCGGGTCGTCGATGCGTGCGCGCACCGTGCCGCGCACGCTGCCGGCCAGCTGCGCCAGCCGGCCATAGGCCGCCGGGATCAGTGTTTCCAGGCGCGCGCGCAGCAGGCGGGTGAGCACCGGCGCCCGGCCGCCGGAACTCACCGCCGCGATCACCGGCGAACGGTCCACCACCGCCGGCATGATGAAACTGCACAGGTCCGGCGTGTCGACCACGTTCACCGGCAGGCCGCGGGCGCGCGCCTGCGCCGCCACCTCGGCATTGACCGCCGCATCGTCCGTGGCGGCGATGGCCAGCGTCATGCCCGCGAGGTCATCCGGCGCGAAGGCACGCTCCCGCAGATCGACCGGTCCTGCCAGCTCGCGCAGCTCGTCGCCGATCTGCGGCGCCACCACCACGCCGCGCGCCCCGGCGCGCAACAACAATGACAACTTGCGCGCCGCCACCGCACCGCCCCCCACCACCAGGCAGGAGCGTCCACGCACATCAAGAAATATGGGCAGGTAGTCCAAAACCGCCTCCTGAAACACGGGCAGCCGCGGCTGCCGCCGGCGTCAACACCCCCCACGCCAGCAACCCGCCCGCGCGTGCCCTGTCACCCACCGTCAACATACCCTGCAAGAACGCCGCCCACGGGCCACGCACCACCGACGGTGCCCACCACGACGTCAGCGCCACCGCCGGCCCGAAACGAACACAGCCGTCACCCAACACGCGACCGCCACACGTCCTGCCTGCCCGGCCAGCGGCGAAAAACGCTCGTGTATAGTCCGGCGCCTGAACCAAACAAGGACAAGAGGAGCACCGTCATGGATCTTGGCTTGGCTGGAAAAGTGGTCGTCATCACCGGCGCCAGTCAGGGAATCGGCCGCGCCAGCGCCCTCACCTTCGCCGGCGAGGGCGCCCGCCTGCTGCTGGCGGCGCGCGGCGCGGATGGTCTCACGGCTGTCGCCACGGCGGCCAGCGAAGCCGGCGCGCCGGAGGTCGCCAGCGTGCCCTGCGACGTGACCCTGGATGCCGACGTCGACCGGCTCATTGACACGGCCATGGAACGCTTCGGTCGCGTCGACGTGCTGGTCAACAACGCGGCCGGAAAACTGCCGGCCGGTGACTTCGCCGACATCGACAACACCGACTGGCTGAGCGGCTGGAACCAGAAGCTGCAGTGCCACATCCGTGCCTGCCGGGCGGTCTACCCGGTGATGCGCGCGCAAAAGAGCGGCGTCATCGTCAACGTGCTCGGCACCGCCGCCCGCAACCCCAAGGCGTCCTACATGCCGGTCGGCATCAGCAACGCGGCGCTGTACAACTTCACCAAGAGCTTCGCCGACCTGTGCGCGCCGCAGGGCATCCGTGTGGTCGGTGTCGGCCCGTCCGGCGTGACCACCGACCGCTGGACCCGTCTGGTCGCCGCCCGCGCGCCGGCGGAGGGCAAGACCCCGGAACAGCTGCAGGCGGAGATCGACGCCACCCTGCCGCTGGGCCGCATGGCGCACCCGCAGGACGTGGCCGACGCCATCTGCTTTGCCGCCTCGACACGCGCCAGCTACATCTGCGGCTCGGTCATCTGCGTCGACGGCAACAGCACACAGGGCGTCTACCTGTAGGCGCCCCGGCGCCGTGGGGG
>NZ_JBFJTF010000201.1:0-2966 GCF_041625615.1 Immundisolibacter sp. | reverse complement strand
CGATCGGGGTGTCGAGCTTCAGGTGGTGCACATGGTTGTGCGACAGCACCCCGTACGGCGCCAGCAGGAACGTGTCGAGCAGATTGCCGACGCGCCGGCGCAGCGGATCGTCGCGGTGGCCGAGTTCGTGCGAGGCCGGCAGCGCCCCGTAGGCGGTGACGAAGGCCGTGGACAGCACCAGCCCCAGCCAGTCCGCTCCCGCCAGGGCGTCCGCACCCGGCCCGACACGCCAGGCGAACACGGCCCACAGCGCGACGATCAGCGGCAACTGCAGCATCAGCAGGCCGTCCGCCAGCCATGACGGCAGCGGCGCCCGCGGGCGCCGGTCCGGCCCAAGCCAGGTGTCGATCAGCGCCAGCAGCGGCAGCTCGGCAATGCCCAGCCACACCCAGCCGCCACCCCGCCACAGGCCGGCCAGCGCCAGCAGCACCATGGCACCGGGAACAACAAACCAGGTCGCCGGGGAGCGACCGCCGAGGCTTTCGTCGGCCATTGGCAGGCATCCTCAAAAAAATTTCGATCAATCGCTTGATCGAGAGACAAAACGAGCGTAGCTTTTTTGTCGACTGCCGGCAATGCCCTGCGAAAACCCCGGCTCACCCCCGGCCAAACACGGAAAAAGAACGCCAGCGATGTCCACACCAGCGCCCCAAACCGAGTCCCCCAGTCACGACCGCATCCTCGAACAGGCGCTGCCGCTGTTCGCCACCGAGGGCTACGGCGGCGTCACCATGCGCATGATCGCCCGCGCCGCAGGCCTCACCATCGGCACCCTGTACCACTACTTCCCCAGCAAGCGGGCGCTGTACCTGGCGGTGCTGGACCGCGCCTACGGACGGGCCGCCAAGCACTGGGCGCAGGAAGTCCTGCACGGCCCGGACGACCCTCACCAGCGTTTGGCCACTTACGTGCGTGAGTACTGTGCGTTCGTGGCCGACAACCACGACTTCGTGCGCCTGATGAAGCGCGAGCAGCTCGAGGGCGATGCCGAGCAGATGGAGCTGCAGGCGGCCTCGCTGTTCGCCAGCCAGTACCAGGCCACGGTGGAACTGTTCGAGGAACTGGCGCCGCACCTGGACTCGACGCTGCTGGCGCACTCGCTGCTGGCCCTGGTGCTGCACCACTACGAGGTGCGGGCACTGCGCCCGCTGTTCCCCGGTTACCAACCCGAGCATGAGGACCCGGCACACGTGGCCGACCACGTGCTCGGCATGCTGCTGCACGGCATCCGTCCGGCCAACGCCTGACTCAACCCCAGGAGCGCTTGCCATGAACCAGCCGACCACGCCGACCCATAACGACCTGCCGCACCAACCCTGGCCGCAGGACGCCGCCGAAGTACCGTACTGGGTCTATTCCGATCCGGCCGTGTTCGCGCTGGAGCAGGAACGCATCTTCCGCGGCCCGACGTGGAACTTCGTCGCCCTGGAAGCGGAGCTGCCGAATCCGTTCGACTGGAAGGCCACCTTCGTCGGCGAGACGCCGGTCGTGGTGGCGCGCGACGGCAACGGCGAGGTGCACGTCTGGGTCAACCGCTGCGCCCACCGCGGCGCGCTGGTGTGCCGTGAACTGCGCGGCAACAGCCAGACCCACACCTGCGTCTATCACCAGTGGGCCTACGACGCCTCGGGCGCGCTGATCGGCGTGCCGTTCCGTCGCGGCATCGGCGGCAAGGGCGGCTACCCAGCCGACTTCGACATGGCCGAGCATGGCACCCGCCAGTTGCGCGTGGCGCGCTACAAGGGCCTGGTGTTCGCCACCTTCAGCGATGAAACACCGCCGCTGGAAACCTACTTCGGCCCGGACATGCTGCACTGGGTCGATCGCGTGATGGTCGGGCCGGTCGAGTTCCTGGGCACCTCCCGCCAGTACATCCATTCCAACTGGAAGCTGTACACCGAGAACACCAAGGATCCGTACCACGCCTCGCTGCTGCACCTGTTCCACGCCACCTTTGGCGTGTACCGCTCATCCATGGGCGGCGGCTGCACCATCGGCGGCGAGCACCGCATGCACAGCATCCTGCGCGTGTGGAAGATCGAGAACGAGGACATCGGCGAGTACAAGACCGGGAAGATCCGCACCTACGACCAGGGCGTGACCCTGGCCGACCCCACGCTGCTGGACGTGCACCCGGAACTGGAGCCGGTGTTCACCAACCACATCCAGTCCCTGTTCCCCAGCATGGTGCTGCAGCAGATCCACAACACCCTGGCGGTGCGTCAGATCGTGCCCAAGGGCGTCGATGCCTTCGAGCTGGTGTTCCACTTCTTCGGCTACGCCGACGACACCCCCGAACTGCGCGCCATGCGCCTGAAGCAGGCCAACCTGGTCGGCCCGGCCGGCTACATCTCCATGGAGGACGGCGAGGCGACGCAGCTGGTGCAGCAGGGCATCGTCGGCGCCGCCGACCAGCACGCCTACGACGCCCTCGGCGGGCGCGGCATGGACAGCACCGAAAACCTGGTCGATGAGGCCCTGATCCGCGCCTTCTGGAACGGCTATCGCAGCCTCATGCGCTTCTGATCCGCCACCCGACCCACCCTCGCACGCCATATTTCAAGGACGAAAGCCGATGAACACACCTGCCGTCCCCCTGGTCGACCCCGAGGTCCTGGACCGCATCCGCGGCTGGCGCGGCTACGCCGAGGCCAAGCTGGGCTTTCGCAACCACTGGTATCCGACCCTGAACAGCGGCGAGGTGACCGAAGGCAGGCCGGTGACGTTCCAGCTGGCCGGCGAGAAGCTGCTGATCAACCGTATCGACGGCCGCCTCTACTGCATCAAGGACCAGTGCCTGCACCGCGGCGTGCCGCTGTCGCGCAAGGTCGAGTGCTACAGCAAGGACACCGTCACCTGCTGGTACCACGGCTGGACCTACCAGTGGGCCGACGGAAAGCTGTGCGACATCCTCACCGACCCGTCGAGCAAGCTCATCGGCACCCGCTCGCTGAAGACCTACCCGG
>NZ_JBFJTF010000200.1:0-3036 GCF_041625615.1 Immundisolibacter sp. | reverse complement strand
GGGGGGAGGATTCGAACCTCCGAAGGCTGAGCCGTCAGATTTACAGTCTGATCCCTTTGACCGCTCGGGAACCCCTCCAGGGAAATAGCCGCGCATTATCTTGGCCATCGCGCGCTGCGTCAACGGGTAACGCCGACACGACGACCGCGCCACGACCCGGAGGGCGTGGTTCAGCCGTCGAAACTGGAGCGGGTGAAGGGAATCGAACCCTCACTAAGAGCTTGGGAAGCTCCCGTTCTACCATTGAACTACACCCGCGGTTGCCGGCATTCTAGCCAGCCGCTCTCCGGGCCGGCAAGGTCGGGGCGTCAGCGCCCGAACAGCCCGCGCAGCAATTGCTTGGCCGGCGCGTCCTCGTCGTCGCCATCTGGCGTCGACTCCAGCTTTTCCTGCAGGCGCCGCAGCGCTTCATCCCGCAGCACGTCCTTCAGCTCCGGCTGCACCGTGAACGCACCGGGCCGGCCGCGCACGCGCAGCGGCACAGGCGCCTCGCGGACGTCTTCCTGGGACGCCCCGTCGGCGCCGCGACGCACCGACGCCGCCCTGAGCCGATAGTCGATTTCCGTGCTGACCAGGTCGAGCGTGCCGGTGCCGGTGATGCGGTAGAACCGGTCGGGCCGGAAACGCACCTGCTCAACCATCAGATCTTCGCTGCGCCACACACCCGCCTTGATCGGGCCACTCATGCGCAGCACCGAGAACTGCGCATCGGGACTGGGGTCGCACGACTCCACCTCCCGCCCCCGGGCGGCGTCGATGGCCGCCCGCGCCTGACAGATGCTGCGATCCGGGTTGATGCCCTTGAGCACGCCATCGGTTCCGTTCAGCCGCGCGGTGCCGTTCAGGCTGCGCAGCAGCGCGTCGCCGGTAGCCGCGATACCGCTGACCTCGACCCCTGCGGTGAAGCGGCCCTGCAAGACATCCTGGCCAGCCAGGGCGAGCAGCAGCGGCGCAATCGACACGTCGGTGGCCGACAGCTTCAGACGCAGTCGCGGGTCACCCCGGCCGCTGGCGTCGACGCGCGCGCTGGCCTCCAGGGCTCCACCGTACAACGCCGTGCTGACCGGCTCGAGTGCGAGCCGCCCCCGGCCACTGCGCACCTGCAGCGAGAGATTCTGAGTGGCGATCCCGCGCAACTTCAGGGACCCCACCGTGACCGTACCCTGGACGTCGTGCCGAGCCGCCCGGCGCAGGACATCGGCCGGCGACGCCGCGACCGCGACGTCCGACGCTGCAAGCTCGGACACCTCACCGGGCTTCGCAGACCCGGACGCGGGCGTCGGCGGCAGGTAACGATCGAGGTCGAGGCCGTCACCCTCGAGCTCGAACCGGATCGCCGGTTGCGCGAAATCTCGCACACGCGCCGAACCACGCCACTGGCTACCATCAACCGCCAATTCCATCCGTGCCAGATTGACCTGACCGGCATCCGCCCTGAGTTCGAGGCTGCCACTGATCTGGCGCAGCACCTCAGCATCCGCGGTGGCCAGCTCCACGCCCATTTGCTGCGCCAGCGCCCGGACATCGAGCCGCTGCATGCGCAGCTGGGCACCGACCACCGGGCCATCGCCCGCCTGCGCCACTGTCAAATCACCGGCAAGGCTTAACGGGTCGCCTGCCAGCGTCAGATCCTGCAGGGCCAACCGCGACTGCGCCGGATCGAAGCTGGCCTCACCGGTCAGTCGAAATGGCAGCTGCCCACGCAAGGGGGCGCCGGCAACAATGGCATCCAGCTTCAGCGCGCGTGCGTGCCACAGCGCCTCGCCGGACCATTGCACGTCGGTTTCAAGGTCCAGCTGGACACTGCGCACCGGATCGCCCGTCTCCAGCGTGGCGGACGCCGTCAGCGGTATCGGGTGACCTGGGTCCAGGCCGGAGATCGCCACGTCCAGATCCCGAACGCGCGCCCAGCGGCCGCTGCGTCGATCGGTCCACAACAGGTCGCCGCCGTTGACCCGCATGCGCCCGATACCCACCCGGCCAGCCAGACTGGCGGCAATGCCGGGCTCGCTGGACGCCGGTGCCGGCGAGGCCTCGGCCTGTGGCTCCGGCAGCAAGTCCCCCCAGTTGCTGCGACCGGCCGCATCCACGGTGAGGCGCAGTTGGGGACGCTCGACCTCCACGCTGGCCACCTGCAGGCGCCCGCGCAGCAGCGGCCACAGCCGCAGATTGGCGCGCGCACCGTCCAGGCTCGCGAACGGCTCCGGGCCGAACCCGTCCGCATCGGCCAGCGCCAGGCGCGGCAACACCACCGCCGGGCGCGGCAACACGGCGACACGAATATCGCCGTCCACCGTCAGCTCCCGACCGGTGTGGGAGCGGGCGGCGACGATCAGCATGCTGCGCAGCGTGTCGCTGTCGACCAGGCGCGGCAGCAGGACGGCCGTCGCGCCCAGCACCGCGACCAACACCAGCAACGCGACCAGCAGGCGTCGTATCCACTTCATGCCTACAGCCTAACAGGATGGCGCCGCGGACCGGCGCGCCCACTCACTCGGTGCACCACACCAGGCTCGCCATGCGGCCGGTGATGCCATCGCGGCGGTACGAAAAGTAACGCTCCGCCTCGGTAACCGTGCAGGCATCCCCGCCATACACACGCCGTACCCCGCCCGCCGCCAGGGCCCGGCGCGTCAGCCCCGCAAGATCGGCCAGCCAGCGATCGTCCCGGCCGGCGATGAAACATGCCCGCGCCCCCGGATCGAGGGACAGAAACGCCTCGCGCACTTCACCGCCGACCTCGAATGCCGCCGGCCCGATGGCCGGCCCAAGCCAGGCGCTGAGCGCGGCCGCCGGCGCCCGAAAACGTGCCAGGGCCTTGTCGACAATGCCGCCGGCCAGGCCACGCCAGCCACAGTGCACGGCCGCCACCTCGCGCCCGTCGTCGCTGCACAGCAGCAGCGGCAGGCAATCAGCGGTCAGCACCGCACACACCACGCCGGGACAGTCCGCATAGCGGGCATCGGCCACCACGCCGGGCGGCGCCAACGGACCGGCCACCTCGGTGCCATGCACCTGCGACAGCCAGGCCGGCGC
>NZ_JBFJTF010000199.1:0-3093 GCF_041625615.1 Immundisolibacter sp. | reverse complement strand
GTTGGCCGGAGGCATACACGCGCGCTCCCAGGGCGGCGGCGATCAGCTGTGCGCCAAGGCAGATGCCCAGGACTCGCCGGTTGGCCGCGACGGCGTTCTCGATCAGGCGGATCTCGTCGTTCAGATGCGGGTACTGGTCGGTGTCGTAGACACCCATCGGGCCGCCCATCACCACCAGCCAGTCGAAGGCGTCGGGCGACGGCAGCGATTCACCGGCGTGCACCCGCGTGACGCTGAGCGTGTGGCCGTGCTCGCGTGCCCACGGGGCGATGTAGCCGAGGCCCTCGAACGGGACGTGCTGCAACCAGTGGATGCGGAACGTTGCCATGTGTCCAGTCTCCAGAATGAGCGGCCGGTCGCCGGTGGGTGGGCGGGCGTCCGGCCGCGCTGGCAACGTACCACGGACCGCGCGCCCCTTCACCGGCGCCCGTGTCGAACGTCACCGGGGCGGTGGCGCGGTTTCGCCCGGCACGGCCGGTCGTGATAAAAGCAGGAGCAGTCGGCACGCTGGCCGGTGTGCCGGGACGCAATACGGAGGGCGTCTGGTTTGCTGGATTCGACTGCACCCGGACCGATGGTATTGGAGGCCGAGACGGCGGCACTGTGCGAGTGGGCGCGTCAACAGCGGGCCCAGAAATCGCCGTTTGAGGCGGCGCGCGCCATTGCCCGGCGTCTGGGGGCGCACGTCGCCGATGGCGGGACCACGGCATTCGGTTTCTGGTTGCCGGAAGTGCGCGAGCGCGGCATTCACCCGAAGTGCGTGTTCCTGGAACTGTTCGAGCCGCTGGGAGAGGTGGATTTCCACCTGCCCATGCAGGAGTTGCCGTTCAGGCGCCATCTGGTGCCGCTGGTGTGTGACGACGACTACTACTGGGTTGTGTTGTCCGGCCTGACGGCGGGCAATCGTGAGCGGGTAGGGGCGTTGTACTGGGTGCGCTGCCAGGACAACGAGGGTAACTGGTGGACACGGCCGGATTACCTGCCGTGGTCGTCGCCGTTTGGCGCGTTCGCGCCGGCGGAGCTGTACGACCGCGCGCGGCTGAACCGCGAGCGGGCGGACCTGGGGTATTTCCAGGGTTTGCCGCGCGACGCGGACGGCATGGCGTGGATCGAACCGTCGGTGAACCTGCTGGAGATCCATCCGCCGACGGCCTGCGCCGAGACCTCGCTGGCCGGCCTGACGCGCATCTTTGCCGGCATCGCCCGCAAGCTGACCGAGGGCAAGCCGCTGACGCCGTTCGAGCAGTGCTATGCCGGCTACGACGGCGTGCAGCTGATGCCCATCGAGCCGACGGTCACGTTCGAGAACGGGCCGTCATTCTTTGAGATTCACGACGACCAGCCGGGCGCCGACGGCGCGCTGGTGACGCTGCGGCGCCCGACGGCCTGCAACTGGGGTTATGACGTCGTGGTGTCGGGCATGTCGGCGGTGAATCCGCGTCTGCTGGAGAGCAGTCGGCCGGATGAGTTGGTGGACTTCATCGCCACCCTGCACACCTTTCCCGGCCGTCCGATCAAGGTGGTGTTCGACCTGGTGTACGGCCACGCCGACAACCAGGCGCTCACCTTGCTGAACCGGCATTTCGTGGCCGGTCCGAACATGTACGGGCAGAACCTCAATTACCGCCACCCGGTGGTGCGCGCCATCCTGCTGGAGATGGCGGCCCGCAAGATGGGGTTCGGTGCCGACGGCCTGCGTGTGGACGGTGCCCAGGACTTCAACTACTGGGACGAGGAAGGCAGCTGCCTGGTGCATGACGACGAGTTCCTGCTGACGATGGGGCACCAGCCGATTGCCATCGCAGGCATGCAGTACCGGCCGTGGACCATCTTCGAGGACGGCCGGCCCTGGCCGCGCGAGGACTATCAGTTGTCCTCGTCCTACCGGGCGCTGATCGAGCAGGACCCGCGTGCCTTCCAGTGGGGGCCGCTGACCTTTGCGCACAACACGCCGTTCGCCTCGGCGTTCTGGATCAGCAAGTGGTGGCGTCTGGAGGAGAGCGCGTTTCTGGGCGAGAAGTGGATTTCCGGTGTGGCGAACCACGACACCCGTCGCCGCGGAGCGCAGACCGATCCGCACTCGGTGTCCATCAATCGCCGTCTCGGGGACACCCTGCCGGACATCCTGCTCAATGCCTACGACCACATCGGTTTCAACCTGCTGTTCCATGCCTTCCTGCCGGGCGTGCCGCTGGATTTCATCAACACCAACGTCCGCGCGCCGTGGGGTTTCCTGCGCAACACCGACGACCGCTACGCGGTGAAGGTGATGGAGGAGGAGTGGCGCTCGATGCTGTGGCAGATCGACGAGCAGCGTTACCAGCGGCCGGATTTCTTCATCCGCCTGAAGGAGCTCGGCTTTCTGACCTTCGCCGACCTCGAGTACTTCATGCAGAACCTGGCGCGTTCGATGCTGGCCACGCAGAACGACGTGGCGCGGGTGGCGCAGTTCTTCGACTCGCTGGCGCCGTCGGTGGCCGGCCCCAAGCCGCTGGATGTGGCGGCGATGAGCGTCATCGCCCGTGCCTGGATGGACGACATGCACGCCTACTGCAACGTCGCCCTGCACCAGGAGGATCTCGACGCGGCGCAGACCGCGGCCATGCTGGCGGTGCGCCATTTCCGCCAGGACAACCCGTGGCTGGCGGCGAACCTGGGCGACAAGGACTGCTTCTACTTCCGCCGTCCGGTTGACGGCACGGTGCTGGTGGCCGGGCTGCGTCGCCACCCGGAAAACACCCGCCAGGTGCTGCTGCTGCTCAACCTGGAAGGCGAGCCGGCGACGCTGAACGTCGCCGACATGATGCCCCAGGCCGGCAGCGGCTGGCGCCAGGTGTTGCCGGACGAGTCACCGCTGCCGCCGAAGCTGACACTCAGCAACGGCGAGGGCCTGGTGGCGGTGCGCAACGGGCCGGCCTGACGGGCGAAGCCGGCCGGTGCTCAGCCGGCGACGATGCCGTGGTCGATCAGCGCCCGCACGACCTGGTCGGCGGCGTCCTCCACCGACAGGGCGGTGGTGTCGATGTGAATCTCCGGCGACAGCGGCGCCTCGTAGGGCGAGTCGATGCCGGTGAAGTTCTTGATCTCGCCGGC
>NZ_JBFJTF010000198.1:0-3134 GCF_041625615.1 Immundisolibacter sp. | reverse complement strand
CACGTCCAGCAGGTTGAAGAAGTCCTTGCGGTTCTGGCTGGCGAACGGGTAGGCGGTCCAGTCGCTGGCCGTCATGGCGTTCATGAAGGTGTTCAGCGAGCGGCGCAGCATCAGGAAGAACGGATCGCGCACCGGATAGCGACGGCTGCCGCACAGGGCGGTGTGCTCCAGGATGTGGGCGACCCCGGTCGAGTCCTGTGGCACCGTCAGGAACGCGACCAGGAACGCGTTGTTGTCGTCGGCGGCGGCCAGGTGGATGTGGCGGGCGCCGGTGACGTGGTGGCGGTACTCCTCGACCGTCAGGTTGAGCGCCGACACGCGCTCGCTGCGCACCAGTTCGAAAGCGGGATGAGTCATGCCGTTGCCGTTGCGTGGGGAAACCGTTCGCAGCGAGTTTAACAAGCCGGATGCACCGGCATGACGGCCCTCTGAAGCGCTGCCCGGCCCCTTGCACGCCGCCCCGGTCAGCCAGTGGCGCGCTGGCGCTCGGCCATCTGCCGCAGCTCGTCGATCACCGACTGCTCGTGGTCGACCAGGCCCTGCTGCCACACGTCGATGGTGTCCAGGCCGCGCGCCAGCAGCCGGGGCTTCGGCGGCGCGTCCTCGGTGAAGTGGCGCGCGCCAAAGCTCATCTCGGCCACGGTGTCCGGCCCGGCGAAGTAGAAGCCGACCGAGGTCGACGGCGCGTGTCGCAGCAGGTCCATGGTGATCGGGTAGCCGAGCTTGCGCACGGCAGCACGCGCCCGCATGACGTCATCCAGCCCCGGCGGCTGGAAGCAGATGTGGTTCAGCCCGCGGGCCGCGCCACCGAAGCCGCCGACGCCGATGCCGTGGTGCCAGCCGTTTTTCATGTGCAGGAAACACACGTCGCGCTCGACCCAGTCGGACTCGCGCATGCCGAGCACGTCGCGGTAGAAGGCGGTCGCCTGTACGGTGTCCCCCGCCGCCAGCACCACGTGCTGGATGTCCAGCAGCTGCACCGCGCGCGGGGTCGGCGGCGTCGGCATGGCCACCATGTCGCAGTACAGTTCGAGCGGGTTGCCGGCCGGGTCGCTGAAACGCAGGTAGCGGTCGACGCGTGCGGTGTCCAGGCCGTCACCGGCCTCGAAGGCAACGCCAAGCGCCTTCAGCCGCCCCTCGAACGCGTCCAGTTCGGCGCGGCTCTCCACCTCCAGTGCCACCCGCTCCAGTCCCGGGTCGGCCGAGGGTTCGAGCACCAGCCAGTGGTGCTCCAGCCCGCCGCGCAGGTACACCCGCCCCTCCAGGCGGGCGCTCACGTCCAGCGGCACGGCGCGGGTCCAGAAGGCCAGCG
This sequence comes from Immundisolibacter sp., assembly GCF_041625615.1. Taxonomy (GTDB): domain Bacteria; phylum Pseudomonadota; class Gammaproteobacteria; order Immundisolibacterales; family Immundisolibacteraceae; genus Immundisolibacter. The sequence continues at coordinate 1,822 of NZ_JBFJTF010000198.1, read as the reverse complement.
ACTCGTCGAGGTCCTTCACCCGCAGGTGAACGTAGCCCAGACGCGTCGGACACAGGCGGAAATCGGACATGGGGGAGTTCCTCACACGATGATGCTGACGGTGCCCACCGGCCGCAGGCCCGGCATGGCCAGGATGGCGCGGCGCCGGATGAACCTGAGCGCCCCGCCGTCGCTGACCAGGCGCAGTTCGTAGCGGCCGACGAACGGATCCTGCAGGCCGTGGCGGGTACGGGCGATCAGAAACGCCGCGGTCACCGCCAGCGCACCGTCCTGCTCACCGTGCAGGAGCACATTGGTGACCAGGCGCTGGGTGCGCGAGTGCGGCTGCTCGGCATGGCCCTGCGGCAGGTTGAAGCGCTTGACCCGAAAGCACAGCTGGCGGTAGTCGTCGTCGATCAGGTACAGGCTGTTCACCGGATCGCCGTCCGGGCGGTCGGTGCTCGGCACCTGGTAGCGTGCCTGCGGACTGAACAGCCCAAGCCATTCGTCCAACTGCCAGGTGTCCAGCAGCCACGCCTCGCGTGCCAGGAAGGTCTCGACCTCGGCGCGGGTGATGTCCTGCACGTTCATGCGGCCTCCGTGAACTGCTGCACGCCCAGGTGGTCGCGCCAGGCATTGAAGAAGGCACGCATCATGAAATCCGACTCACCCGGGCGGGTGAAGCCGCCGGCCAGTTCCGCGGCAATGCCCTTGGAATAGTTGATCCACGGCGCCTCGCGGTAGCTGGCGTAGCCGCGCTGGGACGCCTCCATGCCTTCGATGTCGTCCGGCGTGGCGAACCCGCCCGGCCCCAGGAAGGTCAGGAACTGTTCGTTTCGCAGGTGCGCCAGCTCGGGTGGATCGTCCGCCGGGCACAGCTGCCAGGCGCTGACCTCCATGTAGCCGGCGCTGATCGGCTCGGCCACGCGGATGGTGGTGCCCATGATGTCGTTGATGATCAGGTTCGGGAAAATCACCAGGTTGCGGTTCTTGCGCGCGATGCGGTCGCCCAGGTCCGGCCCCAGGCGCGCGATCAGTTCCTGTCGGCGGGTGGCGATCTGCGCGTTGACGGCGTCGCTCCAGGCCGGGTCGGGCTTGCCCTGCGGACGGCCCCACGGCGCCTCGTACTCGAACACCGTGTGGCCGTTGCCCAGGTGCGCTTCGTGGAAGTCGCGGATCGGCTCCTTCATCTCGCTGCCGCGCTCGCGCAGGTACTGCAGATACGTGACGTGGGTCGGCATGAAGTGATTGCCATCGATCACGTTGACCGGCAGCATCTTCCAGTTGGCGCGCGTCGCGTACACGTGGGTGCCCGGCAACACCCGCATGCCGGCGGCGCTGGTCTGGCACAGGATGTCCAGGTACTGCGCGGCGCCGGCCAGGTAAGCCGTGAGATCGTCGCGGCGGGCAAAGCTGACGAAGGTGAACCCGCGGTAGCTGGCCTGGCTGGGCGGCGCGATCAGGCCCTCGTCGGCCTTGTCGAACTGCGGCCCGAAGGCCGCCTCGCCCGGCACCTCCAGCAGCCTGCCGTCGTGGTCGAACACCCAGCCGTGATAGGCGCACGGGAAGTGGCGGCGGTTGCCGAACTCTTCCCGGCACACCTTGGCGCCGTTGTGGGTGCAGGTGTTCAGGAACACCCGCGCCGCGCCGTCGCTGCCGCGCACGAACAGCAGTGGCCGGCCCGCCACCGTGCGGCTGACGAAGTCGCCCGGCTGCGAAATTTCCGTCTCGTGGCCGACGTACAGCCACAGGCCGCCGTACACGGCCTCCATCTCGCGGGCGAACAGGCGCGGGTCGACGAAGGCCCGCTTGTTGACCAGGTAGCGGTGCGCCTGCGGCGTGT
>NZ_JBFJTF010000197.1:0-3176 GCF_041625615.1 Immundisolibacter sp. | reverse complement strand
CACGCTCATCCGCCTGCTGGACGGTGCCGACCGCGTGCGCCGCGAACCCACCGACCCGCGCACCCATGTTTACCGGTTCGATCGCGGCGGCGAATCGACCCATGTGCTGTGGGCGCCCGACGGGCCGGTTGCCGTGTCCGTCGACCTGTCCGCCGGCGCGCAGCTGACCGACCTGGTCGGCCAAACGCACGCCCTGCCGGCCGGCACCCATACCCTGACCCTGGACCGCAATCCCGTGTACCTGCACGGCGCGGTGCGGCAGCTGGACGCCACCCGCCCGGACACCCTGGTGGCGGACGCGCGGGAGGACTTCCGCGTCGCGGCGGCCGGTGGTCGCTGGCGGTACGGCGCCTACCTGATGCCGCCTCACGCGGGTCCGGGTGTGTGCGCCGGGCCCGGCGCCGAGCCGGTTGCCCTGCGCGTGCGGCAAAACGTCTGGGAGTCGTTCTATGGCGATCCGCGCTGGCCGGCACTGCGGGTCAGCGCCGGAAACCAGCACCCGGCGGGCAGCCAGGGACAGGCCGTGTGGGCAGTGCGCAGCTATCGCGCCGACGAGGCCGGGCCGGTGCAGGTGCGCGGTGCCTTCCGCCGGCACGGCAAGGGGGACGGCGCGGGCGCCTGCATCCTGCTCGACGGCACGCCGGTGTTCGAGGCGCTGTTGCCGCCCGGTGCCGGTCAGCGCGCCGCCTTCGACCTTTCCGTGCCGCTGCGCGCCGGGAGCCGGCTGGACTTTGTGGTCACCCCCGGACCGGCGCTGGACATCAACCACGACGCGGTCGCCGTGGCGGCGCGCGTGTCCCGACCGCGAGCCGGCGAATGAGCGCGGTGGAGCCCACCGAGCCGGTCACGCCGCCTGGCGCCGGGTGGCTTTCGCGCCAGTCGCCGGCCCTGCGGCGCGTTGCCCTGAACATGGGCTGGCTGGGCCTGGAGCAGGTGGTGCGCATGGCCACCGGGCTGGTGGTGGGCATCTATGTGGCCCGGCACCTGGGGCCGGCCGGGTATGGCGTCATCGGCTACGCCACCGCGCTGATGCTGATCGGCAGCGCCCTGTCGCGCATGGGCCTGCAGGAGGTGGCCACGCGCGACCTGGTGCGTGACGAACCGGGCCGCAACCTCACCCTGGGCAGCGCCTTTGCCTTGCGCCTGGCCGGCGGCGTGCTGGCCTATGGCGTGCTGCTGCTGTTCGGCCTGAATGCGGCGGCGGACCCGCAAACGCGCCTGGCGGTGCTGGTCATCGGCGCCGGCGTGCTGGCGCAGCCGTTCGACATGGCCAGTGCCTGGTTCCAGGCCCATCAGCGCCTGGCGCCACTGGCCCTGGCGCGCCTGACCGGCGTGCTGGGCTGCGCGGCGCTGCGTATCGGCTTTGTGCTGACGGACAAGCCGCTGCTGTGGTTTGCCTGGCCGGTGGCGGCCGAGATTGCCCTGGGCGCCGGCCTGATCATGGGCCTGTATGCCCGTGCCGGCGGCAGCCCATTGGCCTGGCGGGTCAAGGGGGCGCGGCTGCGCGCGCTGCTCGGCGCGGCGCTGCCGCTGACCCTGGCCATCGGCACCACCGAGCTTTCCCTGCGCCTGCCGCAGGTGTTGCTGATGCAGCTCGGCAGCGTGGCGCAGGTGGGCTACTACGCGGCGGCCACGCGCCTGTCGGAGGCGCTGTACATGCTGCCGGTCATGGCCTGCACGGCGCTGTTTCCCATGGTGGTGCGCGCGCACGACCACGGTCCGGAGACGTACGCACGGCGCATGGAGGCGTTCTACGGCTTCATGTTCTGGGGCGGCGTGGCGGTTGCGCTGCCGCTGAGCCTGCTGGCGCCGTGGCTGATCCGCCTGCTGTTTGGCCCCGACTACGTGGCCGCCATCGATGTGCTGCGTATCCACGCCTGGTCGCTGCCGCTGGTTGCGCTGGGGGTGGCCCGTTCCCGGACCCTGATTGCCGAGGATCTGCCGCGTTTCAACCTGCTGGCGGCGGGCGTAAACCTTGTCGCAAATGCACTGCTGGCCTGGTGGCTGATACCGCCGCTGGGGGCCACGGGTGCCGCCTGGGCAAGTGTGCTGCCACGGCTGGTCAGCGTCGTGGCCATCAATTTCCTGTTTGCCCGCACCCGGCGCCAGGGTGTGGTCATGGTCCGGGGGCTGTGGGCGCCCGGGGTGTTGTTCGGCTACCTGCGTGCCCGGAGGGCGACATGATGGCGTCGGTATCGGTCGTGCTGTGTTGTCACAACAGCGTGCAGCGCCTGCCGTCTACCCTGAGGCATCTGGCGGCGGTGAACGTACCGCCGGGGCTGGACTGGGAGGTGGTGGTGGTGGACAACGCGTCCACCGACGACACGCCCGCCTGCGCCCGGAACCTGTGGGCACAGGCCGGCGCGCCGGCCCCGCTGCAGGTGGTGCCGGAACCCCGTCAGGGGCTGAACTATGCCCGCTGGGCCGGCATTCGCGCGGCACAGGGCGACATCGTCAGTTTCGTCGACGACGACAACTGGGTGGATGCGCGCTGGCTGGCGGTGCTTGCCGAGGTGTTCAGCGCGCAGCCCGGTGTGGGCGCGGTGGGTGCCTGGGCCGAGCCGGTTTCCGAGGGCGCCATCCCGCCCTGGTTCGAGCGCGTGCAGCACCTGTACGCCTGCGGCCCGCAGGGGATGGCAGCCGGCCCGGTGCCGGCGACGCGGGGTTATCTGTACGGTGCCGGCTTGTCGATCCGCCGTGAGGCGCTCGCGGCGCTGGATGCCGCCGGCTTCGCGCCGCGCCTGGTCGGCCGCAGTGGCACCAGCCTTGCCGGTGGCGAGGACAGCGAACTGTGTCGTGCCTTGCTCGGCGCCGGTTGGGTGCTCTGGTACGAGCCACGGCTTCGCCTGCAACACTTCATGCCGCCCGGCCGGCTGTCGCTGGACTATGCGCGGCGCCTGAGTTTCGAGATGGGCCGTGCTGCGGTCAGGCTGGAGCTTTCCTCGCCCCTGATGGGCCGCCGCCGGGCCAGTCGCCTGTTGCGCCTGCGGCCGCTGGCCGCCCTGTGGTACACCGCGCGCTGGAGTGCAAAGGCGCTGCCATTCCCCGGCCGGGCGCGACATCCGGTTGGCGCGAGCTATCACTTTGGCCGGTTGGCGCAGGTGTTGGAGCCTCGCAAGCGCGCGTGAGAATTAGGTGCTCCGGCTCGTGGGATTTGGGGACGCTTCCCTCAGCGT
>NZ_JBFJTF010000196.1:0-3217 GCF_041625615.1 Immundisolibacter sp. | reverse complement strand
TGCTGGGCCTGTCGGGCGGGGTCGATTCCTCCGTCGTCGCGGCGCTGCTGCACCAGGCCATCGGCGACCAGCTCACCTGCGTGTTCGTCGACAACGGTCTGCTGCGCCACCACGAAGGCGACCAAGTGATGCAGGTGTTCGAGCGCAACCTGGGCGTGCGGGTGATCCGCGTGAATGCCGAGGCACGCTTTCTGGACGCACTGGCGGGCGTCGCCGACCCCGAGGCCAAGCGCAAAATCATCGGCGGCCTCTTTATCGACGTGTTCGATGAAGAAGCCGCCAAGATCGAAGGCGTCGACTTCCTGGCCCAGGGCACCATCTACCCGGATGTGATCGAGTCCGCCGGCAGCAAGACCGGCAAGGCGCACGTTATCAAGAGCCACCACAACGTCGGCGGCCTGCCCGAGCACATGAAGCTCAAGCTGGTCGAGCCGCTGCGCGAACTGTTCAAGGACGAGGTGCGCGCCATCGGCCTGGAACTGGGCCTGCCCGCCGAGATGGTGCAGCGCCACCCCTTCCCCGGGCCGGGCCTGGGCGTGCGCATTCTGGGCGAAGTCACCAAGGCCGCCGCCGACACCCTGCGCCTGGCCGACCACATCTTCATCGAGGAACTGCGCCGCGCCGGCTGGTACGACAAGACCAGCCAGGCCTTCGCGGTATTCCTGCCGGTGAAAAGCGTCGGCGTCACCGGCGACGGCCGCCGCCACGAACCGGTGGTCGCCCTGCGCGCCGTCGAGACCGTCGACTTCATGACCGCCCGCTGGGCCCACCTGCCCTACGAACTGCTCGACCTCTGCTCGCGGCGCATCATCAACGAAGTGCCAGGGCTTTCCCGCGTGGTGTATGACGTCTCCGGCAAGCCGCCGGCGACGATCGAGTGGGAGTAGGCGGCACTCGCCGGCAACGCCTGACCCCGGCTGCCGTCCCGGCCGGGGTTTCGAGATCGCGCACTTGACCACACCAACGCGGACCTGCCCCAGGTGGCATCCGGTCAGCGGAACACGGCGACGATCACCACGGTCAGCGCGACGAGCGCGACGGCCTGCAGGCGGAAGTCGGTCAGGAGGTGATCGGGCCGCATCCGCCGGGAACGCTCGTCCGGCGGCCAGGTCACGTGCTCGGCGAGTCGAAAGTCCCGCCCCATCGCCAGCGAGATCACCATCAGCAGGGCCGCGGTCCAGACGGTCAGCGCGATGGCCATGTACGTGAAGTGCACCACCAGCACGCCGGCGACCGGCCCCAGCACGAACAGCACGGCCGAGGTCAGGTGGCCACCGGCCAGCGCCCAGAACCCGGCGCGCGGGTGCGCCCCCTTCCAGAACAGGCCGGTGAGGAAGATCGCCACCAGTGGCGTCGTGATGTACGCGAAGGCCGACTGGATGTAGTTCCAGAGCCCGGGGAAGTCGCGGATCTGCGGCGCCCAGGCGATGGCGATCGCCATGAATGTGAAGGTGCTGATACGGCCGATGCGTGCGGTCTGCTGCGGGGTCAGGTTCGGTCGCCGCGGCTTGATGAAGTCCAGTGTCACCAGCGTCGACGCCGAATTGAGCGTCGAGTCCACCGACGACATGATGGCCGAGATCAGCCCGGCCAACACCAGCCCCACCGCGCCGACGGGCAGCAGTTCGGTGACCATGGTCGGGAACACCTGGTCCTTGTTCTCGATGTCCGGAAACAGGGCGATGGCGAACGTCGCCGGCAGGATCATGATGAACAGCGGCAGCAGCTTCAGCGCCCCGCCGAGCATGGCGCCGGCCCGGGCGGCGTCCAGGTTCTTCGCGCCCAGCACCCGCTGGATGATGTACTGGTTCATGGTCCAGTAGTAGAAGCCGATCAGCGGTACGCCGAACAACAGGCCCGGCCAGGGCAGCACGTCGTCATCGGCCGGCCGCAGGATCGACAGGTGCTCGTCCGGCACCAGCGCCGTGGCCTGCGCCCACGACCAGTCGAAGTGGGCGAAGATGATCAGGCCCATCGCGGTGGATCCGACGATCAGGATCACCGCCTGCATGACGTCGGTCAGCACCACGGCCTTGAGCCCGCCGGCCGCGGTGTAGATGCCGGCGAACAGCCCCAGTCCAAGGCAGAACCAGAACAGGTGCTGGCCGCCACTTTGGGGAAAGAACAGCTTGTCCAGCACCAGGGAGCCGGCGTACAGCCCGCCGGCCATGTCCACGACGATCGACAGGAACACGGTGACGCACGACAGGTACAGCCGCACGCGACCGTCATAGCGTTGCTCCAAGAACTGCGGAATCGTCGAGATCCGGGTGCGCAGGTAGAACGGCACGACGAAGATCGCGGAGAACACGAGGATCAGCCCGGCCATCCACTCGTAGGCCGAGACGGCGATGCCCGAGACATAGGCATCGCCGGCCAGGCCGATCAGCGTCTGTGCCGAGATGTTCGATGCGAACAGCGAGAAACCGATGACGCCGAAGCCCAGCGTGTGGCCGGCCAGGAACAGTTCGTCGCCGCTGTGGGTCTGGCGGGCGACCCATACGCCGATCCCGCTGACCACGATGAAGTACGCAATGATCAGTCCGACATCAATCGGATGAATGGACAGCTCCACAACCGCCCCCTTGCTCTTGTCTGCCTCCCGAGCCGAAACAGCCTATGAAAAGTGCCAGCGCAATGCACCCCTCCCGGCCGCACGGCGGCCACCGCCGGCAAGGCCGTAAAATAGGCGTCCCCCGATCGCCGCAAGGAACGCCGCTGTGAGCAGCACCCGCAAGCTCGGCCAGCGCGGCCTGGACAAGGTCTCGCGCATTCCGGTCAAGGTGGAGCCCGCCGCCGAACCCCTGCGCAAGCCGGACTGGCTGCGTGTGCGCCTGCCGGCCAGCCCCAACTTCCAGCGCGTGAAAACGCTGCTGCGCGAGAACGCCCTGCACACGGTGTGCGAGGAGGCGTCGTGCCCCAACATCGGCGAGTGCTTCAGCAAGGGCACCGCCACGTTCATGATCATGGGCCACAAGTGCACCCGCCGCTGCCCGTTCTGCGACGTGGCGCACGGCAGCCCGGATCCGCTGGACCCCAACGAGCCGGCGCACCTGGCCCATGCGGTGGGCACGCTGAGCCTGAAGTACGTGGTCATCACCTCGGTGGACCGCGACGACCTGCCGGACCGCGGCGCCGGACACTTCGTGGACTGCATCCGCGCCGTGCGCGAGCGCTCGCCCAGCACCACCATCGAGGTGCTGGTGCCGGACTTTCG
>NZ_JBFJTF010000195.1:0-3283 GCF_041625615.1 Immundisolibacter sp. | reverse complement strand
TGCAGGAAGCCGCGAATCCGGGTGGCGCTGTACTGCTCGGCGCAGGCGTCCTCGAAGGCGCGGATGCGCAGCATGTGCCGCAGCAGGGCGTGCGCGGTGTCGGCGTCGGGCAACGGCGCCATCAGGTGTTCTCCAGCGTCGAGGTGTCGCCTTCCGGCAGGCCCAGCTCGCGCGCCTTCAGCAGGCGGCGCATGATCTTGCCGCTGCGCGTCTTGGGCAGGTGGGCGGCGAATTCGAGCTCCTTGGGCGCCACCACGGCGCCGAGGCGTTTTCGGGCGTGCGCCATGAGTTCATCGTGCAGGGCCGGGTCGGCCTCGAAACCGGGCTTGAGCGCCACGAAGGCCTTGACGATCTCGCCGGCCACCGGGTCCGGCTTGCCGATGACGCCGCATTCGGCCACCGCCGGGTGCTGCATGAACACGTCCTCGACCTCGAACGGGCCGATCAGGTGGCCGGAGGTCTTGATCACGTCGTCGGCGCGGCCGATGAACCAGTAGTAACCGTCCGCGTCGCGTCGGGCGACATCGCCGGACAGGTACCAGTCGCCGACGAAGCACGTGCGGTAGCGCGTGTCCTCGCCCAGATAGCCGCGGAACATGGACGGCCAGCCGGTCTTCAGTGCCAGCTGGCCCTGTTCGCCGTCCGGCACGAACGCGAGCGTGCCGTCGGGCGCCGGACTCACGATGGCCGCCTCGATGCCCGGCAGCGGCTTGCCCATGGAGCCGGGCTTGATGTCCATGGCGGCGAAGTTGGCGATCATGATGCCGCCGGTCTCGGTCTGCCACCAGTTGTCGTGAAACGGCCGGCCGAGCACGCGCTGGCTCCAGATCACGGCCTCGGAATTCAGCGGCTCGCCGACGCTGGCCATGAAGCGCAGGCGCGACAGATCGAACCGCCCCGGCACCTCGTCGCCCAGGCGCATGAGCATGCGGATGGCGGTCGGCGCCGTGTACCAGACGTCGACCCGCTCGTCCTGCAGGATGCCGTACCAGCGCTCGGCGTCGAATTCCTCGGCGTCGACGATCAGCGTGGCGCCGATCACCAGCGGCGCGAGGATGCCGTACGAGGTGCCGGTGACCCAGCCGGGATCGGCCGTGCACCAGAACACGTCGCCGGGGTGAAGATCCAGCGCCAGGCGGCCGGTGACGTAGTGCGACAGCACCGCGCAGTGCACGTGCACGGCGCCCTTGGGTCGGCCGGTGGTGCCGGAGGTGAAGTGCAGCAGCGCCATGTCCTCGCCGCCGGTGGGGGCGATCCTGCCGCCCGTGTCGGCCTGCGCCATCAGGGCGCCGAAGCTGCGCGTGTCCTCGCCGTCCGCATCTTCGCCCACCAGCAGCACGTGTTCGAGTTGCGGCAGTTGTGCCCGCAGTGAGGCCACCTTGCGCCTGTAGAGCGTGGGCGTGGTGACCAGCACGCGCCCGCCGCCCAGTTCCAGCCGGGCGCGGATCGGCTCCGGGCCGAAGGCCGAGAACAGCGGGCAGAACACCGCGCCGGCCTTGAGCGTGCCAAGCACCGTCAGGTACAGCTCCGGCACGCGACCGAGCAGGCTGAACACGCGCTCGCCCGGCTGCACGCCGAGCGTGCGCAGCACGTTGGCGAAACGGCCGGTTTCCGCCGCCAGTTCGGCGTAGGTGAACTCCCGCGCGGCACCGCCGCGTGACAGGCAGCGCAGCGCCACCTGGTCACCGCGGCCGTTTTGCAGGTGCCGGTCCACCGCCTCCATGGCGATGTTGAGGCCGCCGCCGGGCAGTCCGCGCAGCGCCTGGCGTTCCAGCGCCCAGGAGAATCTGGCGCGGGTGGCGTCGTAGTCCGGCAGGTTGGGCAGCGCGTGGCCGGCGCCGTTGGCTTTGTGGATGAGCGTGTTGGACATGGCCGGCTCCGGCGACTTCGGCACGCACGGGCCCCGTTGGCCCGTACCGGGTCTTGCACTGTAGGAAGCCGTCGCGGTCGGGGCACTGATCCGAGTCAGGGGCGGGGTCCGGTCGGTGAGGCGGCCGTCAATGCCCGGTCACATTGCGCTTTTACGGTGGCCCCGCCAGCCGCCCGGGTGCGGTTGTGCACGTCACACCCAGAACCCACAGGAGCCCAACGCAATGCCGCTTACCAAACCCCGCCTGTCCGCGCTCGCCGCGGCTGTCAGCCTGGCGCTGCTGGGCCAGTCGTCGGCCGTGTCGGCCGGGACTGCGCCGTATTTCGAGCGGATCGCCTCGTTTCCGGTGTTCCTGAACACCGACATCGAGCAGGAGACGGTGGCCGAGATCGTCGCCGCCAGCACCGACGGCACGCTGCTGATCTACACCGATTCAGAGGGCGAGAACGTCGGCTTCGTCGACATCGCCGATCCCGCCGCGCCGCAGCCTGCCGGCACGGTGGCGCTGGGCGGCGAGCCGACCTCGGTGGCGGTGGTCGGCAACCACGCCCTGGTGGCGGTGAACACCTCGGCTGATTTCGTCGACACCAGCGGCCAGCTGGTGGTGATCGACCTCGCCACGCGTGACATCGTCGCCACGCATGCGCTGGGCGGGCAGCCGGACAGCGTGGCGGTGAGCCCCGACGGACGCTACGCGGCCATTGCCATCGAGAACGAGCGCGACGAGGACCTGGGCGACGGCGAGCCGCCCCAGCTGCCGGCCGGTTTCCTGACCATCGTCGACCTGGTCGGCGCGCCGGGGGCCTGGAGCCTGCGCCAGGTCAGCCTCGAGGGTGTGGCGGACCTGTTTCCGGACGATCCCGAGCCCGAGTACGTCAGCATCAACCGCGCCAACGTGGCGGCCGTGACGCTGCAGGAGAACAACCACATCGTGTTGGTGAACCTGCGCAACGGCAAGATCACCCACGATTTCAGCGCCGGCAGCGTGGACCTGAGCGGCATCGACACGGACGAGAACGATCTGATCGAGCAGACGGCGTCGCTGGCCGCCGTGCCGCGCGAGCCCGACGGCGTGGCCTGGATCAACAGCGGCCAGTTCGCCACCGCCGACGAGGGTGACCTGTTCGGTGGCTCGCGCGGCTTCAGCCTGTTCGACAAGCAGGGCACGCTGCTGTGGGGCTCGGGCAACACGCTCGACCGCCTGGCCGCCCGTCTGGGCCACTATCCGGAAGACCGCTCCGAGAACAAGGGCAACGAACCGGAGAATGTCGCCTTCGCCGAGTACGGCACCGACCGGGTGCTGTTCGTCGGCTCCGAGCGCGCGAGCCTGGTGTTCGTGTACGACGTGAACGGTGTCGGCGAGCAGCTGAGCCTGCGCCAGGCGCTGCCGACCGGCGTCGGGCCGGAAGGCTT
>NZ_JBFJTF010000194.1:0-3387 GCF_041625615.1 Immundisolibacter sp. | reverse complement strand
GTTTCGATAGTGCGGCCGAACGGATCGATGTCCGCCGGCGCCAGACGGGCGAAGTGGGCCGTCGCGTGGGCCGCGTCGTAGGCGCGTAGCAGTTCGGTCAGCGCCAGGCGCATGTCCAGGAAGGTGCCATCGACGTCGAACAACACCAACAGGCGTTGCTGGGGGAATCGGCGTCGGGTGGTGTCGTGATGGTGCAGCAGGGCGCGGGTCCAGTCACGCATGGTTGTTTCCTCTGTCTGTGGCCTTGCGCGGGATGCTAGACAGCGGCGGTTAAACTTTGGTTAATCCTGGTTTTCTTTTCCCGACAGGCCGCCGCCCCGATGACACGACTGGTCCTTGCTTCCACCTCCCCGCGCCGGCGCGAACTGCTGGCGCAGCTTGGCGTGGTATTCGACGTGTTGCCGGTGGCAGTCGATGAGCAGCCGTTGGCGTCAGAGCAGGCTGCCGATCACGTATGCCGGCTGGCGTTGGCCAAGGCCCGTGCCGGCGCCGCCCAGGCCGGTGCCGATGTGTGCGTGCTGGGCGCCGACACGGTGGTGGTGGTCGACGGTGAGATCTTTGGCAAGCCGGTGGACGCGGACGGCGCGGCGGCCATGCTGCGCCGTCTTTCAGGGCGCACGCATCAAGTGCTCAGCGCCGTCGCGCGGGTGCATCGCGGCGGCCATCAGGTGCGCTTGAGCGAGAGCACGGTGACGTTCCGGGCCCTGTCGGCGGCCGAGATCACCGGTTATTGCGCCACCGGGGAACCGCTGGACAAGGCGGGGTCCTACGCCATTCAGGGGCGCGCGGCCGCCTTCGTGCGGCATCTTGAGGGCAGTTACTCGGGCGTGGTCGGGTTGCCGCTGTTCGAAACGGCGGAGTTGCTGGCAGGCGTCGCCTGACCAGGACGCGCCCGCCGGCGCCCGTCAGGCACCGGCGGGCGTGGGCTCACATCTGGGCGCCCGTAGGAGTCAGCACGATCTCCACCCGGCGGTTCTGTCGACGCCCGTCGGGGGTGTCGTTGCTGGCCACCGGCTGCGTCTCGCCATAGCCGATGGTGGTCAGGCGGGCGGGTGCCACGCCCCGGCTGATCAGGTAGTTGGCTACCGCCTGCGCGCGCCGTTCGGACAGTTGCTGGTTGTAGCTGGCCGAACCGGTGCTGTCGGTGTGTCCGGCCACCTGGACGCGGGTGTCCTGATATTCGGTGATGGTGGCCGCCACCTGGTTCAGGGTGTCCTCGAAGGCCACGGACACCTGGGCGCTGTCGGTGGCAAACGTGACGTGACCGGGCATGTTCAGGACGACGTTGTCGCCCTGACGCGAAACCTCGACGCCGCTGCCGGCGGTCTGCTGGCGAAGTTTCTCCTCCTGGTTCTGCATGTACTTGCCGACGCCGGCGCCGATGGCGGCACCCGCGGCGGCGCCGATGGCGGCGCGCTTGCCGCGATCCCCACCGCTGACGCCGCCGAGCACGGCCCCGGCGGCGGCACCGATGGCGGCACCCTGGCCGGTCTTCGTCATCTCGCGCTGACCGGTTTCGGGGTTGGTGGCGCAGCCCGCCGTGAGCAGCGCGGCGAGGCCGATGGCACAGGTTGCACGGAACGGTGTTTTTGTCATTGGTGAGATCCTTTGCAGGTATGAAGATGGGCTGCCGGCGGCACCCGGGGGTTTCCGGGCGCCTGCCTGGCGCGCATGAGCGGTCCGGTTGCCCGGGTCGGGCGCCGTCCATAACGGGTTGGACGGGGGGATTGCGATTTAGTTGCGTGGCCGGCGTTCGGTGAATCGATTTTTAAAGAGTCACTACACGCCTGCCTGACGACGAGCAGCACGCTCGTCGGCCCGTCGCTCGCGTCGGGCGCCGGCCACGTGCCCCAGCAGCAGGGCCGGCAGGGCGAGTCCCATCAGCCAGTGGCTGACGGACAGCCACTGACGCAGGGTTTCGTCTGCGGCGTAGTACAGGCCCCAGCCGCCGAGTGCCAGCAGGGCGCAGGCGATCAGTACGAGAAGGCCGCTGGTACGCCGCTGACGCGGCCGCCATGCCGGCCATACATGGCGCGCCAGCAGTGCGCCGAGTCCGGTCAGGGTGGGCACAGCCAGCAGGCCGTGCAGGCGCATGAGCCAGATTTCGGCAGGGTGATGCTGTGGGCCGAATGCGCCCTCGACGCGAACCCAGGTGTGCAGCACGAGCCAGGCGATACCCGTCAACAGCAGCAACAGGCACGCGACATAGACCGAGCGCCGCGCCAGTGTGCCCAGGCGCGGTGTGGTGAGGACGTAGCGCGGACCGGCTTTCATGCGGCAGGCAGGTGCAGTGCCTGCGCGCGCAGGCGATGCAGTGCTGTGCGGGCCGTGGACGGGTCGAGCGCGGCGGGCTTGGTCAACGCATCGGCATACAGGCAGCGATCGGCCAGCACGGTCACGCTGTCGCCGCTGCCGAGCGCCCGACCGCTGAGCGGATCGACGAGCGGCGAGCACCAGCCACGGCCGCGGCGCCGGCGCGTGTCGAGCACGCAGCTGCTGGCCACGGCGCCTGCCAGACGTGGCGGCAGCAGGTGCAGGCGGCCGGGATCGCCCGGGTCGCGGATGGCGATCTGCCGTGCCGTGGGGCCGTAGAAGCGAAGGTCGCCTCCGGCATTCACGCAGGCCTGCGGCACGCCGGCACGGCGCAGCGTGGCGATGGCCAGATCGACTGCGTAGCCCTTGGCGATACCGCCGAGGTCGATCAGCAGCGGTTTGCGGAAATGCACGGTACGTCGCTCGCCGAGATGAACGTCGTACCAGCGGCCGCCCCGTTCGACGGTACCGCGCTTCGGCAAGTAGCCCCAGTGCACGAGGGTGGGGGCGACGGTGACGTCAAAGCGGCCGTCGGTCAGCGCACTGACGCGGCCGGTGGCCCGCAGCACCTGCCACAGGTGACCGCTGACGGTCGTCGGTGTGGTGGCTGCCTGGCGGTTCAGGCGCGACAGTTCACTGTCCGGATCGTGAAAGCTCATCAGCGCGTGCACGCGCGCGACGGCCCGCAGCGCGCGCGCCACGGCGTGCTCGAGCGCCACTCTGGGCAGGCCGGCGGCCTCGACGCCGACCAGCGTGCCCAGCCAGGGCTGGGCCCGGCGCACCACACCGGTGCTGTCCGCTGCCAGGCCCAGCGGCGCGTTCATGGCTGGCTCGCCAGCACGGCGCGGTGGGTGGCCAGCAGGCGGCGCACGCCGTCGGTGAGGTGACGGCACGACAGGGTGGCGCCGCTGATGTTCTGGATGTCGCGCCCCAGTTTCACCGCGTCGTCCGCGTCCTTGCCGAGAAACTGCGCCCGCCATCGCGGCTGGCGCACCTGGTAGCCATGGGTCTCGCGGTACTCGAGGATTTCCACACCCGCGACCGTGCCTTCCGACGTGATGGCGAGCGCGTAGG
>NZ_JBFJTF010000193.1:0-3393 GCF_041625615.1 Immundisolibacter sp. | reverse complement strand
GGCGGCGCTGGAACCGTTCGGCCAGACCATCGGCATCGTGCCGTCCACCGGCGCCGCCGCCACCGTCGGCGGCGCGGTCAGCGCGCACGCGCTCGGCACCGGCTCGCCGCGCTTTCAGAGCATGGGCGACCAGGTGGCCGGACTCGAAGTGGCGCTGGCCGACGGCAGCTTCATCCGCACCGGCAGCGCCGCCGCGCACGGCGCGGGCTTCTTCCACCGCTACGCCATCGGCCCTGACCTGACCGGTCTTTTCATCGGCGCCGACGGCACACTGGGCGTCATTACCAAGATCGCCCTGTGGCTGCACCCGCTGCCGGCGCACCGCGAAACGGCGTGCCTGGGCTTTGCGGACTATCCGTCCGCCGCCGCGTTCCTGGGCGAGCTGCAACGCAAGGCACTGCTGGACAACGTCTGGTACGGCGCCGGCTACGACGCCATGGCCGTGCGCGGACGGCTGCTGGGGGCCGATCCCGACCTCGACCCGACTGCCCTGCCGCGTTTCATGCTGGGTGTGGACTACGGCGGCGACGCCGACGCGGTGGCGCGCGACCGCACGCGCATCGAAGCACTGGCCGCCCACTACGGCGGGCAGCCACAACCGCGTTTCGACGAGATCTATTTCCACAACCTGCGCCGCGACGAACTGTACTGGTACTCGTACGCCGGTTATTTCGCCAAATCCCGCTGCGCCATGGTGATGGCCTCGTTCGCCACCGACACCCTGCCGGCGTTTCTCGACCAGGCGCAGCAGTGGCGCGAGCGCCATCCGCAATTCACCTGGGCCAGCGCCACCGTGCTGTGCCGGCGCGGCCTGCACGGCGCGGTGCTGGCGTTCTACGACGAGCGGCAGCAGTGGCCCGAGGTGCAGGCGGTCATCGCCGGCTGCACCACCGAGCTGATGGCGCTCGGCTGCGTGCCGTACAAGAGCGGCAAGCTGTGGGCGGCGGAAGTGCGCAAGCTCACCGAGTACCAGCGGGCCGTCACGCGCATCAAGGCGGCGCTGGATCCGGCCGGCGTCCTGGCCCCCGGCAATCTCGGCCTGGACGCACGCTGACGCGGCCGGCCGACGGTTCGGGAAGCCGCGTTGTCCCCTGACGTCGCCGGCCGCCACTGCGTCGACGCCAGCGCACGACATGTTCAGCGCCCCCGAAACGGCCCGACGTTCTAAGCAGCCTGCCGGCGGAGTATCGTTTCCAGGCCGGCCGCTGGCCTGACGGCACGACCGGCAACACCACATAAGCACACTGGGCAACCGGTGGCCACGCCGGCTTCCGCTGCCTTGAAGGAGGAGACGACATGGCCGAATTCAGCCGCGCCGAGGCCAAGGCCTGGGCCAGACAACGGGTCCGCGACTTCTACGCCGCACCGATCACGCCGCTGACACAGGATTTCCAGCTCGACGAAGCCGGCATCCGCGAGAACATCGAGGCCTACATCGAGTGGGGCGTCGACGGCCTGGTCATCGGCGGCTTTGCCAACGAAACCTGGAACATGCGCCCGGAGTGGTGGTACCGCCTGCACGAGATCACGGCCGACGCCGTGCGCGGGCGCACCGATCTTTGGACCATCATCCTCGACCCCTGCGCCGAGGTGTGCATCGACAAGCTCAGGCACGTCGAGAAGCTCGGCTTCTCCGGCGCCGAGCTGATGAACCCGATGACCCAGCTGCGCGGCGACGACGAGATCTACAACTTCTTCAAGTACGTCACCGACCGCAGCGACCTGGCCATCTGTCTGTACCGCACGCCGGTGTCGGGCAAGGTGATGGGGCTCGACTTGCTCAAGCGCCTGGTCGATATCCCGACCGTGGTGTGCACCAAGCAGGGCAACCTCAATCGCGCCGAGTCGCTGCTGCTGCGGCGCGAGCTGCGGGACGACTTCATCGTCTCGGACCCGACCGAACAGTTCTATCTCGACGACCTGCGCGAGGGCGGCCAGGTGCTGTTCGCCGAATTCTCCTACCTCATCTACGGCCGCAAGCGCTCGGTGCTGCGCTCTTACGTGAACAAGGCCCGCGCCGGCGACTTCGAAGGTGCCTACCCCGAGTGGAAGAGCCTGCGCCCGATCTGGCACCTGTACGAGGACGCGTTCATGAACCCGCTCATCCGCACCGCGTCCTACGCCTCGCTGATGTCGGTGATCAAGATCTGGTGCGAGACACTGGGTCTGAAGGCCGGCCCGATGAAACCGCCGGTCGAGCACCTGCCGCCCGCCGACCGCGAGCGCCTGGTCGGACGCATCCAGGAACTGGGTCTGGTCTGAACCCCGCTGGCGCCGGGGCACCCCCGGCGCCAATGGGGCCCTCGCGTTCATCGGATGAAGGCTTGCCATTCATCCATCGCCCGCTTGACCTGCGGCAAGCCACCGCTGCACCCCGCCCGCACCATGCCGGTTGCACCACGCCCCGCGCGGGTACACCGGCACCACGCGCAAGCAGGAGGAGCGACGCGATGGCAGTCAGCCGCATCGGCTACATCAGCCTGTATGTCACGGACCTCGAGGCCGCCCGCCACCACTACCTGAACGTGGTCGGCCTGCGCGAAACCGACGGCGCCGGGCGCCTGTACCTGCAGGCTGCCGACAACCAGGACCACCACTGCCTGATCCTCACCCAGGCACCGCGTGCCGGGCTCGATCACGTCGCCTTCAAGGTGGGCGAGGTCGAGGATCTCACCGAAGCGCGCGCCGTCCTGGCCGCCCGCGGCGTGCCAGTGCGGGACGTACCGGCCGGCGACGTGCTGGGCGCGGGCGCCGCCATCGCCTTCCCGCTGCCATCGGGGCAGGAGATGCGCCTGGTGCATCACCTGGACAAGATCGGCTACGCCAGCGGCATGCGCAATCCGAACCCCGTCCCGCCGCACGGCAAGCCGGGCGCGCGGGTGACGCATCTCGACCACCTGCTGCTGGCCGGCGAGCGCCCCGCCGACACGGCGCAGTTCCTGATCGACGTGCTCGACTTCAACCTGTCCGAGCAGGTGCTGGCGCCGGACGGCAGCGTCATCGCGGCCTTCACCACCTGCGGTCACACCATGCACGACCTGGCCATCGCCCCTGGCCCGAACGGTCACCTGCACCACATCGCGTTTGGCCTGGAAAGCCGCAGCGACGTCATCGGCGCCGTCGACATCATGAAAGAGGCCGGCACCACGCTGATGGAATACGGCCCCAGCCGCCACGGCGTGTCCGGCGTCACGACCATTTATTTCTTCGACCCGGCCGGCAACCGCAACGAGGTCTACAACGGCGCCTATCAGGCCGGCGGCGTGCCGGGCCTGATCCCGCCCATCGTCTGGCAGGCGCAGGAGTTCCCGCGAGGCGCGTTCTATTACGAGAGCGTGGTGCCGGAGAGCTTTTTCGCGGAAGTCACCTGAGGCGCACGTCATGGCACTCAAG
>NZ_JBFJTF010000192.1:0-3436 GCF_041625615.1 Immundisolibacter sp. | reverse complement strand
TGCCTCCGCGGCGCGGGCGCTGCCTGGCGTGTACGCCGTGGTGACCGGCAAGGAGCATCCGTACTACGCCGGCCGGGCGGTGCGCGACCACGCCGTGCTGGCGGTGGACACGGTGCGTTTTGTCGGCGACCGGGTGGCGGCGGTGGCGGCGCAGACGCGCGAGCTGGCCGAGCAGGCCCTGTCGCTGATCGAGGTGGAATACGAGGAGCTGCCGGCGGTGTTCGACGTGGACGCCGCCCTGCGGCCGGACGCCCCGCGCGTGCACGAGGACCCGAAGTCCTACCCCGGCGCCTTCACCCATCCGGCCGAGCCCAAGGTGCCGAACGTGTGTGGCTACATGCGCTGGCAGCACGGCGATCTCGACGCCGGCTTCGCGCAGGCCGACCAGGTGTTCGAACACACCTTCCACACGCCGACCGAGCACCACGGCTACATCGAGCCGCACGCCGTGCTGGCCAGCGTGCAGGCGGACGGGCGGGCCGAGGTGTGGGCGTCCAACAAGAGTCCGTACATGCTGCGCGCGCAGCTGGCGACCTGTTTTGGTGTGGAAGCCGCCAGCATCCGGCTGCACAACCTGCACATCGGCGGTGACTTCGGCGGCAAGGGTTCGCAGATGGAGGCGCCGGTGGCGTACCTGCTGTCGCGCGAGGCGGGCCGGCCGGTGAAGCTGGTGATGAGCTACACCGAGGAGCTGATGGCCGCCAATGCGCGTCACGCCGCGCGCATCGACATAAAAACCGGCGTTCGCCGCGACGGCACCATCACCGCCATGCACGTGGACCTCAAGTTCAACGGCGGTGCCTACGGCGCCTACAAGCCGATGCCGAACCTGAACCTGCACGGCGCCGACCAGGCGGCCAGCTGCTATCGCGTGCCGGCCATCGACATCCACAGCACCGTGGTCTACACCAACACCATCCCCGGCGGACACATGCGCAGCCCCGGCTGCCCGCAGACCATGTTTGCCGTGGAGGCGCAGTTCGACCTGATCGCCCGCGCCCTGGGCATGGACCCGGCGCAGTTCCGCCGCCGCAACGTGCTGCAGGCGGGCGATGCCTCGGCCACCGGTGTGCAGTGGCCCACCGTGCGCGCGGCCGAGACGCTGGAGGCGGCGCTGCGCGAGTCCGGCTACTTCGAGCGCCGCGGCAGGGAGCCGAACGTCGGCTTCGGCATTGCCATGTACGAGCGCGGCGTGGTCGGGGGGGATTCCAGCTGCGCGCTGGAACTGTCGCCCGACGGCCAGGTGACCGTGGTGCTGCCCATCGGCGATCCGGGGCAGGGCACGTTCACCGCCGTGCAGCAGTTCGTCGGCGAGGCGCTGGACATGTCGCCGACCGAGGTGCGGATCCGCATCGCCGATACCGACGAGCTGCCGTTCGACTTTGGCGTCGGCGGCTGCCGTACCACCTACGCGGTCGGCCAGACGGTGATGAGCGCCGTCGCCGCGCTGCGCGAGAAGCTGGCGCCGCTGGCGGCGCAGGCGCTTGGCTGTGCGCCGGATGTGCTGGCCTGGGAAGGCGGGCAGGTCAGTGCCGGCGGGCGTGCCCTGACCCTGGCCGAGCTGGCCGCACTCAGTGGCGGCCCGGTGACGGCGCAGGTGTATCAGAAGCTCGGCCTGTTCCCGGAGCAGCCGGACACCAACTTCACCGCCCAGGTGGCGGAAGTGGCGGTGGACCCCGAAACCGGCCAGGTCACCGTGCGGCGCATCACCAGCGCGCACGATGTCGGCACCATCGTGAACCCGGTCGGTCACCAGGGCCAGATCGAGGGCGCCATGCTCATGGGCCTGGGCTTCGCGCTGATGTCCGAACACCGCATGGACGACGGCCAGCCGCTGGCGCTGCACCTGGGCGATTACAAGATTCCGTGCATCGCCGACATTCCGGAGCTGAACACGGTGCTGCTGGAACGCCCGCAAGGGCCGGGGCCGTTCAACTGCGGCCCGATCGCCGAGGCCGCCAACGTGCCGGCGCCGGCGGCCATTGCCAACGCCGTGGCGGACGCCATCGGCGCGCCCATCATGCAGCTGCCGGTCAGCGCCGAGCGGGTGTACGGCCTGTTGCAGCAACGTCGCCGTTCGCAGGCGGCCTGAAGCCGGGGAGGCACCACCATGGCCGTGATCATGATCTCCACCCAGCACGTGAAGGACTGGGATTTGCTGGCCGAGTACCGTAAGGGTGCCGGGCCCATCGTGCGCCGCCACGGCGGCGAACTGATCGGGCGCAGCAACGCGCCGGACACCCTGCACGGCGAGGCGGTGGACTCGGTGGTGGTGTTCCGCTTTCCGGACCGGGCAGCGGTGGATGCCTGGCTGGCCGATCCCGACTATCAGCCCCTCAAGCGCATTCGTGACCAGGCGGTCGACATGAGCCTGATCGTCGTCGATGCCATGTAACCCCCGTTTCAAGGAGTAAAGACCATGGCCAGCAAGCTGCCGTTCACCAAATCCGAAGCCAAGGCCTGGGCCAAGGCGACCATCCGCGACTGGTACGACTGCCCGTGTACCCCCTTCAAGCCGGACGACAGCCTCGACGAGGACGGCCTGCGCCGCAACGTCGAATACCTGATCGACATCGGCGAGAGCGGGCTGGTGATGGGCGGCTTCGTCGCCGAGTGCTGGAACACCTCGGTCAGCGAGTGGATGCGCTACCACCAGGTGGTGGCCGAGGCCGCCGCCGGCCGCATTCCGCTGCACACCATCATCTTCGACCAGAGCGTCCATCAGGCGATGGAAAAGCTGAACTTCGTCGAGAAGCTCGGCTACGTGG
Source organism: Immundisolibacter sp. (assembly GCF_041625615.1). Taxonomy (GTDB): domain Bacteria; phylum Pseudomonadota; class Gammaproteobacteria; order Immundisolibacterales; family Immundisolibacteraceae; genus Immundisolibacter. The sequence goes on along the minus strand of NZ_JBFJTF010000192.1, from coordinate 668 downwards.
CGGCGGAAGTCATCACGCCCATCGTCCAGCTGCGCTCGGACCAGGAAATCTACGACTACTTCAAGTACCTGGCCGATCACTCCAACATGGCGCTGCTGTTCTACCGCTCCATGGTGGCCGGGCACCTGATCAGCCTGGACCTGTCGCGGCGCCTGTCCGAGATTCCGAGCTACGTCGGCATGAAGCAGGGCAGCATGAACCACGACGACAGCGTCAAGCTGCGGCGCATGGTGGGCGACGACTTCATCGTCTCGGACCCGTTCGAGAACCACTGGCTGAACGACCTGCGCGCCGGCGGACAGGTCATCTACGGCGCCTTCGCGCACATCCTGTACGGCAAAAAGCGCGGCCTGCTGGAGCAGTACACGGCGCTGGCACGCGCCGGCCAGTGGGACGAGGCCTACGCCATCTCCCAGCAGCTGCAGCCGCTGCGCGATTTCTACGACGAGATCATGTTCGCGCCGCTGTCCGGCAACTTCACCTACGCCACCACGCTGGGCAACCTGAAGGTCTGCTACGAGGTGCTGGGCCTGGCCGGCGGCGTGATGCGTTCGCCCATTCGCCAGGTGGCGCCGGAAAAGAAGGAATGGATCCGCGGACGCATGCAGGAGCTGGGCATCGTCTGAGGGGTGTCGGGTGTGGTGGGTGTGCCCTGGTCGCGCGAGCCG
>NZ_JBFJTF010000191.1:0-3441 GCF_041625615.1 Immundisolibacter sp. | reverse complement strand
CGGCCTGCTTGTCCAGCAGGCGCAGCACCACCCGCTCGCCGTGGGCGGAGGGAATGGTCGACACGCGCACGTCCACGGCGTGCCCGGCCACGCGCAGCGAGATGCGCCCGTCCTGCGGCAGGCGCTTTTCGGCGATGTCCAGGCGCGCCATCACCTTCACGCGCGAGATGACCAGGCCCGCCAGCGCCGGCTGCGGGCGCAGCACCTCGCGCAGCACGCCGTCGACCCGAAAGCGCACCACCAGGTGCTGCTCGAACGGCTCGATGTGGATGTCTGACGCGCCCTCGCGGATGGCCTCCGACAGCAGCGCATTCAGCAGGCGGATGATGGGCGCGTCGTCGGCGCTGTCGAGCAGGTCGGTGGGCTGGCTCAGCGCCTGCGCCAGGTCGTCCAGGGCCATGCCGTCGCCGATGTCGTCGACCACCTGGGCGCTGGCGCGCCCGCCATCCTCATAGGCACGGCGCAGGGCGTCTTCGAAGGCGTCGGCGGTCAGCGCCTGCGGACGCAGGCGGCTGCCGAACAGGCGCTGCATCTCCGCCAGCGCGCGCGCCTGCAGGCCTGGCCGGTGCAGCACGGTCACGGTGTCGCCGACCGGCACCGGCAACACGCCGTGCCGGTTGGCGTAGGCAAACGGCACGGCCGGCGGTGCCTCAGCGACCGGCAGCGGCGGCGCCTTCGGCTCCACGCATCATCTCCTCGAGTGCCGGCAACATCGGCGCCGCGCCGGGCGCTGCCAGCAGATCCCGGTCCGCCGCCTCAAGGCGCTGCAGACGGCGCAGGGCGTCGTACTTGTCGCCGGTGACGGCGGCGGTGACGTCGGCGTCGCGCAGTACCCGCGGGCGGATGAAGACCATCAGGTTGGTCTTGTCGCTGGTGGTCGAGCGGTAGCGAAACAGCTGCCCGACCACCGGAATCGAGCCCAGCACCGGCACGCGCGAGTCGCTGCCGCGCAGGCTGCGCTCGATCAGCCCGCCCAGCACCACCAGCTGTTGGTCCTGCACCACGGCGGTGGTGGTGATGGCGCGCTTGTTGGTGATGATGTCCGAGCCGATGGTGGCATCGCTGATGGACGACACCTCCTGCTCGATCTGCAGCCGCACGGTGCCGTCCTGGTTGATCTGCGGCTTGACCCGCAGCTTCAGGCCGATGTCCTGGCGCTGGATGGTCTGGAACGGCGCGTTGTCGACATTGGCCGGGGTGCTGTACGAACCGGTGATGAACGGCACGTTCTGACCGACGACGATCTCCGCCTGCTGGTTGTCCAGCGTCACCAGCGAGGGCGTGGACAGTACGTTGGTGTCGGCGTCGGCCTCCAGCGCGCGCACCAGCACGCCCATGGTCACGTTGCTGCCCAGCACGCTGCGCGTGCCGTCCAGGAAGCCCAGGTTCAGGCCGTCGCCCAGACCACCGAAGGGGTCCAGGTTGTGGCGGTCGGCACCGGCGCGGGTGCCATCGAAACTGGTGCCGCCGATCACGCCGCGGTTGTTGGCGTAATCGGCACTGGCCCGCCACTGGATGCCCAGTTCGCGCGCCAGCGTGCTCGACACCTCCACCACCACCGCCTCGACCAGCAGCTGGGCGCGCGGAATGTCGAGCTTGCGCACCACCGACTCGACCGACGACCACAGGCTCGGCGGCGCCGACACGATCAGCGCGTTGGTACCGGGCTCCGCCTGAACCAGCGTGGTCCCGGCGGACGGGTCGGTGGCGCCCTGCGCCGCCGGCACCTTCTGCAGGGCGTTGAGCACGCCCTCGAGCACCACCTTCAGGTCTTCGGCGTTGGCGTAGCGCAGGTACACCACGTGGATGTTGCCGCTGCGGTCGGCCTGCGGGGTATCGAGGTTGGCGACGATGGCGCGCAGCGCCAGGCGCGTGTCCCGGCTGCCGCCGATCAGCACGCTGTTGCTGCGCTCATCCGCCACGAAGGCACCGCGCGGACTGCCGCCCTCGCCGCTGCTGGTGCGCTGCTGCAGGGTTTCGAGCACGCGCACCACCTCGCCGGCGGTGGCGTGCTGCAGGGGTACGGTTTCGATGTCGCCGCTGGCGGGCAGGTCCATGCGGCGCACGATCTGTGTCAGCCGGGCAACGTTGGCGGCGCCGTCGGAAATGATCAGCGTGTTGCTGGCCGGCGCCGCCGCCAGGTGCGCGTCCTTGGACAACAGCGGCCGCAGGACCGGCACCAGCGCCGCCGCCGGCACGTTGTCCACCTTCACTACCTGCGTGGCCAGGCCATCGCCGCGCCCCGGCGCCGGGGCGCCGAAGGCCGCCTCGGTACGGGCATTGGTGTCCGGCAGGATCTTGATCATGTCGCCGCTGGGCACGGCGACGAAGCCATTGACCCGCAGCACCGACTCGAACACCGGATACAGGGCGTCCGGCTCGAGCGGCCGCGGCGAAATGACGTTCACCGAGCCTTTCACGCGCGGGTCGACAATGAAGTTGCGGCCGGTGGCATCGGCCACCAGTTCCACCAGCGCCAGGATGTCCGCATCCCGCAGATTCAGCGTTACCGGCTCGGCGGCGGATGCGGCAAGACTCAGGCAGGCCAACAGCCCGCCGGCAAGGCAGCCACGCAATGTGAACCGGGTCATCGATACCTGCTTTTTCAAATCGTTCAGGGCCCCGGGCGGTCGCCGGCCGGGTGTGCGTCCAAGCTGCTGCGCGGCAGCGCCAGCGTCTCGTCCCGTCCGTCGCGGTGCAGCAGGACATGCTCCGGGTGCACCTGCGTCAGTTCGATATCGCCCGGCAGGCGCTCGCCCACCCGATACGGCCGCTGCGGCTGGCCGGGGGTGCCGATGAGTGCATAGGCGTTTCCGTCCGGCTCGAACCAGATGCCACCCAGCGACAGGGCCGCGCGGGTCGGTGGGGCGACCGTTTGTGTCACCGGCACCCCGAACAAGTGCTGCGCGGTAATCGACTGCACATCCGCCGTCAGCGGCGCCGGGCGTTCCGCCACCTGCCGCACCGGCGCGGCGGATTCAGGAATCGGCGCCGTCAGGACCTGCCACACACCGCGTGTCGCCCCGACACACAACGCCCCCAGCACCACGGCCAGCAGCAGCGGGCCACGACGCGCGGCGAACCTCACCCCGGCCATGAGCCGATCGTTGCGCCACCCGCCTGCTCCGACCAATTCCACCCTCACCCACAGCCCAGCCAAAGGGAGGCATGGTGGCGCCGGAATTTGACAGTTCGCTTAAAGGCACGCCGCCCGCCTTCCAAGCGCCACGGAGCGGCGCCGTCCGTTGCCCCGGCAGGACCCGTGGAGAGTTGCATTCAACTGCACGCCACGAGAACACGTTGAACCTGAGCGCAAGACTAGAAACACCAGGCTTTATAGTGATTCTCTCTACATATGTTTTTGCTTCGATCATCACTATTTGTGCCCGCACCAGGTGTACGTTCGTAGGGAGCGCTATCCATGCCTTCAGCAACGGATCG
>NZ_JBFJTF010000190.1:0-3459 GCF_041625615.1 Immundisolibacter sp. | reverse complement strand
GCGTCGCAATCCGTGGCCCAGCAGGCGGCCGACATGGGCTGCACCGAGCACGGGCGCTGTTTGGGGTAGACGAAGTAGGCGCCGTTGGGACAGCTCAGGAAGTAGTCGTGCAGCGTGATCACGAACGGCAGTCCGCAGGTGGTTGCCACGGCCAGCACGCTAGGGCTGAACGCCTTGGTCCACTGGTGCATGTGCACCACGGTTTCACTGGGGTCGCAGTCGTGCAGCAGGGCCTTCAGCCACTGACCGGCGGCGGCGTTCCAGATGCCCTGTGCGGCGGCCCGCCAGCGCTGTCGCACGGCCCAGATGTTGCTAGCTCCGAGGCAGTGAACCGTGATGCCGGGCCGGTCCAGCTCCCGGCTCGGCGGCCCCAGGGCACAGGCAAACGTGACCTTGATGCCACGTTCGGCCAGCGCGGCAGCGCTCTTGACGGCCACCTGCGCGGCGCCGCCGGAGACATAGCCGTAATCACTGACGATCACGATGTGCATGTCTTCACAGCTTGCATAAGTCTTGCCGGATTCCGGTCAACCCAGGTGATGCCATGAAGAAACTCCATCCGGTTGCCCCGACGCTGATGTCCTACGCCGCCCTGACCGCCCGTCGCGAAGCGGTTAGCGCACCACCGCCGTGCGTCAGCATCATTACCGTGGTTCGCAACGGGGCGGCCACGCTGGCGCGCACCATCGCCTCGGTGCAGGCGCAGCAGGGCCCGGGCATCGAGCACGTGGTGGTCGATGGCGGGTCCACGGACGGCACCCAGGCGCTGCTGGAGCGCCACCTGCGGGCGCAGGATTTCTGGATCAGCGAGCCGGACCGCGGCATCGCCGACGCGTTCAACAAGGGGGTGGCGCTGGCGCGCGGCACCTACGTGCAGTTCCTGAACGCCGACGACTGGCTGTCGGACGGCCAGCTGGCGCGGGCGGTGGCCACGCTGGAGCAAAGCGGCGCCGACTTCGTGTTCGGCGACCTGGTGTTCTACCGCGACGACCGCCCCGCGTTCGTGTACCGGGGGGATCCGCACTACGCCGACGGCCTGCGCACCCACCTGCCACCGGTCAATCACCCCACGCTGCTGGCCCGCCGGGCGCTGTTCGAGCGGGTGGGGCTGTTCTGCCTGGAGCACCGCTACGCCATGGAGTACGACTGGCTGCAGCGCGTGCAGGGCAGTGGCGGGCGCGGCGTGCACGACCCCGGCATCGTCGGCCACATGACGCACGAGGGTGTGTCGAACCGGGCCTTCCGGGGCACCGTGCGCGAGGTGCGCGACATTGCCGTTGCCTATGGCGCGCCGGTCTGGCCGGCGCGTGTGCGGGCGGAGCTGAGCATTGCCAAGACGTCGCTGTCGCACTGGGTGCGCGCGCGCTCGCCGCGTCTGTACGACGCCGTGCGCGGCCGGATCAACCGCGCCTATGTGCCGGTGGCGACGCCGCAGGAGCCGGTGCGGTAGAGCGTTTCGATGCGCCCGGCCATGGTGCCGGTGTCGAACGCGCCGGCGTGCCGGCGCGCGTTGGTTGCCAGTTCCTCGCGCAGTGCGGCGTCGCGGGTCAGGTGTTCGATGGTGGCGGCCAGCGCGGCGGGGTCGCCCATCGGCACGACACGGCCACAGTTGCCCTGTTCGACCGTTTCGCTGACGCCGCCGACCGGCGTGGCGATCACCGGCACGCCGCTGTGCAGGGCTTCCAGCAGCACGTAGGGGAAACCCTCGTAGCGGCTGGGCATGAGCAGCAGGTCGACTTCCGCCAGCAGGCGCCGGCCGTCGGCGGCGCCCAGCCACGTTACGGCGGGTTCTGCGCCCAGCGCCCGCAGGCGCTGTTGCAGTGGTTCCCGCAGCCGGCCTTCGCCGGCGATGGCCACATGCAGCGGCACGCCGCGCCGGTGCAGCAGGCCGATGGCCTCGATCAGCACGTCGGGCGCCTTCTGCGTTTCCAGCCGGCCGATGAAGCCCGCCAGCACGGTGTCCGGCGCCAGGCCGGCGCGCTGGCGCACGCCCAGGGGGACGGCCTCGAATGGGGCGATGCCGTTGGGCACCACGATGCAGCGCTGCGCACCCAGGCCGAGGGCAACGGCGTGGGCCCGTTCCACCGCCGAACAGCAGACGATGCTGTCGGTCAGCGGCGCCAGCAGGCGTTCGGCGGAGCCGTAGAGCAGGCGCGCGCCGCGGCCCAGGTCCGGCGCCAGCGTGATCAGGGCGTGCGGTGTGTACAGGCAGCGTGCCCGTAACACCGTTGTAAGCAGCCGTGCATAGGCTCCGCCCTTCGAGCTGTGACCGTGTACCACGTCGAACGGGGCGTGGCTTCGCAGGTACCGCCAGATGTCCCACAGGCTGAACACATCGCGCGGATGGGGCGCACGCTTCATGGGCACGGCGCGCACGTGTGCACCGGGCAGGGCCTCGACCTGGTGCACCAGGGCCGGGTCGACGCGCCGGTTTCCGTGCAGCAGGTGCACCTCGTGCCCGCGTTGGCACAGCGCGATCATCAGGTCCGCCACGTGGCGACCCACGCCGGTGGTGAAGGTTTCGGTGATCAGTGCAATTTGCATGTGCAAATGGACACCTTGGGGGCGCGTTGGCCGGGGTTCAGGCACAGAAAATGCAGCGAATGTGCCAGGCGAAACTTGTCGGGTCGCACCACGATGCTGACGCTGACCGGCTTGGTATTCATTCCAGTGTGCGTGGCGGCCATGACCGCCGGGTTACGCGCGCAGCTGGCAACGTTTGGCGCCGGCACGGTGCTGACGTCGGCGGCGGTGGTCAACCTGGCGTCGTTCGGCATTCAGCCGGCGTACTTCATGGGGTTGTTGCTGCTCGGCGTGGCCGGTGTGCTGACGCTGATGCGGGGCGGCTACTGCCTGGATCGCGCGGTGCTGCTGCGTATGGCGCCGCTGGCCGTGCTGCTGTTGTCCTGCCTGAACGCGCTGTTCTGGGCCACAGCCGTGTTCTGGGACGACGTGTGGGTGGTGTCCGGGCGGCAGATGTTCGACCTGTCGTCGGCCGAGCGGTACAGCTTCCGGTCGGAGAACCTGAACCAGTTCACCTACCTCATTCTGAACATCCTGCTGACGCTGCTGCTGGCGGACCGGTTGGTGCGGCTGCCGGCGCCGGCGCTGCTGAAGACCGCCCACACGGCGGTGCTGGGCGCGTTTTCCGTGGCCACGCTGTTCGTCGCCTGGGACTGGCTGGCGCACAGCGCCGGCATTTATTTCCCGGACGCCTTCCTGCACTCGAACGCGTTCTATGCCACCGCGCACGAGCAGGCGTTTGGCGACATCGCGCGGATCAGTGGGCCCTTTTCGGAACCCTCGGCGCTGGCCTACGCCTACGGCGGGTTTCTCGCGTACGCCAGTGGCCGCTACCTGGCGGATCGCACGGCGCGCGCGTTGCTGATGGTGCTGGCGGCGGTGGGTGCGCTGGTGGTGTCGACCTCCACCACCGCCTACGCGCTGCTGGCGCTGTGG
>NZ_JBFJTF010000189.1:0-3477 GCF_041625615.1 Immundisolibacter sp. | reverse complement strand
GACACCAGGTGCGGTGCTGGAGGCGCTGGAGCGCTGACGGCGCCCGGCCCGGACAGGGAGAGCTATGCATGATGGGAGCGGGCGGTCTCGGCCGGCGCGTGGGCGCCTTGCGCGGTCATCTGACGCAGTTGAATCGTCAGCCGCTGAGCCGCGCGGCGCTGGCCATCGTGCTGCTGCTCGATGCCTTCGTGCTCAGCTCCATCTTCGACGGTCTGGACCGGCACACCGGCCAGCTGACGCAGCCCGACGAGCGCATCCCGCGCGTGTGCCGGGAGATCGTGCTCGAGCGCAGCTGGAACCCCAGCCAGCGTCTCGAACGGTTGGGCAAACAGACCGGTTCGCGGCCGGGCTCCGCCGCGCGTGCCGGGCAGCACCCGCTGTGCGCGCCGCTGCTGCAGGCGCTGGACGCGGTGCGGGCGCAGCCGGACCTGCGCCGCCAGTTCGACGACATCCGTGCCCTGCGCCGGGAGGGTGCCGACCTGCGCCGCCAGGTGGAGCGCATCAAGGGCAGCTACGACACCGCCCTGCTGAAGGAACTGGCGCGGCCGGCGGCGCCGACGTCGCGCAGCGGCGCCCTGGGCCGCGAACTCGACAACAAGACCGGCGCGCTCGACGCGGTCACCGCCCGCCTGGCCGAGCGCGAGGCGGCGGTGCAGGCGCAGCCGCAGGTGCAGGCGCTGTGGCAGCGCATTGATGCCATCACGGTGGCCGAACGCGAGCAGCTGCGCGCCGACCTGGACCGCCTGCAGCGGTGGTATCCGGTGCGCCGGCTGGGCATGGAACTGGTGTTCCTGCTGCCGCTGCTGGGCCTGTTCTATGCCTGGAACGCGGCCAGCCTGCGGCGCCAGCGGCCGGTGCAGACGCTGGTGTCCTCGCACCTGCTGGTGGTGGCGTTCATTCCGGTGCTGTGCAAGCTGCTGCAGCTGCTGTACGACATCCTGCCGCGACAGTTCCTGCAGCGGCTGATGGCGCTGCTGGAGTCGCTGCACCTGGTCGCGCTGTGGCACTACCTGGCCATCGCGCTGGCCATCGGCGGCAGCCTGGTGCTGATCTATGTGGTGCAGACCAAGCTGTTCGCGCCGGCACGGCTGGCGGCCCGGCGCATCGCCCGTGGTCAGTGCCAGGACTGTGGTCAGCGCCTGCCGCCGGACAGCGCCGCCTGCCCGCAGTGCGGCTTTGGGCAATACACCCCGTGCCGGCACTGTGGGCAGGACATGCATGTGCGGGGCGCGTTTTGCCGCGCCTGCGGGCAGCCGGCGGCCTGAGGCGACTTCAGCCGAAGACGTTCAGGAAGGTGGTGATCAGGATGGCGTTGACGAAGTCGATGAAGAACGCGCCGACCAGGGGCACCACCAGGAACGCCCGCGGCGCGGGTCCGTAGCGGTTGGTCAGGGTCTGCATGTTGGCCACCGCGTTGGCGGTCGTTCCCATCATGAAGCCGTAGAAGCCGCCGGCCATCACGGCGGCGTCGAAGTCGCCGCCCATCACCCGGAACGCCACCCGGCACAGCAGCACCAGCATCAGCGCCTGCGCCACCAGCAGGCCCAGCAGCGGCAGCGCCAGGTCCACCAGTTCCCACAGTTGCAGCGTCATCAGCGCCATGGCGATGAACAGCGACAGCACCACTGCGCCCAGGTTCGCCATGCTTTGCGTCGGCACCCGCAGCAGGGGCTGGCGGTCGCCGATGTTGCGCATGACGGCGGCCACCAGCATGGCGCCGATGTAGGCCGGCAGGGTGATGCCCAGTGCCTTGAAGCCCTGTGCCACGTAGCCGCCGGCCCACATGGCCATCAGCACAAGAACCACCGTGCGCATTTGCTGCGCGGTGGCGCTTTCGGGTGTCGCCGGACCGGCGGCAGTGGCCGGCGCGGGGGCGTGTGCCGCGGCATCGGGGCGCAGGTGGCGACGGCTGATGATGCGTCCGCCCACCGGGCCGCCGAACAGGCCGCCCATGACGATGCCGGCCATGGCAGCCGTGATTGCCACCACGGTGGCGCCGTTGACGCCCGCCTGCTCGAACAGCGGGGCGAACGCCAGGCCGGTGGCCGGGCCGCCGGTGAGGGTGGTCGAGCCGGCCAGCACGCCGAACAGCGGTGGCAGGCCCATGAGCGCCGCCAGGCCGGCGCCGAGCAGGTTCTGCGCCAGGGCGGCGCTGGTTGCCAGCACCAGAAACAGCGCCACCTGCACGCCGCCGATACGCAGCAGGCGCACGCTGGCGCCGAAGCCGATGGTGGTGAAAAACGCCACCATCAAGGGTGTCTGCAGCGAGGTGTCGAACTGCACCACGGACTGCCCGTCCAGGCGCAACACGCTGATCAGCAGTGCCACCACCAGTCCGCCGAGCACCGGCTCGGGCAGGTCGTAGCGGGCCAGCACCGGAAACCAGCGCCGCAGGCCCTGGCCGATGGCCACCGCCAGGGCGGCCAGCGCCAGGGTCTGCATCATGCCCAGTTCGAGCATGTTCAGGCCGCCTGCAGGCGCTCGCCGGCGCGCTGCGGTTGTGCCTGGCCGGCGCGCATCAGCAGCTGTCCGTTGACCACGGTGGCGGCGATGCCGCGGGCATCCGACACCAGGCGGCGGCGTCCGCCGGGCAGGTCGAACACCGCCCGCGCCAGCCGGTCCGAGCCGACGGTGGCCGGGTCGAACACGGCGATGTCCGCCTTCAGGCCCGTTGCCAGGCGGCCGCGATCGGCGATGCCGAACACCCGCGCCGGGTCGGTGGTCAGGCGCTGCACGGCCCGTTCCAGGGTCATGGCGCCGCGCTCGCGCACCCAGGTGCCGAGCAGCCAGGTGGCGTAGCCGACGTCGCAGATCTGGTCGACATGGGCGCCGCCGTCGGAGGCGCCGATCAGGGTGCGGGGGTCGTTGATGATCTGGGCCACCACGTCGAGGTCGATGTTGGAAATCGTGTACAAGAACCGTGCCGCCAGGTCGTCGGCGAGGGCGATGTCGAGAAACGTGTCGAGCCCGTCCTGGCTGCGTTCGGCGGCGATGTCGGCGACCGTGCGGCCGACCAGTGCCTGCAGGGCCGAATTTTGCACCTGTTGCACCTCCAGCCGCGTCCAGTCGCCGGAAAAGGCGCCCGGCTGCGTGAGTTCCGCGCGCAGTGCGTCGCGAAACGCACGGTCGCGGTAGGCGGTGGCCAGGCGCGCGGTGCCGGTGTTGAACAGCGGTGCGAAGGTCGCGCGGTCGGCGAAGATGAACGGGTTGGTCATCTCCAGCTGGGTCAGAAACGGCCGGCAGGACACCTGCGGCACCGCGCCCATCTGTGTCAGCCAGTCGGTTTCCTCCAGCGTCTGCAGGGCGCGCCGTGGGTTGCCGACCGGCACCAGCAGGAAGGTCCAGGTCAGCGGGCGCCCGCTTTCCTGCAGCAGGAACCGCAGCAGGTCCTGCTGCTGTTCGCTCAGCGCGCCGCCGACGCCGCCCATGGCGATCTGGATGGTGCCGCGGCCGAGGTCGCGCAGCACGTGGCACAGG
>NZ_JBFJTF010000188.1:0-3491 GCF_041625615.1 Immundisolibacter sp. | reverse complement strand
GGGCACGCCAGGGAGCGCGTGCTGGAGCGCCTGCCGCTGCCGGAATCCGCCGCACAGCAGCTGATCGAGTACCTGGCCGCCGCGCACGCCGCGCTCGGCGCGCTGCCGACGCAGGACACCGTCATCTTCGAACGCTTCTTCGACGACACCGGCGACCAGCACCTGGTCATCCACGCGCCGTTCGGCTCACGCATCAACAAGGCCTGGGGACTGGCGCTGCGCAAGCGGTTCTGCCGGCGCTTCAATTTCGAGCTGCAGGCGGCGGCGCTGGAGGACAGCATCGTCATCTCGCTCGGCTCCGTGCACAGCTTTCCGCTGCACGAGCCGGCCGGGTACCTGAAATCCGCCACCGCGCGCGAGGTGCTGATCCAGGCCGTGATCGCCGCGCCGCTGTTCGAGGCGCGCTGGCGCTGGGTGGCGACCACGGCGCTGGCCATCCTGCGCCAGCGGGCGGGCAAGCGCGCGCCGCCACAGTGGCAGCGCAACGACGCGCAGGACCTGATCGCCACCGTGTTCCCGGACCAGATCGCCTGCGCCGAGAACATCGCCGGCGAGCGCGAGGTGCCGGACCACCCCCTGGTCAGGCAGGCGCTGGCCGACTGCCTGACCGAGTCGATGGACGTGGATGGGTTTCTCGCCGTGCTGCGCGGCATCGAGCAGGGCGGCATCCGGATCCTGACGCGCGACCTGACCGCCCCCTCCCCGCTGGCCGAGGAAATCCTGAACGCCCGGCCGTACGCCTTCCTGGACGACGTGCCGGCCGAGGAGCGGCGCACGCTCGCCGTGCGTCCGGCGCCGGCCGACCTGTCGGCCAGCGCATCGCTCGGCGTGTTGCAGCAGGACGCCATCGACCGCGTGCGTGGCGAGGCCTGGCCGCAGGCGCGCGACGCCGACGAACTGCACGACGCGCTGCTGCTGCTCGGCTTCCTCACTGTGACCGAGGCAGCCAGCGAACCGCGCTGGCCGGCCCTGCTGCAGGTGCTGGCCGACGACAGCCGCGCCTGTTGCCTCGATGGCCGGCTGTGGGTGGCGGCAGAGCGCCTGGCCGAAGCACGGGCGGTGTTGCCGGCGGCGCCGGCCGAACCGCCCATCGCCGCGGTCGGCGCGCCCCCGGACACGGCCGAAGCGGCGCTGCGCGAGCTGCTGCGCGGCCGCCTCGAGGGGCTCGGACCGGTCACCGCCGCACGCGTCGGCGCACCGCTGGCGCTGACACCATCGGCCATCGACGCCGCGCTGCGGGCGCTCGAAAGCGAAGGCTTCGTCCTGCGCGGCCGCTACACGCCGGGCACGGCGGACGAGGAATGGTGCGAGCGCGGCCTTCTGGCCCGCATCCACCGCTACAGCCTCGACCGGCGCCGCCGCGCCATCGCGCCGGTCAGCGAAGCCGCTTTCCGGCGCTTTCAGCGCGCCTGGCAGGGCCTCGACGATCCCGGCGAGGGGCCGGAGGCGCTGTACGCCATCATCGAACAACTGGCCGGCCTGTCGCAGCCGGCCGCCGCCTGGGAACGCGAGGTGCTGCCGGCGCGCCTGCACGGCTATCAGCCGTTCTGGCTGGACCAGCTGTGCGCCCAGGGACGCGTCGCCTGGCTGCGCCTGCTGCCGCCACGGGTCAGCGGCGAACGACGACGGGTCACCACCCCGGTGCGCAGCACGCCCATCGCGCTGGTACCGCGCGAGCACCTGGCGCTGTGGCGGCAGCTGGCACCGGCGATCTCGCCGGACCTCGAGCTAAGCGGCCTCGCCACGCGCGTGCGTGACGCGCTCGGCGGCCTCGGCGCCTCGTTCTTTGCCGATCTGGTCGCCACCACCGGCCTGCTGCGCACGCAAGTGGAAACGGCGCTGGCGGAACTGGTGGCGCTGGGGCTGGTGACGTCGGACGGCTTTTCCGGCCTGCGCACGCTGATCGCGCCGGCCAGCCAGCGGCCAAGCTTCGCCCCGCGCCGCCACCGCGGCCCGCGTCCACGCGTGTCCGGGGTCGGCGCCGCCGGACGCTGGTCGCTGTTGCCGGCGCTGCCGGCCGGCGCCGCAGACACCCGCGATGGCGCCGTGGCGCATGCCGCGCAGACGCTGCTGCAGCGTCACGGCGTGGTGTTCCGGGCGACGCTGGACGACGAAAACTGCGCCCCGCCCTGGCGCGAACTGCTGTACGTCTACCGCCGCCTGGAAGCACGCGGCGAACTGCGCGGCGGGCGCTTCGTCGAGCGCTTCGCCGGCGAACAGTTCGCGCTGCCGGAGGCGGTCGAGGCGCTGCGCGCCGCGCACCGCGACACCGCGCCGGAACAGCCGGCACTGGCCGGCTGAGGTTACGTGCCTGACACGCCGCGCACGCACACCCGACCACACCTGAGCAACCGGGGTCGGAAAAAAATATAAAGGTGTCGCGCGCCGAACCGTTAAAGTCGTGAAAACCCCACCGAGCCGCCATGCGCCGCACGCTGCACTGTTTTTTCTTCTGGCTGTTGTCCGCCGTAGTGCTTGGCGGTTGCGCACCCCAGACTCACCTGACGGTGGCCGTCCACCCTTGGATCGGCTACGAATCCCTGTGCTTGGCCCAGGACCTGGGCTGGCTGCCGCGGGAGGTGCGCTTGCGTCACGGCCACACAGCGCTCGACGCGTTGGCGGCGCTGAAGGCTGGGCAGGTGGATGCCGCCACCCTGACGCTCGACGAGGTTTTGCAGGCGCGAAGCGCCGGTGTTCCGCTCAGCGTGGTGCTGGTGATGGACAGTTCCGCCGGTGGCGACGTGCTCATGGTGCGGCAAGGCATTACCACGCTCGCCGCCCTGTCCGGCAAGCGCATCGGCTACGAACACACCGCCGTCGGTGAACTGGTGCTGAGCGAAGTACTGGCCCAGGCGGGCCTGTCACCCGACGCCATCGAACACGTCCACCTGCCCATCGCCGAGCAGGTGGCGGCGTGGCGCGCCGGTGCCGTCGACGCCATCGTCACCTATGAACCGGTCGCCTCGCGGTTGCGTGCCGAGGGCGCGCAGCCCCTGTTCGACAGTCGGCAGATGCCGGACACTATTTTCGACGTACTGGCCGTGCGGCGCGACCGGCTGGCCGAACGCCACCGCGCCCTGCACCTACTGACGCAAACGCATTTTCGAGTGCTTGAATACCTGCAAAGCAACCGCGAGGATGCCGTCTATCGCATCGCCGAGCACCAGGGCGTGACCGCCGCCGACGTACGCCGCGCCCTGTCCGGGGTGATCCTGCCGAACCTGGCTGGGAACCACTACGCGCTGCGTTCGGGCTCACGTTTCGAGCAGGCCGCCGAGCGGCTGGAACGCCTCATGGTGCAACGCGAACTGCTGCCCACCCCTGACGATCTGAAGCATCTGTTCGTTGACGACTACCTCCCTCCGGCGGGGGAATACGGCTCGTGATGCGATGCTGCCTGACTTTGGCGCTGGCGCTGCTCGCCGGTGTCGCGCAGGGCGCCCAGCACCTGACGCTGGGCGTGCTGGCAGTGCGCCCTGCGCCGGTGGTGC
>NZ_JBFJTF010000187.1:0-3523 GCF_041625615.1 Immundisolibacter sp. | reverse complement strand
TCCGACGGGATTGTCTCTTTTGTGTGCTTGGGAGATGAGGTTGTCAAATGCAAAATGAATGGCGTTTTTGGGGTTCTGGGCCTTGCCGGGACGCTGTGCTTGGCGGGTTTGGCGACCGGACGCCCGGTTCGTGGCGCAATCGAAATTGCGTGGGGAGTCGAACTCCAACCCGGCGAGCTTTATGGTCCGGCGGTGGCCTGTGCATATGAGCTTGAAAACGCGGTTGCACAATACCCCCGAATCGTTGTTGGGCCGGAAACAATGCGGTACTTGAAGAGGCATGCTAATAATCCAGATCAGAGTGTATTTGCGAGTGTTGATCGGGAATTCGCGGCCCTGTGTCTGAGCATGCTTGCGCGTGACGAAGATGGCCATTGGATCGTGCATTACCTTGGTGATAAGTTCCAGAGTGCGATCACGCATGAGCATCACCTGGAACTTTATTCTGCGGCTGCAAAGTTTGTCGGGGAGCAGGTTGCCCTTTATCAGTCAGATAAGAATTCGAAGCTCGCATTCCGCTATTCGCACCTTTCGCGGTATTTTCAGGCACACCAACCGGAAGAATGAAAATCGAGATGCCCCACAGGTTTGTCCACTCGACGCCTGGGACGTTACGCCCTCGTCTCAGCGAGCCGTAGGGTGGGCAAAGCGAAGCGTGCCCACGCGGACAGGGGCATTATTGGTCGCAATTCGTCAAATGCGAGTGGGCACGGTTTGATGGCCTTTGCCCACGTTACCACGCGCCAATTACGCCAACGTTCACCGAAGCGATGTGCTCAGGTCCCCGGCGGCGGCCCCAGCACCGCCGTGTGCAGTCCGAAACGGCCGTGCCGCCGGTCCTCGAAGTAGTGCTTCAGTGTCTCGCGCACGCTGCGGAAGGAGAGGTCCGACCAGGGGATGTCCGCTTCGGCGAACAGGGCGACTTCCAGGCTTTCGTCGCCCGCTGCCCAGCGCGGTTCGCGCAGGTGGGCCAGGTACAGCATGTGCACCTGGCCGATGTGCGGCACGTCCATGAGGCTGAACAGGGGGCCGATGTCGACGTCTATGCAGGCTTCCTCGGCGGCTTCCCGCGCGGCGCCCTCGGCGGTGCCTTCGCCCAGTTCCAGAAAGCCGGCCGGCAGGGTCCAGCGGCCGTAGGCGGGCTCGATGGCGCGCCGGCACAGCAGGACGCGGTCTTCCCATTGCGGGATGCAGCCCACCACCAGGCGCGGGTTCTGGTAGTGCACGGCATCGCAGGCGGGGCACACGTGGCGTGGCCGGTTGTCGCCGGGAGGTACGCGCAGCTCGACCGGCCCGCCGCAGTGGGAGCAATGCCGCATGCGTTCAGAAGCCCATCAGGTCGCGGTAGCCCTGCCAGAAGCCGCGGATGGAGTTTTCGTCCGTGCCGCTGATGTCGTACAGGTTTTCGGTGCCGTAACCGCCCATTTCGACGAAGGACTGTTCGTTGCTGCCGTCCGACACGGCGCGCTGGATGATTTCGCCGGCTTCGGCGTCTTCCATGGCGATGAGGCCGGCCGGGCCCAGCATGTTGGCCTGGCGCAGGCGGTGGGCACGCATTTCCTCGCTGTCGTCGGCGTAGCCGAAGTAGGTCCAGTACAGCTCGAACTGGTCCACCGCCGTGGGGCGGATCTGTCGCACGGCCATGCCGTTCTGGATGTGCTGGAACACGCTGTTGGGGAACAGGGATTCGATGGTGATGCAGATGTCGTCGCCGCGCTCGTTGATATAGCGCAGAAACTGCGGCGACTCCAGTGCGTCCTGCCCACCCTGGATGGCGCGCGTGGTGTGCTGCTTGTAGGTGTCCATGCTCTCCTTGCCGGACGGCTGCCACACGGTGAACAGGTTGTGGTAGCGCGCCTCGTTCATCTCGATGGCCACTTTCTGCGCCGGGCGGGCGATGCCGAAGGTGGGATAGAACAGGTGCAGCAGCATGGCGTGGTAGGAGTCGCGCGTGTTCTCGGCGTAGAGCTTCCAGTTGGCGTGCACGTACTGGCGGCTGTAGCCGATGACCTCGATGGGCTTGTGCATGACCCGGTCGATGTTGCCGAGCATGGTGTCGCCCAGGTACTCCTCGAAGCCCGGCCCATCCTCGGCAAAGCTGGCAAACACCACGCCGCGCCGGCTGGCCACGCGCAGCGGCCGCAGCGGGTGTTCGGCCATGTCGAAGTCGGCCGGGTAGCCGCCCTTGCCGCCAAGACCCTTGCGAAAGGGCACGCCGATGAGTGCGCCCGAGGCGTCGTAGGCCCACTGGTGGTAGACGCAGGTGTGGGTCTGCGTGTTGCCGCGCAGGTCCCGGCACACCAGCGCGCCGCGGTGGGCACAGCGGTTCACCCAGGCGTGCAGGGCGCCTTCGCCGTCGCGCGTGACCACCACCGGCGTGTCGCCGATGAAGGTGGACACGTAGTCGTGCGGGTTGGGCAGTTCCGCTTCCAGCGCCACGTAGTTCCAGGTCGGGCCGCGGAAGATGCGTTCCTGTTCGAGCTGGTAGATGGCGGGGTCGGTGAACACGGCGTAGGGCACGCGGCGCAGGCCAAGTTCGGGCCAGGCAAAGGGCAGGTCGGAGCGGTTTTGCGGGGCGTTCACGGGCGTCTCTCCTCGCGCGGTTTTGTATGCCCGAACTCTACCAGCATGCGGTGCGCGGATCGTCGCGCCGGCCGGGCGTCCCCGGCGGTGCGTCATGCCTGCGCGGCGGGGTCGTCGAAGCGGTAGCCGAAGCGCGCGATGTCGTCCGCGAAGTGCCGGGCCACGCGCTCGGCGGTGTCGTCGTCGTAGTAGCGCCGGTAGTCGGCGCGGTCGACGGCCTGGCGGCGGTGCGGCAGGGCCGCCACCGGCACGCCGATGCGCCGGCAGATGTCGGCGAAGTCGCGGTCGAGCTGTTCGTAGCGGCCGATGAAGTCCACGATCAGCCGGCCGTGGCGGTCGGTGACGCAGTCCACCTGCGGCGTGATGGACGTGTCCAGATGGAACTGCCACGGCCGCTGCGGGTCCAGCTTGTGGCGCACGAAGGCGGCGAAGTCGGCGCAGCCGGCCACCAGCTGCGGGCGCTCGCGGCGCAGGTGATGCCAGGAGCTGACCTGCAGGTCCCACGGGTTGCGCACGAAGGCGAACTTGAACAGCCGGTCGTAGAACTCGCGCGGCAGCATGTCGCGCGCCGCGCTGGCCGGGGCATGGCGCGGAAACTTGATGCCCAGCCGGTGGCCGGACGCGGCGCTGAGGCGGCTGCACGCCCACAGCACCGGTCGCCAGGCGTCACGCCGGCGCAGCGGGGCGAGCGCGGCGCGCACGCTGGTGCCGCCGGTCTTGGCAATGTGCACGAACAGAAAGTTGTGGCGGTAGCACAGCAGCATGGTCAGGTCCGGGTGGGGCCGGCGGTTGCCGCCGGTGCCGGCAGGCCCAGCGCGGCCAGGTAGCCCGCCGCGCTGATGTCCTGCCGGTAGTCGCGCACGGCCTGGCGCAGCTGCTCGGCCGGCAACGGTGCCCGCAGCGTGGCGAGCATGGCCTCGGCCAGGGCGGTGGCATCGCC
>NZ_JBFJTF010000186.1:0-3573 GCF_041625615.1 Immundisolibacter sp. | reverse complement strand
TGTCGGTATGGCGATGTTGATGTCCACCGGTGCGGATTCGCCGCGCTCCAGCCGCTCGGCGATGACCCGCAGCGCAAGAATCTCCGCCTTGACCATGGCTGACTCGGCTGTGTCTCCGTAGCAAAGCACACCCGGCAGCTGGGGGACTTCGGCGATCCAACGTCCGTCGCGTTCTTGCTCGTACTCGATGTTGAGGTTCACCGGGGCCTCCGATGCCGCTGGTTAGCGTCATGGGCGGATCGCGATCCGCCCATGCGTGGTCACGTCGCCAACTCTACCCTCAGCCCGGCCCCAGCATGTCCGCCGGACGGATCAGGCGGTCGAAGTCTTCCGCGCTCAGCAGGCCGAGCGCCACCACCGATTCCTTGAGGGTCAGGTTTTCGGTGTGGGCCTTCTTGGCGGCCTTGGCGGCGTTGTCGTAGCCGATGTGCGGGTTCAGCGCCGTGACCAGCATGAGGTTGCGGTCGAGGTATTCGGCAATCTGCGTTTCGTTGGCCACGGTGCCGGCGGCGCAGTGGTCGGCGAAGGAGCGGCCGGCGTCGCTGAGCAGGCGCACGGACTGCAGCAGGTTGCGGATCATGAGCGGCTTGAACACGTTCAGTTCCAGGTGGCCGCTGGCGCCGCCGAAGTTGATGGCAACGTCGTTGCCGAACACCTGCGCGGCGACCATGGTGAGTGCCTCGGACTGGGTCGGGTTGACCTTGCCGGGCATGATGGAGCTGCCCGGCTCGTTCTCGGGCAGGTACAGCTCGCCGATGCCGCAGCGCGGGCCGGAGCCGAGCAGGCGGAAGTCGTTGCCGATCTTCATGCACACGGCGGCGGCGGTCTTGAGCACGCCGCTCATCAGGACGATGGCGTCGTGCGCGGCCAGCGCGGCGAACTTGTTGGGCGCGGTGACGAAGGGCAGGCCGGTGAGGTCGGCGATGCGCTCGGCCACGGTCTGCGCGAAGCGCGGGTGGGTGTTGAGGCCGGTGCCCACGGCGGTGCCGCCGATGGCCAGCTGGTACAGGCGCGGCAGGGCGCTGTCGACCGCCTCGATGACGTCGTTGAGCTGGTGCACGTAGCCGCTCAGCTCCTGGCCGAGGGTGAGCGGCACGGCGTCCATCATGTGGGTGCGGCCCACCTTGATGATGGATTCGAACTCGGCGGCCTTCTTGGCCAGCACGTCGCGCAGGTGGCGCAGCGCCGGCAGCAGGCGGTCGTGCACTTCGCGGGCGGCGGCGATGTGCATGGCGGTGGGGAAGGTGTCGTTGGACGACTGGCTCTTGTTGACGTCGTCGTTCGGGTGAACCGGCTTCTTGGAACCCAGTTCGCCGCCGGCCATCTCGATGGCGCGGTTGGCGACCACCTCGTTCACGTTCATGTTGCTCTGGGTGCCGGAGCCGGTCTGCCACACCACCAGCGGGAAGTGGTCGTCGAGCTTGCCGGCGGCCACTTCGGCGGCGGCGCGGGCGATCAGGTCCGCTTTGTCCTGCGGCATCAGGCCCAGCTCGGCGTTGGTCAGGGCGGCGGCCTGCTTGAGGATGCCGAAGGCGTGCACCACTTCCAGGGGCATGCGCTCGCGTTCGCCGCCGATGGCGAAGAACTTCAGGCTGCGCGCGGTCTGGGCGCCCCAGTAGCGGTCGCTGGGGACTTCGAGTTCACCCATGGTGTCGCGTTCGATGCGAATAGACATTGCCGTGCTCCGATGCTGCTTTGAGGCCGAAAAAAGCCGGCATTTTACCGGCCGCGCGCGGGGCCCTTGGTAGCATTGGCGCCCGATCGCAATGGGCCGGAGGAACGGGCAGTGGATTTGGGTTTACAGGGACGCGTGGCCGTCGTGTGTGGCGCCAGTCAGGGCATGGGGCGCGCCATCGCCGCCAGTCTGGCTGCCGAAGGCGCGCAGGTGATGCTGGTGGCGCGCAGCGAAGAGCGGCTGCAAGAGGCCGTGGCGGCCATTGCCGGCGAGGTGCCGGGCGCGCAGCTGGCCAGCCTGGCGCAGGATCTGACCGCGCCGGACAGCGCCGAGGCGGTGGTGCAAGCGGTGCGTGACCGCTGGAGCCGCCTTGACGTGCTGGTGACCAACACGGGCGGGCCGCCGCCCGGGCAGCCGCTGGACCTGGACGACGACAAGTACCTGCTGGCCTACCAGCAGAACTTCATGAACGTGGTGCGGCTGTGCCGTCAGGCGGTGCCGCTGATGCGCGAGAACGCCTACGGGCGCATCGTGAACGTGCTGGCGCTGTCGGTGCGGCAGATCGAGGACAACCTGGTGCTGTCGTCCACCTCGCGCCTGGGCGTGGTGGCCTACGCGCGCTACCTGGCCGAGCAGGTGGCGGCGGACGGCATCACCGTGAACAACGTGCTGCCCGGATCCATTCACACCGAACGCCTGGGCCAGGTGGCGGCCATGCAGGCCAAGCACTTCGGCCGCGATCCGGATCGCGAGCTGGATCTGCGCGCCGAGCGGGTGCCGATGAAGCGCCTGGGCCGGCCGCGGGAGATGGGTGATCTGGTGGCGTTTCTGGCGTCCGAGCGGGCGGCTTTCCTGACCGGCCTCAGCCTGCCGGTGGACGGCGGTCAGCTGCGCGCCGTGGTGTGAGGGGAATCATGAACATCGAGAACATCGTCGAGGATTTCTGGGCCAGCCGGCAGCAGGGTGTGTATTACCCGCCGCAGTGGTTCGACAGGCTGACCCTGGATCAGGCCTGTCAGGTGCAGCTGGGGCTGCTGGACAAGGCCGTGGCGGCCGGTGCGCGGCAGGTGGGCTGGAAGGTGGGCCTCACCGCGGCGGCCATCCGCGAGCAGTTCCGCGTGCACGAGCCGGTGTTCGGCTACCTGCTGGAGGAGGGCCGCCTCGACAGCGGCGTGGAACTGGACCTGTCCGATTGGCAGGGCACCGGTTTCGAGAACGAACTGTGCCTGCGCCTGGCTCAGCCGCTGCGCGGCCCGAACGTGGACGTGGCGCAGGCGCGCGCGGCGGTCAGCGGCTGCCACCCGGCCATGGAACTGGTCGAGAACCGGGGTGACTTCAGCGCCCAGCTGGCGGTGGCGGTGGCGGACAACGTGCAGCAGCGGGCGTTCGTGATCGGGCCTGAGGCGCCGCTGACCGCCGATGCCGACCTGGCGGCGGTGCGCTGTGCGGTGGACATCAACGGCGCCGAGGTGGCGCAGGCCACCGGTGATGCGGTGATGGGCGACCCCTACGCCTCGCTGGCCTGGCTGGCCAACAAGTTGGCCGAGTACGGGCGCTGGCTGGAGGCCGGCCAGTACGTGATGAGCGGGTCGTTCACGCGCCAGTTTCCGCTGCACCCGGGTGACGCGGCACAGACGCGCTTCTCGGATATCGGTACCGTGACGGTGCGTGCCCGGCCGGAGACCGGCTGAGGCACGCAGTACCAACACCGGTTGGCACGCGGAGTGCTGGCAAAGCGGTGACCCTGAGACCAGAGCGGGAAAGCTTGCCATGACCCAAACCACGTTCACGCTAGAAGTACAGCCACGCATCCCGGTCCGCCTGCGGCGTCTGGAGGAACTCGCCGGTGACTTGGTGTACTCCTGGGATCGGCGTGTGCGGGCGCTGTTTGCGCGGCT
>NZ_JBFJTF010000185.1:0-3584 GCF_041625615.1 Immundisolibacter sp. | reverse complement strand
GACCGACGACAAAAAGGCGGGGCGGACCTTCCGGGTCCGCCCCGCCTTTTTTTGTTGCCCGCAAGGAAAGCGGGCGGCACACGCCGCCCGCCGGGCACTCACATGTTGGCGATGATGGCCTGACCGAACTCGCGGCTGCCGAGCTTGGTGGCGCCGTCCATCAGACGCTCGAAGTCATAGGTCACGGTCTTGGCCTGGATCGCACCGGAAATGCCCTTGACCACCAGATCGGCGGCCTCGGTCCAGCCCAGATGGCGCAGCATCATCTCGCCGGACAGGATGATCGACCCCGGGTTCGACATGTTCTTGCCGGCGTATTTCGGCGCGGTGCCGTGCGTGGCCTCGAACAGCGCCACGGTGTCGGACATGTTGGCGCCCGGCGCGATGCCGATGCCGCCCACCTGCGCCGCCAGCGCGTCGGAGACGTAATCGCCGTTCAGGTTCAGCGTGGCAATCACGCTGTAGTCGCGCGGACGGGTGAGAATCTGCTGCAGGAACGCATCGGCAATGGCGTCCTTGACCACGATGTCCTTGCCCGTGCGCGGGTTCTTGAAGCTGCACCACGGCCCACCGTCGACCTCGACCGCGCCGAACTCGTCCTTGGCGAGCTGGTAGCCCCAGTCACGGAAGGCACCTTCCGTGAACTTCATGATGTTGCCCTTGTGCACCAGCGTGACCGACGGGCGGTCGTTGTCGATGGCGTACTGGATGGCCTTGCGCACCAGGCGCCGGGTGCCCTCCTCGGACACCGGCTTGATGCCGATGCCGGAGGTCTCCGGGAAGCGGATCTTCTTGACGCCCATGTCCTTGGTCAGGAACTCGATCACCTTGCGCGCCTCGGCGGACTGCGCCGCCCACTCGATGCCGGCGTAGATGTCCTCGGAGTTCTCGCGGAAGATCACCATGTCGGTGTCCTCCGGGCGCTTGATGGGGCTCGGCGTGCCGGTGTAGTAGCGCACCGGACGCAGACACACGTACAGGTCCAGCTCCTGGCGCAGCGCCACGTTCAGGGAGCGCACGCCACCGCCCACCGGCGTGGTCAACGGCCCCTTGATGCCGACCAGGAACTCACGCATGGCGTCCAGCGTCTCGGCCGGCATCCAGGTGTCACCGCCGTAGGTGGCCACCGCCTTCTCGCCGGCGTAGACCTCCATCCAGGCGATCGAGCGCTTGCCGCCGTAGGCCTTGGCGACGGCGGCATCCAGCACCTCGATCATCGGCGGGGTCACGTCGATACCGATGCCGTCACCCTCGATGAACGGGATGATCGGCCGGTCCGGCACGTTCAGGGAGTTGTCGGCGTTGGCCGTAATGCGCGTGCCGTCGGTCGGTACAATGATCTTTTCGTATGCCATGGCCCTGCCTGGGTTGCTGGATTCAAAACCGGCATTTTAATCGACAACCCCCCGCCCCGACGGCCCGTTACATGACTCAATACGCCATTCACATCGTCGACAGCGGCGAGACCTACACCTGCACCACCGAACAGTCGCTGCTGCACGGCATGACCCGGCTCGGCCGCAAGGGCATCCCCGCCGGCTGCTATGGCGGTGGCTGCGGCGTGTGCAAGGTCCAGGTGCTCGACGGCGACTACCACACGCGCAAGATGAGCCGCGCCCAGGTCACCGAGCAGGAAGAACGCGACGGTTACGCCCTGGCCTGCCGCACCTTCGCGGATTCCGACCTGCGCCTGCGGGTGGTCGGCAAGCTGCACAAGGCGTTGACGCGCTAGAGAATGCTGAAAAATGCCAAGGACGGCATTTTTCAGCTCGCCTCGGCGTGGCACACGCCCGCGCCCGGCTCCGGGAACCCCGCACGGCGTGCTCGATTCCTGCAAGGAGACGGGAGGCGCCGAATCAATCAGCGCTTCCCCGCGGCGAGACGCCGCCGATGCTCACTCCGCCGGCGGCAGGCCGTAACCGAGCATGCGCCGGCGCTTGATATCGTCGTAGAACGTGTCGATGGCGTCCTCGCGCAGGCAATGGCCCAGCGTCGAGCGGGGAATGCCGCCGAGCACGTGGCGACCGTCCGCCACCAGCGCCGGAATGCGCAGGATGCCGTAGCGGGCGGCGCGGTCGATGTCGCCCGCCAGCAACGTGCGGGCATGCTCGCCGAACACGTCGTGCTGCCAGCGCGCGCCGTCGAGGCCGATGTCCTCGGCGCAGCTGCGCAGCACATCGTAGTCGGCGATGTTGCGGCACTCGGTCAGATGCGCGCGCTGCACCCGGTCGAAAAAATCCCAGTGTGCGCGCTGACCGCCCTGCATCTCGGCCGCCTTGGCGCCAAGCTGGTTCGGCAACGAGTACGGGTAGTCGAAATCGCGCGTCATCATCAGCTCGCAGTCGATGCGCGGGTCCGGCTCGAACGCGCGCGCGTCCGCCCAGTGCACCATCACCACGTCGCGCTTGGCCTCGCGCTTGTCGGTATACAACTGGCGGTTGAACAGCATGGGCGACACCGCCAGCGGAAAACAGCGCTGCACCATGTGCACGTCCGGATGGGCGGCGGCGAACGCCCGCAGCCGCTCCGACGCCTTGTAGCACCAGGCCGAAAGGCAGTCGTGGAAAAACTCGATCACGATCGGTTGGCTGTCGGTCATGGCGGCGCTCCTCTCTTGTGGTTATCGACACCGAGTGTCGCCCCTGCCGACCGCGCACTCAAGCGCCTTGACCGCCCGGTCGGCCGGCGGAATGATGGCCGCCGGCCCGCCGTTTCAGGGACGCTGCGGCTCGCCGTGCACGTTACACACAACACTTCGGCGAGGAGAAACCCATGACGCATGACCTACTGATCCACGGCGGCACCGTCGTCGACGGCACCGGCGCCCCGGCCCGCCGTGCCGACCTGGCCATTCAGGGCGACCGCATCGCGGCCATCGGCGACAACCTGGGTGCCGCCCGCGACACGCTGGACGCCAGCGGGCTGGTGGTGTCGCCCGGCTTCATCGACCCGCACACCCATTACGACGCCCAGTGGTGCTGGGACCCCATGCTCAGCAGCAGCGCCTGGCACGGCGTCACGTCGGTGGTCATGGGCAACTGCGGCGTCGGCATCGCGCCGTGCCGCCCGGCGGCGCGCGAGATGGCCATGATGGACCTGGTCAACGTCGAGGCCATGCCGGCCGAGGTGCTGCGTACCGGCATCCGCTGGCAGTGGGAGACGTTTGCCGAGTTCATGACAGCCGTGGCCGGGGGTGGCCTGGGCCTGAACGCCGGTTTCCTGCTGCCGCTGGCGGCGCTGCGCCATTACGTGATGGGCACGGACTCGGGCGCGCGCGGCGCCAACGCCAGCGAAATCGCCCAGATGGCCGCGCACCTGCACGAGGCCATGCAGGCCGGCGCGCTCGGCTTCAGCACCACGGTACTGGCGCAGCACATCGGCCACGGCGGCAAGCCGCTGGCCGCGCGCCTGGCCAGCCGCGACGAGCTGAAGGCCCTGTGCCACGAGCTGCGCGACCTCGGCCGCGGCACCATCCAGATCGCCATGGGCGGCGTCGGCGGCGCGCTGAACGAAGAGCAGCAGGACCTGCTGCGGTTCCTGCTGCAGGAAAGCGGGCGCCCGCTGACCTGGACCTTCCTGCTGGT
>NZ_JBFJTF010000184.1:0-3608 GCF_041625615.1 Immundisolibacter sp. | reverse complement strand
GGCGGGCGCTGGCGGCCGCCGCGGCCGTGCTGCGGGCGGGCGGCATCGTGGCGCTGAAGGGTCTGGGTGGATTCCAGCTGCTCACCGATGCCCGCGACCCGGCCGCCGTGGCGCGCCTTCGCGCCCGCAAGCACCGTCCGCACAAGCCACTGGCGGTGATGTTTCCGGACCTGGCGGCGGTCCGCGCGGCCTGCCGGACGGGCGCGGCCGAACAGGCACTGCTGCAGTCGCCCGCGGCGCCCATCGTGCTGCTTGATGCCCGGCCCGGCGCGCTGGCAGCCGATCTGGCGCCGGACAATCCCCGCCTGGGTGCCATGCTGCCGAGCACGCCGCTGCACGTGCTGCTGCTGCAGGAACTCGGCTTTGCGCTGGTCGCCACCAGTGGCAATGCGTCCGGCGAGCCGCTGTGCGCCGACAACGCGCAGGCACTGTCGCGCCTGGCGGGGATTGCCGATGCGTTCCTGCTGCACGACCGCGCCATCCTGCAACCGGTGGACGACTCGGTCGTGCAACGGGTGGCGGGGC
This sequence comes from Immundisolibacter sp., assembly GCF_041625615.1. GTDB lineage: Bacteria > Pseudomonadota > Gammaproteobacteria > Immundisolibacterales > Immundisolibacteraceae > Immundisolibacter. The sequence goes on along the minus strand of NZ_JBFJTF010000184.1, from coordinate 3,083 downwards.
AACCACAGACCCTGCGCCTGGCGCGCGGACTGGCGCCGCTGGCGCTCGCCCGCGAGGGTCCGGGTACTGTGCTGGCGCTGGGCGGTCACCTGAAGAACGCGCTGGCGGTGGGTGGCGCAGGGCGCATCGTGGTCGGCCCGCACCTGGGCGATCTGGACACCACCGTGGCCCAGGAGCGCTTCATGACCGCCACCGCGCGGTTGCCGGCGCTCGCCGGCGGTCAGCCGATGCGGCTGGCCTGCGACCTCCATCCCGACTATGCCAGCAGCCGCTGGGCGGCGGCCGACCCTCGGCCGCGACAGGCGGTGCAGCATCACCACGCCCACCTGGCGGCGGTACTGGCGGAACACGCCATTGCCGGCGAGGTGCTGGGCGTGGCCTTCGACGGCGCCGGCCTGGGCGCGGACGGTACCCTGTGGGGAGGCGAGTTTCTGCATGGCGACAGCCGGCAGGTGCGGCGTGTCGCGCGCTGGCGGCCGTTCCCGCTGCCGGGCGGTGAGCAGGCCGCGCGCGAGCCCCGGCGCAGCGCGTTGGGGCTGCTGTATGCCGCCTACGGGCGCGATCTTGGTGGGGAATCGCCGGATCTGCGCGACGGCGAGCAGCGCACCCTGCTGCAGGCGCTCGATCGCGGCGTCAACACGCCGTTGACCGGCAGCGTCGGGCGGCTGTTCGATGCCGTGGCGGCGCTGCTGGGCCTGTGTCAGGTGATGAGCTTCGAGGGCCAGGCGGCGCAGGCGCTGCAGGCAGCCGCCGAGCGGGCGCCGCGCCAGACGCCGTATCCTTTGGAGCTGGTGCACGACGGAGACGGCTGGCTGATCGACTGGCGCCCGATGCTGACGGCCCTGCTTGCCGAGCGTGCTGCCGGCCGGTCGGTAGCGCGGATCGCCGCGCGCTTTCACGCCACCGTGGCCGCGGCCGTGGTCGAGGTGGCGCAGCGACTGCACGCCGGGCGGGTGGTGCTGTGTGGCGGCTGCTTCCAGAACCGGCGGCTGCTCGGGGATACCCGCGCCGTCCTGGAAGACGCCGGCATCGCCGTGTGGTGGCCCGTGCGCCTGCCCCCGGGCGACGGGGCGCTGGCGTGTGGTCAGGCTGCGGTCGTCATGGCGCGGCCGGGCAAGACGGTACAAGGCCCCCTGGCGGGCGTCGACGGAGCGAACTGAACCATGTGTCTGGCCATCCCGGGACAGGTGCTCGAAGTGACCGACGGCGGCAGCCTGTTCGCCCGTGGCCGGGTGGATTTCGGCGGCGCCGTGCGTGAGGTGTCGCTGGTGTGCACGCCCGAGGCCCGTGTTGGCGACTGGGTGCTGGTGCACGCCGGGTTGGCCATCACCCGGATCGACGCCGAGGCCGCGACCGCGGCGCGCCGGGAACTGGCCCGGCTGACGCCGGATGGCTGAGACAGCAAGCAGGGGAGTCTGACGAGTGTTTTCGCGTGTCATGCGGGGGGCGTGGACCCGGCACGACTGGTTGTCGCCTGGTCGCTGGCGCCGCCGTTTGGTGTACTGGGGCGGCGCCGTGCTGGTGGGCCTGGCGGCGGTGGGTTTCGCCTGGCTGTGTGACGCGGCGTTCGACCTGTTCGAGCGGCTGCGCGCCCACCATCGCGGCTGGCCGCTGCTGGTGACACCGCTCACCTTCGTGGCGCTCGCCTGGGTGACGCAGGGGCGACTGGCCGCCACCCGCGGTTCTGGCATTCCGCAGGTCAAGGCAGCGCTTTCCAGCACCGACGGCGCCTGGCGGGCCGGCATGCTGTCGGTGCGCATGGCGCTGGCCAAGATGGGGCTCACCGTACTGGCGATGGGCGGCGGTGCCTCGGTAGGGCGCGAGGGCCCGACCGTGCACATCGGCGCCAGCCTGCTGTTCGCGGTCGGCCGGCGGTTCGGCTTCAACGATCCGGTGGTGAGCCGGCATCTGGTGCTGGCCGGCGCCGCTGCGGGTATCGCCGCCGCCTTCAACACGCCACTGGCGGGCGTGGTGTTCGCCATCGAGGAGATGGCCGGGGGATTCGAGGAACGCATGAGCGGCGTGCTGCTGACGGCGGTGATCGTCGCCGGCGTGACCGCCATCGGCCTGCTCGGCGACTACGCCTACTTCGGACACGTCGACGCGCTGCTGCCGCTCGGGGAGGCCTGGCTGGCGGTGCTGGTCACCGGCCTGCTGTGCGGTCTGGCGGGCGGCCTGTTCGCCCGGCTGATCCTGCTGCAACCGGTGCAGTGGCTGCAGCGCCTGCGCTTCGCCCGGGCGCGCAGCGGCCTGCTGCTGGCCGCCGGCTGCGGCCTGTTGGTGGCGGCGCTGACTGTGCTCGGCGGTCACGACCTGCACGGCACGGGCTACGCGCAGGCGCGCGCCATCCTGCAACAGGAGGCTGGGCAGGATTCGGGTGCCCTGTACGGACTGTTGAAGTTCGCCGCGAACGTCTTGTCATACTGGTCCGGCGTGCCCGGCGGCATCTTCTCGCCGTCGCTGGCGGTCGGTGCCGGGCTGGGGCAGGGACTCGCGCCATGGATACCCAGCGCGCCCGTGGCCACGGTGGTGCTGCTCGGCATGGCCGGGTACCTGGCCGGCGTGACCCAGGCACCCCTGACCGCCGCGGTGATCGCCCTCGAACTGACCGCCAACCACAGCATGGTCATTCCGATCATGGCCACCTGCCTTGTGGCACGTGGCGCGTCCACGCTGGTCTGTCGCAAGGCGGTGTACGGCGCCTTCGCCGACCGCCTGCTGGCCGACCATCGGCTCACCGCCACACCGGCGCGCGCGCCATGAGCAACGCCGACTACCGTGACCCGGCCGTCGTCGCGCGCCTGGCTCAGGCGATCGCTCGCACCGTCACCCGCCCGTGGACGGTGAGGGAGATCTGCGGCGGCCAGACGCATGCCATCCTCAGCGCCGGCCTCGACCGCCTGCTGCCGGAAGGCCTGACGCTGGTGCACGGGCCGGGCTGCCCGGTGTGCGTGACGCCGACCGGCGTGATCGACCAGGCCATTGCCCTGGCCGGCCGGGCGGAGGTGGTGCTGTGCTCGTTCGGCGACATGCTGCGCGTGCCCGGAAGCGGTGGCGACCTGCTGAGCGCCCGCGCCGCGGGC
>NZ_JBFJTF010000183.1:0-3628 GCF_041625615.1 Immundisolibacter sp. | reverse complement strand
TGACCAAGCTGATCGAGAAGAACACCACCATCCCGACCCGCGCGTCACAGATCTTCTCGACCGCCGACGACAACCAGACCGCAGTGACCGTGCACGTGCTGCAGGGCGAACGTGAGATGGCCGCCGGCAACAAGTCGCTGGGCAAGTTCGACCTGACCGACATCCCGCCGGCGCCGCGCGGCATGCCGCAGGTCGAAGTCACGTTCGACATCGACGCCAACGGCATCCTGCACGTGTCGGCCAAGGACAAGGCCACCGGCAAGGAGCAGAAAATCGTCATCAAGGCCTCGAGCGGCCTGTCCGACGAGGAAGTGCAACGCATGGTCCGTGACGCCGAGGCACACGCCGAGGAGGATCACAAGGCGGCGCAGCTGGCGCACGCGCGCAACCAGGCCGACAACCTCGTGCACCAGGTGCGCAAGACGCTGGCCGACCTGGGCGACAAGGTGGACGGCGACGAGAAGACCCGCATCGAGGACGCCATCGGCGCCGTCGAGGAAGCGGTCAAGGGTGACGACCAGGCCGCCATCGAGTCGGCCACCGAAGCGCTGACCGCCGCCTCGCACAGCCTGGCGGAGAAGGCCTACGCCGGCGCCGCCGAGCAACCGGCACCGGATACCGGCGACGCCGGCAGCGCATCCGGCGGCGACGACGTGGTCGACGCCGAATTCAAGGAAGTGCGCGACGACAAGTAAGCGCGGCCACGCCCGCCACACCCCGGACCGGCTCGCCCGGCCCGGGGTTTTGTTCATTCTGACCGACAGCAAGAACCCTCACCATGGCGTCACAGGACCTCTACGAAGTGCTCGGCGTGCCGCAAACGGCGGACGAGAGCGAAATCAAAAAGGCCTATCGGCGCCTTGCCATGAAGTACCACCCGGACCGCAACCAGGGTGATACCGAGGCCGAGGAACGCTTCAAGCAGGTACAGGCGGCCTACGAGGTGCTGTCCAGCCCCGAGAAACGGGCCGCCTACGACCGCTTCGGCCACGCCGGCATCGACCCACAGGGCGCCGGCATGGGGGCGGGCGGTTTCGGCGATATCTTCGGCGACGTGTTCGCGGACATTTTCGGTGGCGGACGCGCCGGCCGCGGCGGCGGCGGGCGCGGCGCCGACCTGCGCTACGAACTCGACATCAGCCTCGAGGAAGCTTTTCGCGGCACCACCGCCACGCTCGACATCCCGGTCCTCGCCACCTGCGAGACCTGCGACGGCAACGGCGCCAAGCCCGGCACCTCGCCCAGCCCATGCGGCACCTGCGGCGGCCACGGCCAGGTGCGCATCCAGCAGGGCTTTTTCTCGCTGCAGCAGACCTGCCCCACCTGCCGCGGCACCGGCCAGGTGATCCGCGACCCGTGCGTGGACTGTCACGGTGCGGGGCGGGTGCAGAAGCCCAAGAAGCTGGAGGTGAAGATCCCCCCCGGCGTCGACACCGGCGACCGTATCCGGTTGGCCGGCGAGGGCGAGGCCGGCCGTCGTGGTGGCCGACCGGGCGATCTGTACGTCGACATCCACCTGCGACCGCACGCGCTGTTCGAGCGCGACGGCAGCGACCTGTACACCGAGGTGCCCATCAGCGTGGTCACGGCCGCACTGGGCGGCGAGCTCGACGTCCCGAGCCTGGAAGGCCGACTGAACGTCACCGTGCCCGCCGGCACGCAGACCGGGCGGGTGTTCCGCCTGCGCGGCAAGGGCATGCCGTCGGTACGCGGCGGTGGCGTGGGCGACCTGATGGTGCGTGTGTCGGTCGAAACGCCGGTCAACCTGGATGAGCGGCAGGAGCGCCTGCTGCGCGAACTGGGCGAGACTATGGGCGAGAGTCACCGTCCCCGCGAACATTCGTGGCTGGACCGCGTGAAGCGCTTTTTCGAGTAACCGACATGCCGCACGAGACCCGCATCGCCATCGCCGGCGCCGCCGGCCGCATGGGCCGCACGCTGATCGCCGCCTGCTCCGAGCAGCCCGGCCTGCAATTGACCGCCGCCGTGGAGCATGCGGGCAACCCCGCGCTGGGCAACGACAGCGGCCTGCTGGCCGGACTGGCGCCCAACGGCGTGCCGGTGAGCGCCGACGATGCGCTGCCCGACAGCGCCTTCGACGTGCTGATCGACTTCACCCGCCCGGCCGCCACGCTGGCCCATGCACGCGCCTGCGCCGCCGCCGGGCGGGCGCTGGTGATCGGCACCACCGGTCTCGACGCGGCGCAAAAGGACGAACTGGCCGCCCTGGCACAGCAGATACCGGTGGTATTCGCGCCCAACATGAGCGTCGGGGTCAATTTGTGCCTGGCGCTGCTGCGCCAGGCCGCGGCGGTGCTGGGCGACGACTTCGATGTCGAGATCCTCGAGGCCCACCACCGGCACAAGGTGGATGCGCCGTCCGGCACGGCACTTCGCATGGGTGAAGTGGTGGCGGACGCGCTGGGCCGCAACCTGGCCGACTGCGCCGTCTACGGCCGCGAGGGCCAGACCGGCGCGCGCGCCCGGGAAACCATCGGTTTTGCCACCGTGCGCGGTGGCGACGTGGTGGGTGACCACACCGTGCTGTTCGCCGGCGACGGCGAGCGGGTGGAAATCACCCACAAGGCCAGCAGCCGCCTCACGTTTGCCCGCGGCGCACTGCGCGCGGCCGCCTGGCTGGCCGACCGGCCTGCCGGCCTGTACGACATGCAGGACGTGCTCGACCTGCGCTGAGCGGCGGCAATCGCCCGGGTCGACCAGGCGACGACGCATCCGGGGCGCGCGTTCTCAGCAGGGCACCCGGTACCAGTGCCCGTTGACGTACACCCAGTGATAGCACGACCCTTCGATGGTGATCACCACCGCCTGACCCAGGTTGCGTATGGCCTTGATCCCGTCACCGGGCGGCCCTTCGCGGGGCTCCAGCGGCTTCCCATCGGCCGTGCGCGGCTGCAGGTTGCCGTCTTTGTCCGGCACGAGCACAAACGGCAGGCCGGCGAACGGGTTGGTCTGCGGTGACGGTTCAGCCGGTGGTGTTTCCCGTCCACAGCCGGACAGGGCCACGCCCGCCAGGCTCACCACCGCAAACCGTCGGATCAGATCGCACCTTTTCATCCTCTCCCTCCATGGCTGACGTCAATCCAGCATGAGGCTGACGCTCGCATACAGATGGCGCTGCGGGTGCAGCTGCGGATTCTGAGGGTCCGTGTCCTGAAACTGCACCTCGGTGTCGAACAGGTTGCGCACGCCGACGCTTACCAGCCCCGATCGCCGCGGCAGACGGTAGCCGACGCGGACATCGCTCAGCCAGAAGGTATCCGTGGCTTGGCGCTGCTGGTTGCTGGTGGTGACGACGAAATCGCCGCTTTGGTGGTACCCGGTGACAGCCACGTCGGCCAGCCACCCTGACGGGTCGCTGTAGCGAACTCCCAGCGGCAGACTGTGGGTCCGCAAATCGAAGATGCCCCAGTTGCCGGTCTCGACGATCAACGGGAAGTCGTCGCTGTAAATTTCCTTCTGGTAGCGATACTCGCCACGCACGGCCCAGCGTGGCGCCGGCGTCCAGTACGCGTACACGCGATGCAGCTGCTGGCGCGCATCACCGCTTTGTGCACCCGACAGCAGGTCCAGGTAAGGCCGCTCGAGTTGACGCCAGCTGGCCTCGAGC
>NZ_JBFJTF010000182.1:0-3679 GCF_041625615.1 Immundisolibacter sp. | reverse complement strand
GAGTGCGACCTGAAGGACGTGATCGTCGAGGGGCCGGGCGGGCTGCGGGTGGTGCCGGCGGCATCCGGGGTGGTCGGCATGGCCAATCTGCCGCCCAGCGCGCTGGGCGGCCTGATCAACGCGTTCGGGAATCTGTCCGGCGACCTCGATGTGCTGCTGGTCGACACGGCGGCCGGTGTGTCGGAAGGGGTGATGAGCTTCGCCCGCGCCGCCCAGGAACTCCTGGTGGTGGTGTGCGATGAGCCGGCCTCGCTGGCCGATGCCTACGCGCTGATCAAGTTGCTCAGCCGCCAGCACGGGGTCAGCCGCTTTCGTGTCCTCGCCAACATGGTCCGGCGCAGCCGCGACGGCCGCGAGCTGTTCGCCAAGTTGTTGACGGTGTGTGACCAGTATCTGGACGTGGTGCTCGAGTTTGCGGGCGTGGTGCCGTTCGACGAGTACCTGCGCAAGTCGGTGCAGCGCTGCCGGCCGGTTGTGGATGCCTTTCCCCGCAGCCCGGCGGCCTTCGCGCTGCGTCAACTGGCCGAGCAGGTTGAGCGCTGGCCGCGCGCCTACGGCGCCAGCGGACGCCTGGAGTTCTTTTTTGAGCGGATGTTGCAGGCGGTTCCCGCCGCAGCTGGAGGTGCAGCATGAATGCAGTTCTCGCATACAGTCAGACGGCCAGGCCGCAGGTGTCGGCGCCGGACGTGGAGGCGCTGGTCCTGGCCCACGCGCCGCTGGTCAAGCGCATCGCCTATCACCTGCTGGCGCGGCTGCCGGCCAGCGTGCAGGTGGACGACCTGATCCAGGCCGGCATGATCGGTCTGATGGAGGCGGCCCGCCGGTACGACGACGGCCAGGGTGCCAGCTTCGAGACCTACGCCGGCATCCGCATCCGCGGCACCATCCTCGACGAGCTGCGCCGCGGTGGCTGGCTGCCGCGCACGGCCCTGCGCAAGCTGCGACAGATCACCGAGGCGACGCGTGCCGCCGAGCGCGAGGCCGGTGGCGAAGCGTCGGCCGAAGCCATCGCCCGCCAGCTCGGCATGAGCCTCGACGAGTACTACACGCTGGCGCGCGAGGCGTCCGAGTTCGGTGTGGTGCGTTTCTCGGATCTGGGTAGCGAGGACGACGAGCCGTGGGAAAACGGCATTGCCGACCGGGGCCCCGGTCCGCAGGCCCAGGTGGAGGACGACAACCTGCGCGCGCGCATCGCCGACGCGGTCGAGTTGCTGCCCGAGCGCGAGAAGCTGGTGATGTCGCTCTACTACGAGCAGGAACTGAACCTGCGCGAGATCGGCGAGGTGCTGGGGGTGAGCGAGTCGCGGGTGTGCCAGATTCACGGCCAGGCGCTGCTGCGCCTGCGCACGCGCCTGGGTGGCCGGGACTGACCTGACGCGGAATCACGGACATGGATATCCTCAGTTTCGCGGGCATCATCGTGGCGTTTATCGCCATTCTCGGTGGCAACGCCCTGGAGGGCGGCCACCTCGACTCGCTGGTGCAGCCGACGGCGTTTCTGATCGTCGGTGGCGGCACCATCGCGGCGGTGATGGTGCAAACCCCGCTGTCCACGTTCGTCAAGTCCATGAAGATGGCGGCCTGGGTCTTCATCCCGCCGAAACTGGATTTCAAGGCCAACATCGAACGCATCGTCGAATGGGGCAACCTGGCGCGCCGCGAGGGCCTGCTGGGTCTTGAGGAGATATCCGAAGCGGAGACCGACCCGTTCGTGAAGAAAGGCCTGCAGCTGCTGGTCGACGGCAGCGATCCGGACACCATTCGTGGCGTGCTGGAGGTCGAGCTGTCGGCCGCGGAGCATCAGGAAAACGCCGCTGCCAAGGTGTACGACGGCTTCGGCGGTTACTCGCCGACCATCGGCATCATCGGCGCGGTCATGGGGCTCATCCACGTGATGGAGAACCTGTCGGACCCGAGCAAGCTCGGCCCCGGCATCGCCGTGGCCTTCGTGGCCACCATTTACGGCGTGGCGCTGGCCAACCTGTTCTTCCTGCCGATGGCCAACAAGATCAAGGGCGTGGTGCACCACCGCAGCCAGTTCAAGGAACTGACCATCGAGGGCCTGGCGGCCATCGCCGCCGGCGAGAATCCGCGCAACATCGAAATGAAGCTCCAGGGCTACCTGCACTGAGTGGATCGACGTGGCCCGCAAGAAGAAACACGAGGAGCACGAGAACCACGAGCGCTGGCTGGTCTCGTATGCGGACTTCATCACGCTGCTGTTCGCGTTCTTCGTGGTGATGTACGCGGTGTCGTCGGTCAACGAGGGCAAGTACCGGGTGCTGTCCGACTCGCTGCTGGCGGCCTTTCGCTCGCCGACCAAGGCGATCATGCCGATCCAGGTCGGCAACATCGTCAAGAGTCCGTCCGGCGCCGCGGTGGAACTGCCGCCGATGGCCCAGAACCGCACCATCGAGCCGACCCGCCGCACACCGCGCAGCGGTGAGCACGCGCAGGCGCAGGCGTCCGGCCACGGCGAGGCGGAGGCCGCGCAGGCCACCCTGCACCAGGTGGCCAACGATCTGGCGCGGGCCTTCGAGGCACTGATCGCCGAAGACCTGGTCAGCATCCGCGAAGGCCGGCTGTGGCTGGAGGTGGAGATCCGCTCGGCGGTGCTGTTCGATTCCGGCAGCGCGCAGATCAGGGACGGGGCACTGGGGGTAGTGGACCAGGTGGTCGACATCCTGGCTGGCGTCCCCAACTCGGTACGGGTCGAGGGTTACACCGACGATGTGCCGATCAGCAACGGCCAGTACCGGTCCAACTGGGATCTGTCCGCCGCCCGCGCCGGCAGCATGGTGCACCGGCTGCTCGAGCAGGGTATCGATCCGTTGCGCCTGTCGCTGGCGGGATATGGCGAGTACCGGCCGATCGCCGACAACGCGACCGAGGACGGGCGCAGCCGCAATCGGCGCGTGGTGCTGGTGGTGCTGGCGACGCCGAGCATCGATGCCGAGCGCGAACTGGCCACGACCCTGGCGCCGTCGGAAGCCGACCCGGAAAGCGGTTTCTTGCTGCCGCCGGGGCTGCCTTCGACGGGGGAGCTGCTGGCGCTCGAACTGGCTGACGACAGGCCGGTGACACTGGGTGGCATGGACCTGCCGGTGGAGCACACGGCCGTCCCGGCCGTCGCGCGCTGGCCCGCCCACCGCCGCGCCAGCGGCGCGGTGCCGGACTTCGTGCCGGCGCCGGTATTCCCGCCCGTCGCACCGCCGCTCTGACGGCCGCTGGTGGTCCGGCCGGTGCCCCTGAGCGCCTGGCTGCCGAGGCGCCCACGAAGCTGCTAAGGTGCGCGATTGCGCCGAAACGGCGGCGCGGGTGTGGTGGGGACATTCATGCAAACACGTTTTCCGGAGCCGGTGCGGGCCTCGGCGCGGGGCGCTGCGGTGGAGCAGAACGTGCGCAAGTGCGTGCACTGCGGGTTCTGCAACGTCACCTGTCCCACCTTTCAGCTGCGTCGTGACGAACTGGACGGCCCGCGGGGACGCATCTACCAGATCAAGCAGGCCATCGAGACCGGCGTGGTCGCGCCGTCGCTGCAGACGCACCTGGATCGCTGCCTGACCTGCCGCGCCTGCGAGACCACCTGCCCGGCCGGGGTGCAGTACGCGCAGGTGCTGGATTTTGGACGTTCGCTGGCCGAGGCGGTGCCACGGCCCGTCGGCCAGCGGCTGCTGCG
>NZ_JBFJTF010000181.1:0-3722 GCF_041625615.1 Immundisolibacter sp. | reverse complement strand
CTGTACGGGGTGGCGGCTTTTTTGTGCCGTGGCGGCGGTGGCGGGTCAGCAGGGTGCAGGCAGGCCCAGACGGCGGCGCAAAGGCGGCCAAAGCAGCCGGTCCAGCGACAGGGCGCCTGGTCCGCGTACCACCAGCACTGCCAGCAGTAACCCCCACAGTTGGTGATCTGCCACTCCGGCCGCGTTCAGCGCTGGATAGGACACTACGGCCATGATGTTGAAAGCGAACAGCACGGCCGCGGCCAGGCGCCCGGTCAGTCCCAGCGCCAGCAGTACCGGAAACACCAGCTCGATGCCCGTGCCCAGGTACGCGGCTGCGGTTGGCGGCAGCAGCGGTACCGCGTACTCGTACTCGAACAGGTACAGCGTCGACGACCAGCTCTGGATCTTCACCAGGCCGGCCTTCCAGAAGATGTTGGCCACGTACAGCCGCAGTGCCAGGTCGGCAGCCGGGGCCAGGCGATCGAGACCACGGTAGAGGCGTTGGGTCAGTTCCAGGACGCAGGTGATCGTGTTCATGGAAGGTTCCTCGTCGGTGCGGCGGCTTCCGCAGCAGGCATTACGCGCAGCGCGGCGAAGGTGCCGGTGGCCACGTGGCGGGCCAGCAGCTCACCGGCCGCGCAGGAGTCCTCGGCCGACACCGCCGCGTGCAGCGCCTGCCCCAGTGTTTCGCCTTCGGCCAGCAGCGTCAGCAGCGCGGCTTCGGCCGGTGTCAGACGCTCCACGCACACGGTGGTGTCGCGGCGGATGACCAGCAGCGTCTGGCTGCCGTGCGACAGGTCGACGGTGTCATCGCCCGTGTAGTCGGGCTGGTTGACTTCGAAGATGCGCGCAACCGGATAGGCGGATGGCAGCAGCGTGCTGCCTGGCAGCAGGTCCAGGGAAACGGCGGCCTGTTCGGTCGGCGGCACGGCGAAGGCCTCAAGGCCCAACGGTGCAACGGCCGGGGAGTGCCAGGCCAGCTGCCGCGCCCATTCCAGGCGCGCCACGTCCGGCAGGTAGGACAGGCCCGACAGCACGGGCAGGTCCGCACACAGCGCCGCCATGTGTTCACCGAAGGACTGCAGCCAACCTTCGCGTGGCGGGTGCCGGCGCAGGTATTCGTTGGCAATGCCGTCGAAGCAGTCGTCGCCGACCAGCCGGCGCAGCACCGGATAGACGTCGGCCAGTGCGTCCTTGAGGCGTACGCGCACGGCATTGCGGTACACCGCCAGGCGCCGGGCCGGTGGCAGGCCGGCGCCACGCACGTGGGCGGCAGCGCTATCGTCACCGCCCAGGATGGCGGCGACCATGCCGGTCTGCAGCTCAGACAGCGACGGCACGGTCCGCTCCCATGTGCTGGTCGAGTCGCCGCTGCGCCTGCCCGGCCTGATCGCACAGCGTGGCCAGCGGCGGCAACTCGGCATCCCATTCGATCAGCGTCGGACGCGGTCCCAGACGCGCCAGGGTGGCTTCGTACAGATGCCAGACCGCCGGTGCTACCGGCCCGTCGTGGGTGTCGATGCACAGCGTGGCGCCGTCGATGCTCCGTCGCTGGTGGCCGGCCAGGTGCAGCTGCCAGACGCGTTGTGCCGGCAGCGCGTCGAGGTAGGCCAGGGCGTCCCAGCCGTGGTTGCAGGCGCTCACATAGACGTTGTTGACGTCCAGCAGAATGCCGCAATCGGCGCGTTCGGCCACCGCGCCTAGAAATTCCGCCTCGGCAATGGTCGAGTGGCTGAACTCGAGATAGCTGGACACGTTCTCGACCAGGATCTGCCGGCCGAGCGCGTCCTGAACGGCACCGATGCGTGCCACCACCAGGTCCAGGGCTTCCTCGGTGTAGGGCAGTGGCAGCAGTTCGTTCAGGTGTACGCCGCTGGCGGCGCACCAGCACAGGTGATCGGACACCAGCGTCGGCTCGATATGGCGCACCAGGTCAGCGAGCCGATGCAGGTGATCGGCCAGCGGCGTGTCCGAGCCCAGTGACAGGCCAACGCCGTGCAGGCTGACCGGGTAGTGGGCGCGGGTCGCTGTCAGCGCGCGGTGTGGCGGGCTGCCGGCGTTGAAGTAGTTTTCGCTGTGGACCTCGACGAAGCCGACGGCCGGTCGGTCGACCAGCAGCGGGTCATGGTGTGGCGCGCGCAGCCCGATGCCGGCTAGCGCCGGCATCGGGCCCACGCCCGGGCGGTGAGATGCCGCCACAGGAGTTACTCGCCCGGCGTGGTGCTGCCGCCGGCGATCTTGTCGCATGTGCCCTTGGGCACGGCGATGAAGGCGTCCGGCTGACGGTCTTCCTTGGCCGTGCCAGCGCACGATGAGCTGGCTGTCTGACAGTCGTTCTTGCCTGCCTTGGCAATGCCGTAGCACTTCTCCATGTCGGCAGCCACCGCGGTGCCGGTGGCGGCGCTGAGTCCCAACGCCAGCACCGCGGCAAATGCGGCGTGTGCCAGTTTGTTCGCGTCACTCATGAGTTCGTCTCCAGGTCACTTGGAAGCACACCGGCCGCCGATCGGCCGGCTGTGACACAAACGCGCGGGTGGGCGTGCTGTTACGGTTGTGACAGATTTTTTTCGTTCCCCGCCAGTCCGTCGGCGGTCATGGCTTTGCTTTATCCTTGGCGGTTTCCTCAAGAACTACATCCGGGTCATGGCTCAATACGTTTTCACCATGAACCGCGTGGGCAAGGTCGTGCCGCCCAAGCGGGAAATCCTCAAGGACATTTCGCTGTCCTTCTTTCCGGGCGCCAAGATCGGCGTTCTGGGCCTGAACGGCGCCGGCAAGTCGACGCTGCTGCGCATCATGGCCGGCGTCGATACCGAGATCGAGGGCGAAGCGACGCCGATGCCGGGCATCAAGATCGGTTACCTGCCGCAGGAGCCGCAGCTCGATCCCACGCAGACCGTGCGCGAGGCGGTGGAGGCCGGCATCGGCGGGGTGTTGGCGGCGCAAAAACGCCTTGAAGAGGTCTATGCGGCGTACGCCGAGCCGGATGCCGACTTCGACAAGCTGGCCGAGGAGCAGGGCCGCCTGGAAGCGGAGATCGCCGCCGCCGACGGCGACAGCGCCGGGGTGCAGCTCGAGGTCGCCGCCGATGCGTTGCGCCTGCCGCCGTGGGAGGCGCACATCGAGCATCTGTCCGGCGGCGAGAAGCGCCGCGTGGCGCTGTGCCGGTTGCTGCTGTCCAAGCCGGACATGCTGCTGCTGGACGAGCCGACCAACCATCTGGACGCCGAATCGGTCGAGTGGCTGGAGCAGTTCCTGCACCGTTTCTCGGGCACCGTGGTGGCGGTGACGCATGACCGGTACTTCCTGGACAACGTCGCGGAGTGGATCCTCGAGCTCGACCGTGGCCGTGGCATTCCCTTCAAGGGCAACTACAGCGCCTGGCTGGAGCAGAAGGAACAGCGCCTGAAGCAGGAGGAATCCTCCGAATCGGCGCGCCAGAAGGCGATTTCCCAGGAACTCGAATGGGTACGCCAGAACCCCAAGGGGCGCCAGGCCAAGAGCAAGGCGCGCCTGAACCGCTTCGAGGAGCTGAGCGCGAAGTTCGCCGAGGAGATGACGCCGGAGCAGATGGAGAAGCTGCTGGCCCGCCAGGGCGAGGTGCAGGACCGGATCGAGGCCGCGGACGGCTGGGAGCTGGAGCGGCACCTCGACATCGCCATGGACGCGCTGCGCCTGCCCCCCGGGGACGCCGACGTGACGAAGATCTCCGGCGGCGAGAAGCGCCGCGTGGCGCTGTG
>NZ_JBFJTF010000180.1:0-3724 GCF_041625615.1 Immundisolibacter sp. | reverse complement strand
CGTCAGCCGGCGCGCCGGCGAGGCCGCCTGCAGGCGCAGCACCTGACGCTCGTGCGCCGCACGCCGGTCACGCAGCACGCCCTGGGTGGCCAGCAACAGGCGCTGGCGCACACGCGCCAGGTCGCCGTCGAGGCGGCGCAGCCGCTCGCCCGGATGCACCAGCCGGCGCATCAGGTGGTCGGCCCGTTGCTGGCTGCGTTCCAGGCGATGCTGCAGGGCGCGCAGCAGGCGGCGCTGACGCTGCGCCAGCGCGCCCAGCCAGGCGTCGCGATCCGGCACCACCAGCTCGGCGGCGGCGGTCGGCGTCGGTGCCCGCTGGTCGGCCACCAGGTCGGCCAGACTGAAATCCACCTCGTGACCGACACCGACCACCGTCGGCAGCGTGCAGCGGGCCAGCGCCCGCACCACGCCTTCGTCATTGAAAGCGGCCAGGTCCTCCAGCGAACCGCCGCCGCGCACCAGCAGCAGCACGTCGCCCACGGCATGCTCGGAGGCGACATCGATGGCCCGTTCGATGGCCAGGGCAGCGCCGTCGCCCTGCACCGGCACCGGCAGCAGCAGCACCTCGCAGGCCGGCCAGCGCCGGCGCAGCGTGGTCAGCACGTCGTGCACGGCCGCGCCACGCGGCGAGGTGACCAGCACCAGCCGCCGCGGCAGCGCCGGCAGCGGACGCTTGCGGTCCAGATCGAACAACCCCTCGGCGGCCAGGCGCGCCTTGCGCTCTTCAAGTGCCCGCCGCAACGCGCCGTCGCCGGCCGGCTCCAGGTGCTCCACCAGCAGCTGGAACTCGCCGCGGTCCTCGTAGAACGACACCCGCGCCCGCAGCAGCACCTCGTCGCCGCTGCGCGGGCGCTCGCGCAGCAGGTTGGCACGCGAGCGGAACATGACGCAGCGCACCTGCGCGCGGTTGTCCTTGAGCGTGAAGTACAGATGGCCGGAAGCCGCCGCCGTGAAGTTGCCGATTTCGCCCTGCAGCCACAGCAGCGGGAAACCGCCCTCCAGCAGCGTGCGCACCTCCAGCGCCAGGCGCGACGGTGTGTACACGTCCCGCGCCGGAGCACTGGCGCGGGAAAGGGCGGTTTCCATGGGCATCGGCAGACAAGCGCGGCGGGGCGGCTGATTATAGGCAAGCCCCGCGATTCGAACCGGCGCGATCCCGGACAACACACGCCCGAGCGTTGGCCGCCCCCTGGGCGCGACCTATAATTACCGATCCCCTCCGCTGCGGGCCGCTACCGATGCGCATCGCCTACGAAGCCCTGACTTTCGACGACGTCCTGCTGATCCCGGCCTACTCGGACGTACTGCCGCGCGAGGTCGACCTCAGCACCCGCGTCACGCGCGACATCACCCTGCGCATTCCGCTGCTGTCGGCGGCCATGGACACGGTCACCGAATCGGGCCTGGCCATCTGCCTGGCGCTGCAGGGCGGCATGGGCATCATCCACAAGAACATGCCCGTCGAACGGCAGGCGGCCGAGGTGCTGCGGGTCAAGAAATTCGAAAGCGGTGTCATCAAGGACCCCATCACCGCCCCGCCGAACATGAGCATCGGCGAGGTGCTGGCGCTGACGCGGGCCCACCACATCTCCGGCGTGCCGGTGGTCGACGGCGAGGACCTGGTCGGCATCGTCACCAGCCGCGACCTGCGCTTCGAGACCAGCTACGGCGCGCCGGTGTCGACCATCATGACCCCGCGCGAGCGCCTGGTGACGGTGCGCGAGGGCGCCGGCTCGGGCGAGGTCAAGGGCCTGCTGCACAAGCACCGCATCGAAAAGGTGCTGGTGGTGGACGACGCGTTCCGCCTGCGCGGCCTCATCACCGTCAAGGACATCGAAAAGCAGACGCAACACCCCAGCGCCGCCCGTGACGACCAGGGCCACCTGCTGGTCGGCGCCGCCGTCGGCGTCGGCGAGAGCGGGCGCGAGCGCGCGCTGGCGCTGATCCAGGCCGGCGTGGACGTACTGGTGGTGGACACCGCCCACGGCCACACCCGCGGCGTGCTGGACATGGTCCGCTGGGTCAAGTCCGAACTGCCGCAGGTGCAGGTGGTCGGCGGCAACGTGGCCACCGGCGAGGGCGCACGGGCGCTGGTGGAAGCCGGCGCGGACGGCGTGAAAGTGGGCATCGGCCCCGGCTCCATCTGCACCACGCGCATGGTGGCCGGTGTCGGCGTGCCGCAGATCAGCGCCATTCACCACGCCGCCCAGGGCCTGGAGGGCACCGGCGTGCCGCTGATCGCCGACGGCGGCGTGCGCTATTCCGGGGATCTGGCCAAGGCACTGGCGGCCGGCGCCCACACCGTGATGCTGGGCAACATCTTTGCCGGCACCGAGGAGGCGCCGGGCGAGGTGGAGCTGTACCAGGGCCGCTCGTACAAGTCCTACCGCGGCATGGGCTCGCTGGGCGCCATGGGCGGCCAGCACGGCTCCAGCGACCGCTACTTCCAGGAAAGCAGCGACGCCGACAAGCTGGTGCCGGAGGGCATCGAGGGCCGGGTGCCGTACAAGGGCTCGGCGGTGCCGATCGTGCACCAGCTGTGCGGCGGTGTGCGCGCCAGCATGGGCTACACCGGCTGCCGCACGCTCGAGCAGTTCCGGCAGGACACGCGCTTTTCCCGCATTACCGGCGCCGGCGTGTCGGAAAGCCACGTGCACGACGTGTCCGTGACCAAGGAAGCGCCGAACTATCCGAGTTATTGATCCCGGGAAACGCCGTCCATGGAATTTCTCGGCTCGCGCGGCGCGGCCCCCGCGCTGCGCTGCGTGCATCGGGGCCATGAGCCCCTGATTCACGCCCGGGCATCCTGCCCCGTATCGGTCACGCCGACGCGTTCGGCGCGGCCATAGGAGCGGCTTCGGCCGCGCACCCCCAGACCGCTCCCCCGCCAGGCCCATGACCGACATCCACGCCGACCGCATCCTGATTCTCGACTTCGGCTCCCAGTACACGCAGCTGATCGCCCGGCGCGTGCGCGAGCTCGGCGTCTACAGCGAGATTCACCCCTGGGACATGGACGAGGCGTCGCTGCGCGCCTTCGCGCCCAAGGGCATCATCCTTTCGGGCGGGCCGGAATCGGTCACCGAAGCCGGGTCGCCCCGGGCCGCCGACGCGGTCTGGTCGCTCGGCGTGCCGGTGCTCGGCATCTGCTACGGCATGCAGGCCATGGCGGTGCAGCTCGGCGGCACCGTGGAGCCGGGCGAGGTCAAGGAATTCGGCTACGCCGAGATTCGCGCCCACGGCCACTCCAGGCTGCTGGAGGGCATCGAGGACCGCGTCAACGCCGAGGGCCACGGCCTGCTGGACGTGTGGATGAGCCACGGCGACCGCGTCAGCGCGCTGCCGGAGGGTTTCAAGCGCATCGCCTCCACCCCCGACGTGCCGCTGGCCGGCATGGCCGACGAGGCGCGCGGCTACTACGCCTTCCAGTTCCATCCCGAGGTCACCCACACCCCCCAGGGCAAGCGCATCTACGCCCGCTTCGTGCACGACATCTGCGCCTGCGGCAACGCCTGGACCCCCGGCAACATCATCGAGGACGCCATTGCCGCCGTGCGCCGGCAGGTCGGTGACGGCAAGGTATTGCTGGGCCTGTCGGGCGGGGTCGATTCCTCCGTCGTCGCGGCGCTGCTGCACCAGGCCATCGGCGACCAGCTCACCTGCGTGTTCGTCGACAACGGTCTGCTGCGCCACCACGAAGGCGACCAAGTGATGCAGGTGTTCG
>NZ_JBFJTF010000179.1:0-3747 GCF_041625615.1 Immundisolibacter sp. | reverse complement strand
CGGCCAGCGCGCGCAGCAGGGTGCTCTTGCCGCTGCCGGACGCGCCCATCACGGCGGTGATGCCGGTCAGCTCCAGCGTCTGGTCCAGTTCCAGCGTGAAACCGGCGCGTTGCATGGCCAGCGCGATGTCCAGCCTCATGCCGCGTGCACCGGGTAACGGCGGTTCAGCGCGTAGACCAGTACCAGCACCGCGAACGAGAACACCAGCATGCCGGCGGCCAGCAGGTGCGCGGCGGCGAAGTTGAGCGTCTCCACCTGCTCGTAGATGGCAATCGAGATCACCCGGGTGCGACCGGGGATGTTGCCGCCCACCATCAGCACCACGCCGAATTCGCCCAGCGTGTGGGCAAAGCCGAGCACGGTGGCGGTGAGGTAGCCGCGCAGGGCAAGCGGGCTGGCCACGGTGAAGAAGGCATCCAGCGGCCGGGCGCCGAGCACCGCGGCGGCCTCCAGCGGGCCGCGGCCGACCGCCTCGAAGGCGCCCTGCAGCGGCTGCACCACGAACGGCAGCGAGTAGAGCATGGACGCCAGCACCAGCCCGCTGAACGAGAAGGTGAGGGTGTGTCCGGTCAGCCCCAGCCAGGCGCCGCCCAGCGGCGCCCCCGGTGCGAACAGCACCAGCAGGTAAAAGCCCAGCACCGTGGGCGGCAGCACCAGCGGCAGCGCGGTGACGGCCTCGATGAGCGGTTTCACGCGGGTGCGGGTGTGCGCCAGCCACCAGGCCAGCGGCGTGCCGACCAGCAGCAGCAGCAGCACGGTCACCGCGGCCAGGCGCAGGGTCAGCCAGACGGGGCCGAGGTCGAGATCGGCCACGGCGTCAGGGCAGGTCGTAGCCCAGCGCGGTGATCACCGCGCGTGCCGGCGGGCTGCCGAGGTAGTCCAGAAAGGCCCGGGCGGCGGGATTGTCGTGGCCGCGCACCAGCAGCAGGGCATCCTGGCGGATGGGTGCATGCAGCTCCTGCGGCACCGGCCAGCGGCTGCCGGGCGTGGGGTCCGTCAGCTGCGCCAGCGCCACGAACCCGGCCGGTGTGGCGCCGCCGGCGACCATGGCATAGGTCTGGCCGATGTTCTCGGCGCGGACGAGACGGTCCTGCAGCGCCGGCCATACGCCAAGTGCCTGCAGCGCCTGCTGCGCCGCCGTGCCGTAGGGCGCCAGGGCGGGGTTGGCGATGGCCAGGTGCCGGAACCGGCCGGCGGCCAGGTAGGCCGGGCCGTCGCTGAAGGCCTGCGGGTCGGCGCTCCACAGCACCAGTCGGCCCAGCGCGTAGGTGAAGCGGCTGTCCGGCACCGCGAACCCGGCGGCCTGCAGCGCGGCGGGCCGCTCGACATCCGCCGACAGGAACACGTCGAACGGCGCGCCCTGCTGGATCTGTGCCGCCAGCTTGCCGGACGAGCCCAGCACCACGGTCAGCCGGTGGCCGCTGGCCTGTTCGAAGGCCGGTACCAGGTGGTCCATGGCGGTGGAGAAATTGGCGGCCACGGCCACGGTGGCCTCGGCGGCACGGGCGGTGGCGCCGGCCGTCAGGCCAAGGGCAAGACACAGCGCAAGGCGTTGCAGCAGACGAAGGATCATGGCGCCGCCTAAGGTACCTGCGCCGTGGCGCGCGCGCGTGCGCCGGGCACAAAAAAAGCCCGGCTGCATGACAGCCGGGCCGGTTTCGTGGCGGGCGGCGCTGACGCACCGACCGCCGCACGCACCGGTCGGGCCCGCCCGGCGGGCCGTCCGGTGGCGCAGACCTCAGTGCTGGAAGATGCCCATCGGGCCTTCTTCGAGGTTGATCACCACGCTCTTGGTCAGCGTGTAGTGCTCCAGGATGTCGAAGCAGAACTCGCGCCCGAAGCCGCTTTGCTTGTACCCGCCCAGCGGCATGCCGGGCTTGAGGTTGAAGTAGCGGTTCACCCACACGGTGCCGGTCTGCATGGACCGCGAGATGCGGTGGGCGCGCGCCAGGTTGCGCGTCCACAGACCGCCGCCGAGGCCGTAGGTGCTGTCGTTGGCCAGCGCGATGGCTTCGTCGTCGTTCTTGAAGGTGATGGCGCAGGTGACCGGCCCGAAGATTTCCTCCTGGGCGATACGCATGCGGTTGTCGACGTCGACGAAGATGGTCGGCTCGATGAAGTTGCCGTTCTCGAAGCCCGGCACCGAGGCGCGCTTGCCGCCGCGGAACACCTTGGCACCTTCCTGCACACCGATGTCGAGGTACGACAGCACCTTGTCGCGCTGCATGACCGACGCCTGGGCGCCCATCTGCGTGGCCGGGTCGGTCGGATCACCCATGCGGATGCCGTCCAGCGTGCGGGACAGTTTTTCCAGGAACTCGTCGCGGATGCTCTCCTGCACCAGCAGGCGCGTGCCGGCGAGGCAGACTTCGCCCTTGTTGAACACCGTGGACAGGGCGGCGCTTTCCACCGCCGCGTCGATGTCGGCGTCGTCACACACGATGTGGGCCGACTTGCCGCCGAGCTCCAGCGTCTGCGGAATGATGTTGACCGAGGCGTACTGCATGATGCGGCGCGCGGTCGGCAGGGAGCCGGTGAACGCCACCTTGCGCACCTGCGGGTGGGTGACCAGCGGCTCGCCGACGTCGGCGCCGTAGCCGGTGACCACGTTCACCACGCCCGGCGGGATCACGTCCTGCATCTCGCGGAAGAACTCCAGCACCGACAGGCACACCGTCTCGGCCGGCTTCAGCACGATGGTGTTGCCGGCGGCCAGGGCCGGGGCGATCTTGGTCGCCATCATGATCAGCGGCACGTTCCACGGGATGATCTGTGCCACCACGCCGTAGGGCTCGCGGTGCACCACGCCGAGCGCGTCCGGGAAGTCCATGGCCTGCCCGTGCAGGTGCCAGGCGGCGCCGGCGAACAGTTCGAACTGGCCGATGGCGGCCGGCACGTCGAAGTGCATCGACTCGCGGATCGGCTTGCCGTTGTTGAGGGTCTCCAGCAGGGCGAAATCCTGCATGCGTGCCTTCAGGCGACGGGCGATCTCGATCAGCACTTCCTGGCGCTGGGCCGGGGTGCTGTGGCCCCAGGTCTTGAAGGCCTCGGAAGCGGCGGCGACGGCGCGCTCGACGTCCGTGGCGTTGCCGGCGGCGATGCGCGACAGGGTTTCACCGGTGGCCGGGTTGAACAGATCGATGGTGGCGCCGCTGGCGCCCTCGACCCACTGGCCGCCGATGAAGTGGCCGTACTGGGACTGGTACAGGCCGGATGGGTTGGATTGTTCGAGCGGTTTGTTCAAGACGACCTCCGATTGCGTAAGGGAAAACGGAATGGTTGGGACCGGTGTCGGGCCCACAGGTTCATGCATTGGTCGGTAGATGATAGTGCATACCTGCGTTCGGGCCGGGTGGGGCGAAGATCTTCTAGGTGTCCTCGATGCGCAGTTCGAAGCCCGCGGCGGCCAGGAACTGTGCTTCCTGTCGCAGGTCCGCCTCGGTCAGGGGGTGGCGCTCCAGCCAGCCGGGTGGAAAGCCCAGGCACAGCACGGCACCGTCCGCGCGCAGGCTGAAGCGACTCAGCCGCAGCGCGGCGCGGCTGCGGTGCAGTACCGCAGCCAGGCGCAGTAACAGGGCAAGGCGCATCAGCGGCCGGCGTGCCTCGTCGTCGAGCGCGGCGAATTCGCCGAGGGCGAACTTGCGCCGGTGCACGCGCACCAGCAGCGCCAGCTGGTGCTGTTCCTGGCGGGAGAAGCCGGCCAGGTCGGCGTGTTGCAGGATGTAGGCGCCGTGCTTGTGGTACTGG
>NZ_JBFJTF010000178.1:0-3749 GCF_041625615.1 Immundisolibacter sp. | reverse complement strand
TCGGAGTTCCACACCGTGTAGGCCTCTTTCTCGCTGCGAGCCGGCTTCGACCGCACACCACACTCGCACGAGGCTGCACGTCCGATTCACGGCGTCTTGCTGGCCCCGGATCACTCGGGATTCATTCGCTGTTCCGTTGACCGGGAAGACGCGCTTGCGTCCGCCCCGACTGCCGCCGCCGGCTGGCAACCCGATACGGAATGGAAGAATGATGAAATCCCTGCGTCAGGACTGGCTTTCCAACGTCCGCAACGACCTGCTGGCGGGCCTCGTCGTCGCCCTGGCCCTCATCCCCGAGGCCATCGCCTTTTCGATCATTGCCGGCGTCGACCCCAAGGTCGGGCTGTACGCCTCGTTCTGTATCGCCACCGTCATCGCCTTTGCCGGCGGTCGCCCGGGCATGATCTCGGCGGCCACCGGGGCCATGGCCCTGGTCATGGTCACGCTGGTCAAGGAACACGGCCTGCAGTACCTGCTGGCCGCCACCGTGCTGACGGGCGTCCTGCAGATCATCGCCGGCAAGCTCCGGCTCGGTGCGCTGATGCGCTTTGTGTCGCGTTCGGTCATCACCGGCTTCGTCAACGCGCTGGCCATCCTGATCTTCCTGGCCCAGCTGCCGGAACTCGTCAACGTGACCTGGCACGTCTACGCCATGACGGCGGCCGGCCTGGGCATCATCTACGGCTTCCCCTACCTCACCAAGGCCGTGCCGTCGCCGCTGGTCGCCATCATTCTGCTGACCGCCGTCGCCATGGTCCTCGGCCTCGACATCCGCACCGTCGGCGACATGGGCCAGTTGCCCGACAGCCTGCCGGTGTTCCTGCTGCCGCAGGTGCCGCTGAACCTGGAAACCCTGGCGATCATCTTCCCGGTGTCGGCCACCCTGGCCGTGGTCGGCCTGCTGGAATCGATGATGACGGCCTCCATCGTCGATGACCTGACCGACTCCGGCAGCGACAAGAACCGCGAGTGCGTCGGCCAGGGCGTGGCCAACATCGCCACCGGTTTCCTCGGCGGCATGGCGGGCTGCGCCATGATCGGCCAGTCGGTCATCAACGTGAAGTCCGGCGGCCGCGGCCGGCTGTCCACGCTGGCCGCCGGCGTGTTCCTGCTGCTGATGATCGTGTTCATCGGCGACTGGGTGGCCCGCATCCCCATGGCCGCGCTGGTGGCGGTGATGATCATGGTGTCCATCGGCACCTTCAACTGGGCCTCGATCCGCGGCCTGCGGGAACACCCCAGAAGCTCCAGTGTGGTGATGCTGGCCACCGTCGCGGTCACGGTCGGCACGCACGACCTGGCCAAGGGCGTGCTGGTCGGCGTGCTGCTGTCGGGCTTTTTCTTCGCCCACAAGGTGGGCCAGATCCTGCGCGTCACCTCGCGCACGCACGACGAAGGCCGCGTCCGCGACTACACCATCACCGGCCAGGTGTTCTTTGCCTCGGCCGATCGCTTCGTCGACGCTTTCGACTACCGCGAAGTCATCGAAAAGGTGCGCATCGACGTGAGCCGGGCCCATTTCTGGGACATCACCGCCGTCAGCGCCCTAGACAGGGTGGTCCTCAAGTTCCGGCGCGAGGCCACCGAGGTGGAGGTCATCGGCCTGAACGAGGCCAGCGCCACGATGGTCGACCGCTTCGCCGTGCACGACAAAGACGGTGCCGACGACCTGCTGCTGGGCCACTGACAGGAAACCCGGACATGAACGACAACAAGGTTCTGGCCTGTGTGGACCAATCCCGTTTCGCGGACTGCGTGGCCGACTACGCGGCCTGGGCCGCCCGGCGCATGGACGCACCGCTGGAATTCCTGCACGTCATCGACCGCCACCCCGAGAAGGGGTCGGGCGATGACCACAGCGGCGCCATCGGCATCGACGCCCAGGAGCACCTGCTGTCCAGACTGAGTGCCGAAGACGAGGCCCGCGCCCGGAATGCCCGCGAGCAGGGCCGCCTCTTCCTGAACCGGCTGCGCGAACGCGCCCTGGCGGCCGGCGCCGCGCGGGTCGACGTGCGGCAACGCCACGGCGAGCTGGAACAGACCCTGACCGAGCAGGAAAACGGCGTGCGCCTGCTGATACTCGGCCGCCGCGGAGAGGCCGCCGAGCGTACCCAGCGCGACCTCGGCCGCAACGTCGAGCGCGTGGTGCGCGCCCTGCACAAGCCCATCCTCACGGTGACCGAGGGCTTCACGCCGCCGCAGCGCGTGATGATCGCCTTCGACGGCGGCACCGTCACCCAGCGGGGCGTGACCATGGTGGCGCAAAGCCCGCTGTTCCGTGGGCTGCCGATCTACCTGCTGATGTCGGGCAAGGCGAAAAAGGACGCCCGGCGGCAGCTCGACTGGGCCGGCACCACCCTGGAGGCCGCCGGCTTCGCGGTCACCTCGGCCCTGACCCCGGGCGACGCCGAGACCGTCATTGCCAACACGGTCAAGGCGCAGTCCATCGACCTGCTCATCATGGGCGCCTTCAGCCATTCGCCGCTGCGCAGCCTGCTGTTCGGCAGCAAGACCGCCGACCTGCTGCGCTCGTCCCGCATCCCGACCCTGCTGCTGCGCTGAGTGCGCCGAACGCCCGCCTCTACACCGTCACGCGCCGCAGCCGCAGGGCATTGCCGCTCACCGACACCGAGCTGAACGACATGGCCGCCGCCGCGATCATGGGTGACAGCAAAATGCCGAACAGCGGGTACAGCACGCCGGCGGCGATGGGCACACCCAGGCTGTTGTAGCCGAAGGCGAACCACAGGTTCTGGCGGATGTTGCGCAGCGTGGCGCGCGACAGGCGAATGGCGCGCACGATGCCGGTGAGGTCACCCTTCACCAGGGTCACGCCGGCGCTTTCCATGGCCACATCGGTTCCGGTGCCCATGGCGATGCCGACCTGGGCGCGGGCCAGCGCCGGGGCGTCGTTGATGCCGTCGCCGGCCATGGCGACGAACCGGCCCTCGGCCTGCAGGTCCTGGATCTTCTGCGCCTTCTGGTCCGGCTGCACCTCGGCGATCACCTCGTCGATGCCGAGCCTGTCCGCCACGGCGCGGGCGGTGGTGGCGCTGTCACCGGTGAGCATGACGATGCGCAGCCCCGCCTCGTGCAGCGCGCGGATGGCGTCGGGCGTGGTTTCCTTGACCGGGTCGGCCACCGCCACCAGCCCGGCGGCGCGCCCGTCTACGGCCAGGAACATGGCGGTCTTGCCCTCGCCGCGCAGGGCCTCGGCGCGTTCGACCAAGGTGCCGAGATCGACTTTCAACCCCTCCATCAGGGCGCGGTTGCCGAGCGCCACGTCCTGGCCCTCGATGCGCCCGCGCACGCCCTGTCCGGTGACGGATTCAAAGTCCTCGTACGCACCCGGCGTCACGCCGCGCGCCTCGGCACCGGCCACGATGGCGGCCGCCAGCGGGTGCTCGCTGCCGCGTTCCAGGCTCGCCGCCAGGCGCAGCACCTCGTCTTCATCCATCCCGTCGGCGGCCACCACGTCCTGCAATTTGGGCCGGCCCTCGGTGAGGGTGCCGGTCTTGTCGACCACCAGGGTGTCGACCTCACGCAGGGTCTGGATGGCCTCGGCATTCTTGAACAGCACGCCCAGCGACGCCCCCTTGCCGCTGGCCACCATGATCGACATCGGGGTCGCCAGCCCCAGCGCACAGGGGCAGGCGATGATCAGCACCGCCACGGCGTTGATGAGTGCATAGGCGAGCGCCGGCGGCGGCCCCAGCCAGGCCCACACGACAAAGGTCACCAGCGCCGCG
>NZ_JBFJTF010000177.1:0-3827 GCF_041625615.1 Immundisolibacter sp. | reverse complement strand
GCCGGCCGGCGACCTGCGGCTGCGCCCGGGGCCGGTGCCCCGGGCGGCCGGGTTCAGCGCTTGGGCGCGATGATGTCGGTGACGCTGCCGTCGAACACTTCGGCCGTCATGCCGAGCGTCTCCGACAGTGTCGGGTGCGGGTGGATGGTCAACGCCAGGTCCTCGGCGTCGGCGCCCATCTCGATGGCCAGCACGCCTTCGGCGATCAGGTCGCCGGCGCCGGGGCCGGTGATGCCCACGCCCAGCACCCGGCGGCTGGCCGGTTCGAACAGGATCTTGGTCAGCCCCTCGTCGCGGCCGAGCGTCAGGCTGCGGCCGTTGGCGGCCCACGGGAACACGGCCTTCTCGTAGGCGACGCCGTCCTTCTTTGCCTGCGCCTCGGTGAGGCCCGCCCAGGCGATCTCCGGATCGGTGAACACCACCGCCGGGATGGCCAGCGGCTGGAAGGCCGCCTTGTGGCCGGCGATCACCTCGGCGGCCACCTTGCCCTCGTGCACGGCCTTGTGCGCCAGCATCGGCTCGCCGGCGACATCACCGATGGCGAAGATGCTCGGCACGGCGGTGCGGCGCTGGGCATCGACCGCGATGAAGCCGCGCTCGTCGACCTGCACGCCCAGTGCCTCCAGGCCCAGGTCCTTGCCGTTCGGACGCCGGCCGACGGCCACCAGCACGCGGTCGTAGACCTGGTCGGCGGTGCCGTCCGGGCCCTCGAAGGTGACCTTCAGGCCCTGCTTCTGGGCGGCGACGCCGGTGACCTTGGTCTTGAGGCGGATATCGGCAAACTGGCCGGACAGGCGCTTGGCGAGCGGTTTCACCAAATCGGCGTCGGCGCCCGGCAGCAGGCCATCCATGAACTCGACCACACTCACGGTGCTGCCCAGGGCCCGGTACACGGTGGCCATCTCAAGACCGATGTAGCCGCCGCCGATCACCAGTAGCTTGCCGGGGATGTCTTCCAGCGCCAGGGCGCCGGTGGAATCCATCACCCGCGGATCGTCCGGCAGGCCCGGAATGCGCGCCGGCGTGGAGCCGGTGGCGACGATGGCATGCTCGAACTGCACCTCGAGCGCGCCGTCGGCGGTGTCCACCTGCAGGCTGTTGGCGCCGCCGAAACGCGCGCTGCCGTATACCACCTTCACCTTGCGCTGGCGGGCCAGGCCGCCCAGGCCGTCGGTCAGGCGCTTGACGACCTTGTCCTTCTGGTCACGAACGCCATCGAGGTCGACCTTGGGCTTGCCGAAGCCGACGCCCGGCGTGTGGGCCGCCTCGTCGATGACCTTGGCCACGTGAAGCAGGGCCTTGGACGGGATGCAGCCGACGTTCAGGCACACGCCACCCAGGCGCTGCTCGCGCTCGACCAGCGTGACGCTCAGGCCCAGGTCGGCAGCACGGAACGCCGCGCTGTAGCCGCCGGGGCCGGCGCCGAGCACGACGACCTGGGTACGGATGGGTTCGGGCATGAGGGTTCTCCGCGCCAGTTCAGTGTGTTGGGATGCGCCGAAGCCGTTGGCTCAGCGCGCGTTGCATGGGACAGGCAGCCCCGGGGTCAAGCGGGGCGTGTTGCCCGACGGCACCCGGGGCGGGCACGCGCCACACCGGGCGAGTCGCGCATTTCCGGACACGGAAACGCCGCGCACGGTCACAGCAACAGCCCGCGCAGGTCTTCGAGCAGCTCGGCCAGGTGGCGCGTGAAGCGCGCCCCGGCGGCGCCATCGATCACCCGGTGGTCGTAGGACAGCGACAGCGGCAGCATCAGGCGCGGCACGAACTGGTTGCCGTCCCACTGCGGCGCCATGGACGCGCGCGATACGCCGAGGATGGCCACCTGCGGCCAGTTGACGATGGGCGTGAAGGCCGTGCCGCCGATGCCGCCGAGGCTGGAGATGGTGAAGGTGCCGCCCTGCAGTTCCTCGGGCTTCAGCTTGCGCCCGCGGGCGCGGGTGCTGATGTCGCCCAGTTCCACCGCCAGATCCAGGATGCCCTTGCGGTCGACGTCGCGAATCACCGGCACCACCAGCCCGGCCGGTGTGTCCACCGCCACGCCGATGTTGATGTAGCGCTTCAGGATCAGTTCCTTGCCGTCCGGGGCCAGGCTGCTGTTGAAATCCGGGAAGGCCTTGAGGGCGCCGGCGCAGGTCTTCAGCAGCAGCGCCACCAGGGTGAGCTTGGTGTCACGGGCCTCGGCCGCCTTGGCCTGTGCCTTGCGAAAGGCCTCCAGGTCGGTGATGTCGGCCGTGTCGTGCTGCGTGACCTGGGGCACGAGTGGCCAGGAGCGGCCGAGGTTCTCGCCGGTCAGCTGGCGGATACGGCTCAGCGGCACGGACTCGATCTCGCCCCACTGGCTGAAGTCGATCGTCGGCAGCGTAGCCGCCATCGGGGCGCCGCCGGCACCCTGGCCCTGCATCACTGCCTTGACGAAGGCCTGTACGTCTTCGCGGGTGATGCGGCCCTTGCGCCCGCTGCCGTCGACGCGGGCCAGGTCGACCCCCAGCTCACGCGCGAGGCGTCGCACCGACGGGGTGGCGTGCGGTGGCTGGCCGGACGACGTGGTGTCCCCGGCGGCCGGTTGCGGCGGCGGGCTGGCCTTGGTGGGTTCGGCGGCTGGCGCCTGGGCGGGCCGTTCGGACGCCGCGGACGGTGTGGACTTCGCCGGCGCGGCGGTTTCGCTGGTCTCGATCAACGCCACCACGGAGCCGGTTTCGAGCTTGTCGCCGACCTTGACCTTGAGTTCCCGCACGGTGCCGGCGAATGGCGCCGGCAGCTCGGTGGCGGCTTTCTCGGTTTCCACGGTGAGCAGGGCGTCGCCCTCGGCGACGCTGTCACCGGCCTTGACCAGCAGCTCGATCACGTCGGCGGCCTTGCCGTCGCCAAGGTCCGGGCACGGCACCGGCTGCAGCTGTCCGCCCGCATCGCCCGCGTCGCTCGCGTCGTCGGTGGTGCCCTTGTCCGCGCTGCCGGTCTCGGGGGCGGGCGTGTCGTCCGCCTCGGGTGCTGCCGCAGCCTCGATTTCCAGGACGGCGATGACGTCGCCTTCCTTCACCTTGTCGCCGGCCTTCACGCGCACGGCGGTGACCTTGCCGCTGAACTCCGCCGGCAGCTCCATGGCCGCCTTGTCGGTTTCCAGCGTCAGGACGATGTCGCCTTCGCTGATCGTGTCGCCGGGCTTGATGGACACTTCGGCCACGTCGGCCTCGTGCACGTTCTCGGCCAGGCCCGGGATGATGAGATTCTGTTCCATTGCGTGTGGTCGCTCCCTGCGCTCAGACGGTGGCCGGGTCGGGCCGCTCGGGGTCGATGCCCAGCGCCTTGGCGGCCGCCGTCACCGTCTTGGCCGGTATCGCGCCGTCGTCGGCCAGGGCCTTCAGTGCCGCGTAGGCGATGTGCTCGCGGCTGACCTCGAAGAACTGGCGCAGGCGCCGGCGGGTGTCGCTGCGCCCGAAGCCGTCGGTGCCCAGCACCACGTAGCGGTTTTTCACCCAGGGACGGATCTGGTCGGCGTAGGCCTGCATGTAGTCGGTGGCCGCGATCACCGGTCCGGCGGCGTCGTCCAGGCACTCTTCGACATAACTCCTGCGCGGCGTGTCGGTGGGGTGCAGGCGGTTCCAGCGTTCCGCGGAAAGGCCGTCGCGGCGCAGTTCGTTGAAGCTGGTGGCGCTCCAGATGTTGGCCTCGACGCCGTAGTCCTGCGCCAGTATGGCGGCGGCCGCCTGCACCTCGCGCAGGATGGCGCCGCTGCCGAGCAGTTGCACGGTGGGCGTTGCCTTGCGCGACTTCTTGCGCGCCGGGGTGGCGTCCGGCAGGCGGTACAGGCCGCGCAGGATGCCGTC
>NZ_JBFJTF010000176.1:0-3913 GCF_041625615.1 Immundisolibacter sp. | reverse complement strand
GCCGGCGGCCGAGCGCGCCGCCCTGCAGGGCCTGGCCAACTGGGCCTACCGTTTCGGCACGCCGGTCACCACCTGTGCGCAGCAGCAGGCGGTGTGGGTGGAGGTTGGCCGTGGCAGTGCGCCGTTCGGCGGCTGGGCGGGGCTGATCGGTGCCATCGAGGCCGACCGGCCGCCGCAGCCGGCGTACTTCGGCATAGCCCCCACGCTGGCGGCCAGCCGGCTGCTGGCCGGTGCCCGGGCCGGCCTGAAGCGGCCGGTGTGGAAGACGCAGGACATCGCCGCCGCCATTGCCGGGTTGCCGCTGTCGCTGCTGCCGCTGGAGGCCTCGGCGCAGCGCCTGCTGGCCGACGCGGGCCTGCGGCGCATCGGCGAGGTGCTGGCCATCGCCCCGGCGGCGCTGGGGCAGCGTCTGGGGCCGCCGGCGCTGGGGATGCTCGACCGGCTGCTTGGGCGGGCGCCGGAGGGCTGGCGGGCGTTCACGCCACCGGCACGCTACCGGCGGCGATTCGAGTTTGCCGAGCCGGTCCACAGCCGCGAGGCGCTGCTGTTTCCGCTGCGCCTGCTGCTGGACGAGTTTGCCGCCTACCTGCGCGCCCGTGACTGCGCCGTGCAGCGTTTCAGCCTGGGTTTCAGGGACGCCCGCCGGCAGGCGGTCACGCAGCCGGTGGGTCTGTTGGCGCCGACGCGTGATGCGGCGCACCTGCTGCGGGTGCTGCGCGAGCGTCTGGAGCGCGCCGAGCTGCCGGATGGCGTGCTGGAACTGACGCTGGCGGCGGATCGTTTCGAGCCGCCGCCGGTGCGCCAGGATGACCTGTTCGGGGCGGATGCGCGCAGCGGCCAGCGCCTGCTGGAACTGCGCGAACGCCTCACGGCACGGCTCGGTGAGGCGGCGTTGCGCCAGGTCGCCGTCAGTCCCGGCCGCCGTCCGGAGGACGCCATGACGGCCTCCTGCCAGCCGGGCGCCGGTGACCGGGCGGCCGTCGCCGACACGCAGCATCCGCCGCGACCGCCGTGGTTGCTGGCGCAGCCGCAGCGCCTGACGCCCGGGCGCCTGCTGGGGCCGCCCGAGCGCATCGAGGCCGGCTGGTGGGAGGCGGCGGCCGGGCGCGATTATTTCCTGGCCGAGGACGCTGCCGGGCGCCTGTGCTGGGTGTACCGGGATCTTGGCGACGGTGTGTTCTACCTGCACGGGTTGTGGCAATGAGCGGCGGCTACGCCGAGTTGCACTGCCTGTCGAATTTCTCCTTCCAGCGCGGCGCCTCGCACCCGCACGAGCTGGTGACGCGCGCCGCCGGGCTCGGCTACCGGGCGCTGGCGCTGACCGACGCGTGCTCGCTGGCCGGCATCGTGCGTGCCTGGGAGGCGGCGAAACCGCTCGGCCTGCCGCTGATCGTCGGCAGCGAACTGCAGCTCGAGGACGGTCCGAAACTGGTGCTGCTGGCGCCGGACAAGGCCGCCTACGCGCAGCTCGGCGCCCTGATCACCCATGCCCGCCGGCGCAGTCCCAAGGGCCGCTACCGCCTGACGTTGGCGGACCTCGACGCCGGCACCGACCGCCTGCTGGCCTTGTGGTTGCCGCGCTGGCCGGCGCGGGGCGTCGACGAGGCGGTCCTGGCCGGCGAGGCCGAGGCGCTGGCCGCGCGTTTCGGCGACCGGTTGTGGCTGGCCTTCGAGCGCCTGCTGCACCCGCAGGACCGCGCGCGGCACGCCGCGCTGGCGGCGCTCGGCCGGCGGCTGGGCCGGCCGCTGGTGGCCAGCGGCGACGTGCACATGCATGTGCGCGAGCGCCAGGCGCTGCAGGACGTGCTGGCCTGCATCGGCGCCCACACGCATGTCCACGACCCGGCGGCGCCGCTGTTCCCGAATGCCGAGCGGCACCTGCGCGAGCGGGCGGTGCTCGAAAGGCTCTATCCGGCGGCGCTGCTCGAGCAGACGCTGGCGATTGCCGAGCGCTGCACGTTTCGCCTGGACGAGCTGCGCTATCAGTACCCGGAAGAACTGGTGCCGCCCGGCATGAGCGCCGCCGACCGGCTGCGGGCGCTGGCCGAGGCCGGCATGCGGCGCCGCTACCCGGATGGCTGCCCGCCGGCGGTACGCGCGCAGGTGGACAAGGAACTGGCGCTGATCGCCGAGCTCGGCTACGAGCATTACTTCCTCACCGTCGAGGAACTGGTGGCCTTCGCCCGCGGCCGCGGCATCCTGTGCCAGGGTCGCGGCTCGGCGGCCAACTCGGCGGTCTGTTATCTGCTGGGCGTGACCGAGGTCGATCCGGCACGCATGGACCTGCTGTTCGAGCGCTTCATTTCCAGGGAGCGGGGCGAACCGCCGGACATCGACATCGACTTCGAGCACCGGCGCCGCGAGGAGGTGATCCAGCACATCTATGCCAAGTACGGTCGCGAGCGGGCGGCGCTGGCCTGCACCGTGCAGTGCTACCGCCGGCGCGGGGCGCTGCGTGACGTCGGCAAGGCCCTGGGACTGAGCGAGCAGCAGGTCGACGCCGTCAACCGCGCGCTGGCCTTCTGGGACGATAAAGCCGCCCTGCTGGCGCAGCTGCAAAAACAGGGCTTCGCGCCGGATGGCGCCACCGTGCGGCACCTGCTGCGCCTGACCGGCGAGCTGACCGGCACGCCCAGGCACCTGTCGCAGCACGTCGGGGGCTTCGTCATCTCGCAGCGGCCGCTGAGCGAGCTGGTGCCGGTCGAGAATGCCGCCATGGCCGAGCGCACGGTCATCCAGTGGGACAAGGACGATCTCGACGCCATGGGCCTGCTCAAGGTGGACGTGCTGTCGCTGGGCATGCTGTCGGCCATCCGCCGCTGTCTGGAGCTGGTCGGTGCCTGGCGCGGGCGGCCGTTCCGGTTGCAGGACATCCCGGCCGAGGACGGCGCCACCTACGCCATGATCAGCCGCGGCGAGACCACCGGCGTGTTCCAGATCGAGAGCCGGGCGCAGATGTCCATGTTGCCGCGCCTGAAGCCAAAGACCTTCTGGGACCTGGTGATCGAGGTTGCCATCGTGCGCCCGGGGCCGATCCAGGGCGACATGGTGCATCCGTACCTGCGTCGTCGGCAGGGTCTGGAGCCGGTGCAGTACCCGAGCGAGGAACTGCGCCAGGTGCTGGCGCCGACGCTGGGCGTGCCGCTGTTCCAGGAACAGGTGATGTCGATCGCCATCCGCGCCGCCGGCTTCACGCCCGGCGAGGCCGATCAGGTGCGCCGTTCCATGGCGGCCTGGCGGCGCCGCGGCGGTCTCGATCATTTTCGCGACAAGCTGCTGGCCGGCATGAGTGCGCGCGGCTACGACCCGGACTTCGCCGAGGCCATCTACCGGCAGATTCTGGGGTTCGGCAGCTATGGCTTTCCGATGAGTCACGCGGCGAGTTTCGCGCTGCTGACCTACGCCTCGTGCTGGCTGAAGTGCCACCAGCCGGCGGCGTTTTGCGCCGCGCTGCTCGACTCGCAGCCGCTCGGTTTCTACGCCCCGGCACAGCTCATCAACGAGGCACGCCGCGCCGGCGTGCGTTTCCGGCCGGTCGACGTGTTGCGCAGCGCCTGGAACTGCACGCTCGAAGCCGGGCCGGACGGCGCGCCCGAGGTGCGCCTGGGGCTCAATCAGGTGCGCGGCCTGCCGGCCGGGGAAGGGCAGGGGATCGCCGTCGCGGCCGCGGCGGCGCCGTTCGTGTCGGTACAGGATCTGGCCGAGCGGGCCGGCCTCGGCCGTCGGGCGCTCGATGCCCTGGCCGGCGCCGGTGCGCTGGCGAGTCTGGCCGGGCATCGCCATGCCGCCCGCTGGCAGGCGGCCGGCGTGCGCCGCAGCCGCGACCTGCTGGCCGGTCGGGCGGCGCGGGAGGTGTCGGTGCCACTGCCGGCACCGCGCGAGGCACAGGACCTGGCCGCCGATTACCGTGGTC
>NZ_JBFJTF010000175.1:0-3914 GCF_041625615.1 Immundisolibacter sp. | reverse complement strand
GGCCGAGGCGACGGCCTCCGAGAACAACGTCTGGATGGAATCGACCACCAGCACCCGGCAGTCGGCGGCGGCGTCGAGGATGGCCTCGAGACGGGCGTCGATCAGCAGCGGCAGGTCGGTTTCACCCAGCTGCAGGCGCCGGGCACGGGCCGCCACCTGGGCCGCCGATTCCTCCCCGCTGGCGTACAGCACCGGCGACGTGCCTGCCAGACGCCCCAGCGTCTGCAGCAGCAGCGTCGACTTGCCGATGCCCGGATCGCCGCCCAGCAACACCACCGAGCCGGGCACCAGGCCGCCGCCGAGCACCCGGTCGAGTTCGGACGAACCGGTCGGCAGTCGGGTTTGCGCGTCCGCCTGCGCCTCGGACAGGCGCACCACCGCGCGCTCGCCACTCCAGCCGGTGGCTGCCGGGCCGGCGCCGCCGCGCACCGCCGGCGGCGGCAGGTGTTCCTGCAGGCTGTTCCATGCCTCGCAGGCGCCGCACTGACCCGCCCACTGGGCGAATATCGCGCCGCATTCGGCGCAGCGGTACTGGCTGCGGTCGCGTGCCATCGGGCCTAGCGCCGCACCGCGTCGGCGACATCACTCGCCGTAGTCACCACCGTACTCCGGAGCCAGATCCTCGAAACGGGTGTAGGCCCCCAGGAAGGCCAGAAACAGGTGGCCGATGGGGCCGTTACGCTGCTTGGCGATGATGATCTCGGCCTTGCCCTTGTCCGGGCTGTCCTCGTTGTAGACCTCGTCGCGGTAAATGAACAGGATCACGTCCGCATCCTGCTCGATGGCACCCGACTCGCGCAGGTCCGACATCACCGGCCGCTTGTTGGGCCGCTGTTCGAGCGAACGGTTCAGCTGGGACAGCGCGATCACCGGCACCGACAGCTCCTTGGACAGTGCCTTGAGCGAACGCGAGATCTCGGAGATCTCTAGCGCCCGGTTCTCGCGCGCGCCCGGCGACTGCATCAGCTGCAGGTAGTCGACCACGATCAGGCCCAGACCGTGCTGGCGCTTAAGGCGGCGTGCGCGCGCGCGCAGGTCCAGCGGCGTCAGGGCCGGTGTGTCGTCGATGAAGATGTCGGCCTCGCCGAGCAGCGTCACCGCCGAGGTCACACGCGGCCAGTCGTCATCGTGCAACTGGCCGGTGCGCACGCGGTGGGCGTCGACCCGCCCCAGGGACGAGATCATGCGCAGCGCCAGCTGCTCGGCGGGCATTTCCATACTGAACACCGCCACCGGCTGGCGGCCACGGATGGCCACACTCTCGACCATGTTCATGGCGAACGAGGTCTTGCCCATGGAGGGCCGCCCGGCAACGATGATCATCTCCGCCTCATGCAGGCCGGAGGTCATGCGATCAAGGTCGGTGAAGCCGCTGGACACCCCGGTCAGCGCGGTACCGGAACGGTACAGCGTGTCCAGGCGCTCGACGGCGGCCGGCAGGAGGTCCTTGATGGAGCTGAAGCCCGAGCGGGCACGCGCGCCGCGCTCGGCAATCTCGAACACCCGCCCCTCGGCGGAGTCCAGCAGCTCCGCGATGCTGCGGCCCTGCGGGTGAAAGCCGCTATCGGCGATGTCCGACCCGACGGCGATCAGCGCCCGGGCAATGGCCCGCTCGCGCACGATGTCGGCATAGGCGGCAATGTTGGCGGCGCTGGCCACACCACCGGCCAACAGGCCCAGATACGCCATGCCGCCGACGCGGTCCAGCTCGGCGGCCTGTTCCAGGCACTCGGCAACCGTGATCAGGTCACACGGCCGCCCCTGCTCGTAGACCCGCCGGATGGCCTCATAGATGAGGCGATGATCCTGGCGGTAGAAGTCGTCCTCGGTCAGACGGTCCGAGACGTGGTCCCAGGCCGACGCCTCCAGCAACAAGCCACCGAGCACCGACTGCTCGGCCTCGATGGAGTGCGGGGGAACCTTGAGCGCGGCCGGCTCGACCATGGCGGACGGGGCGGCGGGGCCGTATTACTCGGCCACCACCTCGACAGTCACCTGCGCGACGACGTCGGCGTGCAGGTTCACGTCCAGCGGATAGCTGCCGAGGCTGCGGATGGCACCCTCAGGCAGGCTCAGCTCCTGACGGTCGACCTCGTGGCCGGCGGCAATCAACGCATCGGCGATTTCGCGCGTGGTGACCGACCCGTACAGCCGACCGCCCTCACCCGCCTTGTGGGCGATGCTCACCGTCACGTCCTGCAACGCGGCAGCACGCGCCTGCGCCTTGCTCAGGGCATCGGCGGCCGCCTTCTCGATCTGCGCCCGCTGGGCCTCGAAACGCGCCACGTTGTCCGGCGACGCGAACACCGCCTTGCCTTGCGGCAGCAGGTAATTGCGCCCGTAGCCGCCCTTGACCTCGACACAGTCGCCGACGTTGCCCAGATAACGAATCTTTTCCAGCAAAATCACTTGCATGACAGCAGCCTCCAGGCTGTTACCGCGGGTCCGCGCCAACCGGCGGCGAACCGTTTCCGAAATCAAGCCAATTATCCATCAGGCCCACCAGGGCCAGTGGCGGTGCCACCTGCGGCGTGGCCAATACCAGCAGCGGGTACACCACCCACGGCGCGCGCCGCCAGCCACCGCCGCGCAGCGCCAGCCGGTGCATCACCGCGAGCCCCTGCAACAGCAGCGGCACCACCGACACCATTGCCAGTTCGACCGCCAGGCCGCCAGCACCCAGCCCCACGCCCAGCGCCACCGCAACCGCCACGACCGCGACCAGGCCGTAGGCACGGCCGCAACGCAGGCCACGGAACTCCGCCGCCAGCGCACCCGGGCGGCGCAGGCGCGCCTGCAAGCTCCGCCCGGCCAGCAGTCCCCCCATCCAGGTGGACAGCAGGGCCAGCGCCAGCAGGCCACTGGCCAGGGCCCACACGACATCCAGCACCTCGCCAGCGATCTGCGGGTCCAGGCCTCGCAGCATCTGCGTCACCGACGCCCGGCTCTGCGCGTCGCCGCCCGGCAACCCCACCGTTTCGGCCAGCAGCACGACCACCACGGCCAGCAACGTCAGCAACAACAGCGCCAGCGGCAGGCTGCGCGTGCTGCGCAGGATGTAACCGGCAATCAATGCCGGCGTCCAGGCAAACACCACCGGCACCAGCAACGCAGGCCCCAATGCCACCGCCGGCACCGCGAGCAGCAGCACCGCCCACAACAACCAGCGCACACCCCGCCCGCCCTCGCTTTCCAGCGCCAGCAGGCTGACTACCGCCCCGTTGCCGACCAGCAGCAGCGGTAACAGCAGGATGGCGCCCGGCAGCAAGGCCGCCAGCAACGGCAGGACGCCCAACAGCGCCAACGCCGCCGCCACCGGCCAACCGCCGCCGACCAACCAGGCCGCCAGCGTCGCCAGGCGATCGCCGGCGGCGGGCGCCTTGGTCACTACCGCCTCAGTGGGCGTCGCTGTACGGCAGCAGCGCCAGGAAACGGGCGCGCTTGACCGCCCGCGTCAGCTGACGCTGGTATCGGGCACTGGTGCCGGTGATGCGGGTCGGAATGATCTTGCCGGTTTCCGAAATGTACTGCTTCAGGGTGTCGAGATCCTTGTAGTCGATCTCCTTCACCTGATCGGCGGTAAAACGACAGAACTTCTTGCGGCGCAGATAACGGGCCATGTTCGGTTACCTTTTGGGGAACGGGTTCAGGCGTCGTCGCCGGACTTGGTGGAGGACTCTGACTCCGAATCTGAAGACGACTCAGAATCGGTCGACTCGCTGTCGCGCTCTTCGCGGCGCGGGCGACGCTCGCGCTCGCGCTTGTCCTCGTTCTCGCGCGCCTTGGCGACCGCCGAAGGCTCGGTGATGGCCTCGTCGCACTTGACCACCAGGTGGCGCAACACGGCATCGCTGAACCGGAACGAACTGGTCAGCTCGCGCATGGCCTCATCGTCGGCCTCGATGTTCAGGAGC
>NZ_JBFJTF010000174.1:0-3916 GCF_041625615.1 Immundisolibacter sp. | reverse complement strand
GTTGCCCGGCCGCCGCCAGCGCCTCGTGCAGGGCCGCGCCCCAGGTGACGATGGTCAGATCGCGCCCCGGCCGGGCAGTCGCCGCGCGGCCGATCGGTACCGGCGCCGGCGGCTCGGTCAACTCGCCCTTGTGCGCGTACAGCGCCTTGTGCTCGATGAAGATGACCGGATCGGGATCGTCGATGGCGGCACGCATCAGGCCGTAGGCGTCGGCCACGGTCGCCGGGCAGACGACCTTCAGCCCCGGCACGTGGGCCAGCCAGCCTTCCAGGCACTGGGAATGCTGCGGCCCGGCCGCCAGCCCACCGCCATGCGGCGTGCGCAGCACCATCGGCACGCTGGTCTGGCCGCCGAACATGAACCGTGCCTTGGCGGCCTGGTTGACCAGGGCGTCCATGCCGAGCGTGATGAAGTCCATGAACATGATCTCGACCACGGGCCTGAGGCCACCCATGGCAGCGCCGACCGCCGCCGACAGGATGGTCGCCTCGCTGATCGGCGTGTCGCGCACACGCAGCGGCCCGAAGCTGTCCAGCAGGCCGCGTGTCACGCCGAAGCTGCCACCGGCACCGGCAATGTCCTCGCCGAACACCACCACGTTCGGGTCGCCGGTCATGGCATCGTGCAACGCCTGGCCGATGGCCTTGCCGTAACGCAGTTCAGGCATCGTCAGACACTCGTGCTGTAAACGTCCGCCGAGGCCTCGGCGAACTTCGGATGCGCGCCGGTGCGCGCCTGATCGACCGCAGCCGACACCTCCTGCTCGACCTGCGCGTCGATGGCGTCGATGGCCGCCGCGCTCACCCGCGCCGCGCGCAGGCGGCGCCGGCAGGCGTCGAGCGGGTCGCCCAGATCACGCGTGGCGCCGGCCCGATAGCGCTGAGAGTCGCCCTCGTAGTGGCCACGCACGCGGTCGGTGATGCACTCGAGCATGCGCGGGCCGTCGCCGGCCGCCTGCGCCCGAAGCCGCGTGGCGGCATCCAGCACCGCCACCACATCGTTGCCGTCCACCTGTTCGCCGGCCACACCGAACGCGGCGGCAAGGTCCAGCGGCTTTGCCGAGAACTGCTGTTCGGCGGGCGAGAACTCCGACCAGCCGTTGTTCTCGCACACCAGCAGCAGCGGCAGGCGCCACAACGCCGCCATGTTGATCGACTCGTGCAGCACCCCCTCGGCCAGCGCGCCGTCACCGAAGAACGCCACCGCCACGCCACCGGTGCCGCGCACCTGGTGCGCCAGCGCACTGCCCACGGCGAGCGGAATGCCGGCACCGACGATGCCGTTGGCCCCGAGCATGCCGATGCGCATGTCGGCCACGTGCATGGAACCGCCACGGCCGCGGCACAGGCCGGTATCGCGGCCCATGATCTCGGCGAACAGGCCCGCGAGGTCGACCCCGCGTGCCAGGCAGTGACCGTGGCCGCGGTGATTGGAGGCGATGGTGTCGGCCGCTTGCAGCGCCGCCATCACGCCGGCGGCAACCGCCTCCTGACCGATACTCAGATGAATGAACCCCGGCACTTCGCCGGCGGCGAACAGTTCCGACAGGCGCCCTTCCGCACTGCGGATGCGGCGCATGGTGCGGTACAGGCCGATGACCGTGTCACGGTCTGTCGACGTGCGTTTCGCATCCTTGCGTTGCGTTGACTCTGAAGGCGCGCGCGACGTGCGTCGAACCACAATCTGACTCCCTGATCGCTGGCCGCCCGGGGCGGCTGACAAGCCCCGCAT
Source organism: Immundisolibacter sp. (assembly GCF_041625615.1). Lineage (GTDB taxonomy): Bacteria > Pseudomonadota > Gammaproteobacteria > Immundisolibacterales > Immundisolibacteraceae > Immundisolibacter. The sequence goes on along the minus strand of NZ_JBFJTF010000174.1, from coordinate 2,185 downwards.
GGCACTCGGTGCCGCCACGGGCGTCACCGGTCACGCGGCACCTGCTCGTCGGCAAACGCGCGGCCGGCCGCCCGCATCCTGCAGGCGACCGCCACGGAGAGATGCTTCAGGCGAAGCAGACCGACGCGCTGCCCATGCCACCTATGGTGACACGCATGTGATCACCGGCCTTGGCACTGACCATGGTGGCCAGCGAGCCGGACAGAATGACCTCACCGGCCTTGAGCGGAATCCCGCGCTGGCCCAGCGTGTTGGCCAGCCAGGCAACGGCATTCAGCGGATGACCCAGCGTCGCCGCGCCGGCGCCGAGGCCGACGACCTCGCCGTTCTTCTCCAGGATCATGCCGCAGGTCTTGAGGTCGATGCGACGCGGGTCGACCGCCTGGTCGCCGAGCAGGAACAGCCCGGCCGAGGCATTGTCGGCCACGGTGTCCTGGATGCGGATCTTCCAGTCACGGATACGCGAATCGCAGATCTCGAAACACGGCATCACGCACTCGGTCGCTGCCAGAACGGCCGCGTTGGTGATGCCCGGTCCCAGCAGGTCGCGCTTGAGAATGAAGGCGATCTCGCCCTCCATGCGCGTCTGGATCAGGTTGCCCTCGATGGGCACCACGTCGCCATCGTTGTACGCCATGCTGGACATCAGGTGGCCGAAATCCGGCTGGTCCACGCCCAGCATGGACTGCACGGCCTTGCTGGTGGCGCCAATCTTCTTGCCGATGATGGTGTCACCGTCGCGTTCCATGCGCCGGCGAATGATGCCGAGCTGAATCTGGTAGGCATCCTCGATGCTGATGTCCGGCTCGCGCGCGGTCAGCGGGTCCACCACCTGGGCGCTGCGCAGGGCCTGGTACAGCTGTTCGCTGTACTGGTCGATCTTGGCCGATTCCATGAGGTTCTTCCTTACAACTTGACGCAGATGTTCTTCAGCTCGGAGTAGAACTCGAGCGAGTGCACGCCGCCCTCGCGGCCAATGCCGGAGTACTTCATGCCGCCGAACGGCGAGCGCAGGTCGCGCAGGAACCAGGTGTTGACCCACACGATGCCGGCTTCGAGCTGCGCCGCCACGCGGTGCGCACGGGCCAGGTTGCTGCTCCACACGGTGGCGGACAGGCCGTAGTTGGTGTCGTTGGCCAGCGCCAGCACTTCTTCCTCGGTGTCGAACGGTGTCACCGACACCACCGGGCCGAAGATCTCCTGCCGCTGCGCCTTGCAGTCCGGCCCGAGACCGACGATCACCGTCGGCTCCAGGAAAGCGCCGTCCTTGAGGTGATCGGGCAGCCCTTCCGGACGCTTGCCGCCGGTCAGGAAGGTGGCGCCATCGGCCTTGGCCGAATCCAGGAAGGTCTGCACCCGCGCCAGATGCTCCTTGGAAATGAGCGCCCCCAGCGTCGTGGAGGTATCGGTCGGGTCGCCGATCTTGACCGAGCTGCGGATGCGCTCGACCAGCTTGTCCAGGAACGCCTGGTACAGCGGGCGCTCGACATAGATGCGCGAACCGCACAGGCACACCTCGCCCTGATTGGCGAACGAGGAGCGCATGGTGGTGTCGATGCAGGCGTCCAGGTCGGCGTCGGCAAAGATGATGTTCGGGTTCTTGCCGCCGAGCTCGAACGACACCTTCTTCAGGTTGGCGGCGGCGGCGCGCATGATGATCTGGCCGGTCGTGGTCTCGCCGGTGAAGGTGATGCCGTCGACGTCCGGGTGCTCGGTCAGCGCCGAACCGGCCGAATCCGGCCCGAACCCGTGCACCACGTTCAGCACACCCGGCGGCAGGATGTCCTTGGCCACGTCGGCTAGCAGCGCGGTGGTGGCCGGCGTCTCCTCGGACGGCTTGATGATGACGGCGTTGCCGGCCGCCAGGGCCGGCGCCACCTTCCAGGTGGTCAGCAGCAGCGGGAAGTTCCACGGCGAGATGATGCCGACCACACCCAGCGGCCGACGCAGCGCGTAGTTGAGCGCGCCTTCCATCTCCCAGCACTCGGTGGCGACGTACTTGAAGTGCTCGGCAAACTGGATGAAGTTGGCGCTGCCGCGCGGGATGTTCACATGGCGCGCCAGCGTGATGGGCATGCCGTTGTCCGCCACCTCGGCCTGCGCGAACTCCTCGGCACGGGCCTGAATGCCGTGCGCCAGCTTCATCAGCAGGTCCATGCGCTCGGCCAGCGGCATGCTGCCCCAC
>NZ_JBFJTF010000173.1:0-3958 GCF_041625615.1 Immundisolibacter sp. | reverse complement strand
GTGATCGGTAGAATACGCCGCTCGATACGGCCACGGAATGCAACAGAGTACGCTGCGATGAGTTCACTGCGATTCGAGGGCACCAACACCTACGTCGCCACCGACGACCTGATGCTCGCGGTGAACGCCGCCATCACGCTCGGACGCCCGCTGCTCGTCAAGGGCGAGCCCGGAACCGGCAAGACCATGCTCGCCGAGGAAGTGGCCGCGGCGATCGGCGCGCCGCTGATCAGCTGGCACATCAAGTCCACCACCCGCGCCCAGCAGGGACTGTACGAGTACGACGCGGTCGCACGCCTTCGCGACTCCCAGCTCGGCGACGAGCGAGTGCACGACATCTCGAACTATATCGTTCCGGGCAAGCTGTGGCAGGCCTTTGTCTCCGATGAGCGTCCGGTGCTGCTCATCGACGAGATCGACAAGGCCGACATCGAGTTCCCGAACGACCTGCTGCTGGAGCTCGACCGCATGGAGTTCCACGTCTACGAGACGCGCGAAACCGTGCAGGCCCGCCAGCGGCCGATCGTCATCATCACGTCCAACAACGAAAAGGACCTGCCGGACGCGTTCCTGCGGCGCTGCTTCTTTCACTACATCCGCTTTCCGGATGCGGACACCATGGGCCGCATCGTCGACACCCATTTCCCGGGTCTCAAGCACGACCTGCTGGCGGCGGCGCTGGGCACCTTTTTCGAGCTGCGCGACACGCCGGGCCTCACCAAGCGGCCGTCGACCTCGGAACTGCTCGACTGGATCAAGCTGCTGCTGGCCGAGGACGTGCCGGCCGAGGCGCTGCGGGCGGCCGATCTCAAGACCAGCCTGCCGCCGCTGTATGGCGCGCTCCTGAAGAACGAGCAGGACCTGCACCTGTTCGAGAAGCTGGTGTTCCTGCACCGGCGCGAGACGCGCTGAGGCGCCGGCCGGGCGGAGCGGCCAGGTGTTCACCTCGTTTCTCGATCAGCTGCGCAGTACCGGCATTCCGGTCAGCGTGCGCGAGTACCTGACGTTTCTGGAAGCGCTGGCGGCCGATGTGCCGCCGCACAGCGCCGACGGGCTGTATCAGCTGGCGCGCTGCGCGCTGGTCAAGGACGAGCGGTTCTACGACCGCTTCGACGCCGTGTTCGCGGCGTACTTTCGCGGTGCCGAGCTGGCGTTCGAGCAGCTCGGTGGTGCCATTCCCGACGACTGGCTGCGCCAGGAGATCGAGAAGCTGCTGTCCGACGAGGACAAGGCCAGGCTGCAGACCCTCGGCAGCCTGGAAGCGCTGCTGGAGACCCTGCGCCAGCGTCTGGCCGAGCAAAAGGGCCGCCACCAGGGCGGCAGCAAGTGGATCGGCACCGGTGGCACGTCACCGTTCGGCCACGGCGGTTATCACCCGGAAGGCGTGCGCATCGGCGGCGAGGGACGCCAGCGCCGCGCGGCCAAGGTGTGGGAACAGCGCCAGTTCCGGGATCTCGACGATCAGGTCGAGCTCGGGACGCGCAACATCAAGGTGGCGCTCAAGGGGCTGCGGCGCCTGGCGCGCGACGGCGTCGCCGACGAGCTGGACCTCGACGGCACCATTCGCGGCACCGCCCGGCGCGGCTATCTGGACCTGCAGCTGCGCCCGGAGCTGCGCAACCGGGTCAAGGTGCTGTTGTTCCTGGACGTGGGCGGTTCGATGGACGTCCACGTGCGCCAGTGCGAGCGCCTGTTCTCGGCCGCGCGCAGCGAGTTCCGTCACCTCGAGTATTTCTACTTCCACAACTGCGTCTACGAGCGGCTGTGGCGCAGCAACGCGCGCCGTCACGCCGAGCGTTTTCCGACCTGGGACGTGCTGCGCAAGTACGGGCGTGACTGGAAGGTGATTTTCGTCGGCGACGCGTCGATGGCGCCGTACGAGATCACGCACGTCGGCGGCAGCGTCGAACACCGCAACGACGAGCCCGGCGCCGTGTGGCTGCGCCGCCTGCTCGATGCCTGGCCGTCGGCGGCCTGGCTGAATCCGGAGCGTGAGGCCGACTGGGGCTATATTCCGTCGATCGGCCTGGTGCGCGAGCTGCTGCAGGGGCGCATGTTCCCGCTCACGGTCGACGGGCTGGAGCGCGCGGTGCAGGCGCTGCGGCGATAACCAGGCGGTCGGCTTCAGGCCGGCCCATTACTGCCACGCGAGGGGGACTTCATGAAAAAACGCCTGATCGTGGGTATCACCGGCGCCACCGGCGCCGTCTATGCCTACGAGCTGCTGCGCCAGTTGCGCGCGCTCGGCAACGTCGAGACGCACCTGGTGATGTCGAGCGCGGCGGTGCTGACGGCGCGTCAGGAACTGCGCCGCGAGCGGCTCGACTTCGAGTCGGTGGCCGACGTGGTGCACAACGTCAAGGACATCGGCGCCAGCATCGCGTCGGGTTCGTTCATTACAGAGGGCATGGTGATCGTGCCGTGCTCGATGAAAACCCTGGCCTCGGTGGCGCACGGTTATTCGGACAACCTCATCGCGCGTGCCGCCGATGTGATCCTCAAGCAGCGCCGGCGCCTGGTGCTGGTCACGCGCGAGACACCGCTGAACCTGGCCCATATCCGCAACATGGAAGCCGTGACCCTGATGGGCGGCATCATCTTTCCGCCGGTGCCGGCTTTCTACGCCGACCTCGCCACGCTCGACGACATGGTCACCCACACCGTCGGGCGCATCCTCGACCTGTTCGACATGGAGCACTCGCTGGTCAACCGCTGGCGCGGCCTGGGCGACACGCTCAAGGAGTGACGGGGCAGGGGGCACACCCCGATCGGGCCACTGGCCCCGGGACGACCGGAATACGCGCTTCTGGACCCGCGCCGCGGCGCCCGGGCGCAGGTCCCGGGCGGCTACCGGCCTGCGTCAGATTCCGGTCCCACCGCTCACTGGCAGCACGTAGCCGGTCAGATACGACGCCTCCGGCGCGGCCAGGAAGCAGATTGCCGCGGCTTGTTCGTCCGGTGTGGCGAAGCGCTTGATGTAGGCATCCTGCAGGGTTTGCTCCATCACGCCGCGCATCCATTGCTGGTCACGCTCGGTGGGCGGCGTGGGCGTGCGCGGGATGGCGCGCTGGCCGACATCGGTGCCGCCCGGCGCGATGCAGTTCACCCGCACGTCGAACTCGGCCAGTTCATACGCCAGGGACACGGTGATGGCGTGCACGCCGCCCTTGCAGGCGGTGTAGGGCACCCGGTAGACGCCGCGCGTGGCGGTGGAACCGACGTTGACGATGGCGCCGGCGCGGCGTTCCACCATGTGCGGGATGACCGCCCGGCAGGTCCACAGCGTCGGCCACAGCGAGCGCTGCACTTCCTTCTCGATTTCTTCCGGCGCGTACTCCCAGTACGGACGCGCCCAGATGGTGCCGCCGACATTGTTGACCAGCACGTCGATGCGGCCGTAGGCCGTCAGCGCAGCGGCGGCGATGGCCTGCGCGCCCTCCCAGGTCTCCAGGTCGCCGAGCGCGATCTCGGCCTGACCGCCGGCGGCGCGGATTTCGTCCCGCACGGCTTGTGCCTGCGGCGCGGCGCGGTCGGCGACCACCACCTGCGCGCCCTCGGCGGCGAGACGAACCGCGGCGGCGCGGCCGATGCCCTGGGCGGCGCCGGTGACCACGGCCACCTGACCTTCGAAGCGGCGGCAAAGGTAGGGATTGTCAGCCATGCTTCACTCCTGATTCTGCGTGACGGAAGGACCGCTGGAAAAAGCAGGCCAGTATGCCGGCAGCGGCAGGCAGCACCAAGCCTTTGCCTTGTAGGGAAAGGGGCGCCGCCGGTACTATTGTTGGCCCGAAGCGTGCCACTTCGGGCCGTCCGCCAACCGGCGGCGGTGTCTTTGCCACCCCACGGCCTGCCGAGGAATTCACGTCATGAAAATCAACTGCGCCCTGATCGGCTCCGGCAACATCGGCACCGATCTCATGTTCAAGCTCAAGCGCAGCAAGGTGCTGAATCCGGTCTG
>NZ_JBFJTF010000172.1:0-3997 GCF_041625615.1 Immundisolibacter sp. | reverse complement strand
GTGGGCGATGGCCAGCGCCGCTGGCGGGAACGGCATCGTCCCGGACCCGCGCCAGGTCCGGGACGACGCAGCGGGTCAGCCCAGCGGGGCCAGGCGCGCCTTCCAGCGCTCGGTGACGGCGGGGTTCTTGGTGTACAGCGGCGGCTCGCCGCGCAGCACGCGGGTGATGTTCTCGCGTGCCGCAACCGGCAGCGAGGCCATCACGTCATGCGAGTGACCGATGATGTGCGGCGTCAGGATGACGTTGTCGGCACCGACGAACTCGCGCAGCGGGCTGTCCATCGGCAGCGGCTCCTGCACGAAGGCGTCCAGCGCGGCACCGGCGATGACGCCTTCCTTGAGCGCCTTGTACACGGCGGTTTCGTCCAGCGCGGCGCCGCGGGCGGTGTTGACCAGGTAGGCGGTCGGCTTCATCAGGCGCAGTTCGCGCTCGCCGATCATGGCCTTGGTCTCGTCGGTGACCGTCACGTGCAGGCTGACGAAATCCGAACGCTGCAGCAGCTCGTCCAGCTCGACCTTCTTGGTGCCGGCCGGTGCCTTGTCCTGCGGCACGTACGGGTCGAAGTAGAGAATCTCGGTCTCCCAGCCCTGCAGGCGGTCGACCACGCCACGGGCGATGCGGCCCATGCCGACCAGGCCGATGGTGCGGCCACGCACGCTGCGCGAGGTCAGTTCGCGCGGTCGCGGCGCGTTTTCGGCCAGCAGGCGCTGCTTGAACGGCATCTGCATGGCCAGCGCGGCGATGAACAGTACCGAGGCCTCGGACATGCCCAGGAAGTTTTCCGGCGTGGCACCGTGGCCGACGATGATGCCCAGGTCGGTGGCGGCATCGACATCGATGCTCTCGACGCCGATCACCGGCGACATGATGGCGCGCAGGCGCGGCGCGGCTTCCATGATCGAGCGGTCGATCTTGGTGATGGGGCTGGCGACGATGATGTCGGCGCGGCCGAACAGGCGCTCGTAGTCGGCCGGGTCGTAGACCGTGAAGCCGGGGCCGGTGGCAGCCGGGCCACGGATGATTTCGCACCCCAGGTCGCCGAACGCGTCGGCCAGAATGTCCGAAATCCAGTCCGTGGAAACAAAAATGACCCCCTTGCTCATGCGGCTTCTCCTCAGCTTGGTTGGGATTGGGAAAGGGTGTTCGTGACGGCGACGTCACCGTCCGGAGGCGGGTTCGACCGAACGGTCGGATTGTAGGTGGCGGCCCGTGATGCCGACAACCGGCAGGTGGAAGCGGTGGGGTTCAGTCGAACACGACCGTCTTGTTGCCGTACGCCAGGATGCGATGCTCCAGGTGCCAGCGCACGGCGCGCGAGAGCACCATCTTTTCCACGTCGCGGCCTTTCTGTACCAGGTTTTCCACCTGGTCACGGTGCGACACGCGGATGACGTCCTGCTCGATGATCGGCCCTTCGTCCAGGATGTCGGTGACGTAGTGGCTGGTGGCGCCGATGATCTTGACGCCGCGGTCGAAGGCGCGGTGATAGGGTCGGGCACCGAGGAAGGCCGGCAGGAAGGAGTGGTGGATGTTGATGATGCGCGCCGGGTAACGCGCCACGAAACGCGGTCCGAGAATCTGCATGTAGCGCGCCAGCACGATCAGGTCGACGTTGTGCTCGTCCAGCAGTGCCATCTGCGCGGCTTCGGCGGTGTTCTTGCCCTCCGGCGTCACCTCGATCAGGTGAAACGGCACATCGTAGAACTCGACCAGCTGGCGGGTGTCTTCGTGGTTGCTGATCACCAGCGGGATGTCGCAGTACAACTCCCCGGCGCGGTGGCGGTACAGCAGGTCGGCCAGGCAGTGGTCGTAACGCGAGGCGAAGATGGCCACCCGCTGGCGGCGGTCGGATTCCTCCAGCCGCCAGTGCATCGAGTGCTTTTCCGCCAGTGGCGCGAACGACGCGGCGAATTCCCCCAGGGGCATGTCGAAGCCCGCCAGGGACCACTCCACGCGCATGAAAAACAGCCCGGCGGCGATGTCGACATGCTGATCGGCGTGCAGAATGTTGGCACCGTGGCGGTACAGGAATTCGGCCACGGCGGCCACCAGGCCCCGCTGGTCGGGACAGGTCACGAGCAAAATGGCGGTATTGCGGGACATCGTTACGGGTAGGGAATACTGGCTGTGCGGCGCAGAACTATAAGTCAAACGGCGGCCTGGATCAGGGTTCGCCCACTGGCCGGGGGGACGGCATGAGCGATGCCGGCAGGCAACCGGATGGCTATGCCGCTGCCTTGAGGGCGCTGCGCGCCGTGCTTCCGGCCGATGGTCTGTTGACCGAGGAGGCCGAGCGGCGGGTCTACGAATGCGACGCGCTGGCCAACTACCGGGCCCTGCCGCTGGCGGTGGCGCTGCCGGACACGGTCGAGCAGGTACAGGCCCTGCTGCGCGTGTGTCACCAATACGGCGTGCCGGTGGTGCCGCGTGGCGCCGGCACCGGCCTGTCGGCCGGGGCGCTGCCGCGCGAGGACGGCATCCTGCTGTCCATGACGCGTTTCGACCGCATCCTGCAGATCGATCCCGACAACCGCATCGCCCGCGTGCAGCCCGGGGTGCGCAACCTGGCGGTGTCCGAGGCGGCAGCCGTCCACGGGCTGTTCTACGCGCCGGACCCGTCGTCGCAGTTCGCCTCCAGCATCGGCGGCAACATTGCCGAGAACTCCGGTGGCGTGCACTGCGTGAAATACGGCCTGACCACCCACAACCTGCTCGAGGTGACGCTGGTTACCCTGGAGGGTGAGCTGCTGACCGTCGGTGGCGGCGGGCTGGACGGGCCCGGTGCCGACCTGCTGGCACTGGTGACCGGGTCGGAGGGCATGCTCGGCGTGGTGGTGGAGGCGCGCCTGAAGCTGCTGCCGGTGCCGGAGTCCATCGTGCTGCTGCAGGCAGCGTTTCCGGACCTGGAACGTGCCGGCCGGGCGGTGATGGACATCGTCGCCGCCGGCGTGGTGCCGGCGGGGCTGGAGATGATGGACCAGGTGGCCATCGAAGTGGTCGAGGGTTACATCCAGATGGGGCTGCCGGTGGACGCGGCGGCATTGCTGCTGTGCGAGCTCGACGGCGCCGCCGCCGACGTGGAGGCGCAGCTCGAACGGGTCACGGCGCTCATGCAGGCGTGCGATGGCTACGACCTGCGCGTGGCGCGCGAGGCCGACGAGCGCACGCGCCTGTGGGCCGGTCGCAAGGGCGCCTTTCCGGCCATGGGGCGCGTGTCGCCGGATTTCTACATCGTCGACGCCACCGTGCCGCGACGTCACCTGCCGGACATCCTGCGCCACATCGGCGAGCTGGCGGCCGAGTATGGCCAGCGCGTGGCCACCGCCTTTCACGCCGGTGACGGCAACCTGCATCCGCTGATCCTGTACGACGCAGCGGTGCCGGACGAGGTCGAGCGCACCGAGCAGCTGGCCGGGCGCATCCTGGATGCCTGCCTGAAGGTGGGCGGCACCATCACCGGCGAGCATGGCATCGGTGCCGAGAAGATCGACAAGGCCTGCAAGCAGTTCGCCGATCCGGTGCTGGAGGACTATTTCGCGGTCAAGCGGGCCTTCGACCCGGCCGGACTGCTGAACCCCGGCAAGGCGATTCCGACCCTGACGCGCTGCGCCGAGCTGCGCGGCAGCCATGTGCACCACGGCCAGCTGCCGCACCCGCACCTGGAGCGCTTCTGAAGATGGGACAGGACCGCAGCGAGGCGTTGCAGGCGGCGGTACGGGCGGCGCTGGCAACGGGGCACGCCGTGTCCGCGCGCGGCCATGGCAGCAAGGCGTTCTACGGCAACCTGCGGGGCGGCGAGCCACTGGATGTCAGCGGCCACCACGGGGTGGTGGCCTACGAGCCCGGTGACATGGTCATTACCGCGCGCGCCGGCACGTCACTGGCGCAGCTGGAGGGCGTATTGGCCGAGTGCGGGCAGATGCTCGGCTTCGAGCCGCCGAGGTTCGGTGGTGGCGGCACGCTCGGGGGCGCCGTCGCCGCCGGCCTTTCCGGCCC
>NZ_JBFJTF010000171.1:0-4016 GCF_041625615.1 Immundisolibacter sp. | reverse complement strand
GGACTCGCGGGCGCAGGCGCAGCTGCTCCCGGACCTGCCCATGCTGCAGTGCTTCTCGCAGGTGTTGCCGACAACCTGAAGCGTCGCAGCGCGCGTCGGCGCGCTGCGCCCCCCACCGTTCGCCGCCCTCACCGCAGGCCGTTTCCTGACGTGCCGGCCACGCCCACCCGACCACGACGACCGTCTTGAACGGGACGGCGCCGGCCTGCCGCAATTTCCGCCGCCCGTTCAGGGTGAACACGCACGATTTGTGGGCCAGAAAATGCCCGGAAAACGCGCCGCCGGACGCACAACATATTGGGAAAAAAGGCGTTTTACATTAGCCCTCAAACACCCATCGGCACAGATTCCCCCTCCCCCCAATATTTTTTATAACTTGTTGTTAAATAACGAATAAAATTTTTATCCAGAGAATGGTTGACGACCCCACCCCAGCGGCTTAAGGTCTTCCGGTCTTCACAAGATCTAGTGTTTCTCACCCTCCGCCCCACAACACCCCGAAAAACGACCCAGGGAGTACGCGCATCCATGAACAAGGTGGTCGCCATTCACGCCGCAAGCCAAGACCAGGAACTCGTCCCGGCGCAGCCCGCCTCGCTGGACATCTGGGACAAGAAATACCGCCTCAAGGCCAAGGACGGCACGGCCATCGACCGCAACGTGGACGAAACCTACCAGCGCGTCGCCCGCGCCCTGGCCGACGCCGAGGCGCCGGACCTGCGCGAGCACTGGTACGAGCGCTTCCTGTGGGCGCTGCGCCGCGGCGCCATCCCGGCCGGACGCATCACCTCCAATGCCGGCGCCTGGGAATACAAGCCGGCCACCTCCACCATCAACTGCACCGTGTCCGGCACCATCGAGGATTCGATGGACGACATCCTGCACAAGGTCCACGAGGCCGGCCTCACGCTGAAGGCCGGCTGCGGCATCGGCTACGAGTTCAGCACGCTGCGCCCGCGCGGCGCCTACGTGACCGGCGCCGGCTCCTACACCTCGGGGCCGCTGTCGTTCATGGATATCTACGACCGGATGTGCTTCACGGTGTCGTCCGCCGGCGGCCGGCGCGGCGCCCAGATGGCCACCTTCGACGTCGGCCATCCGGACGTGATCGACTTCATCCGCGCCAAGCGCGAGGACGGCCGCCTGCGCCAGTTCAACCTGTCGCTGCTGGTGACGCGCGAGTTCATGGAGGCGGTCAAGGCCGGGGCCGACTGGCCGCTGGCCTTCCCCCTCACCCGGCACGAGGCCGAGGCCGACGGCATCGACGTACACAGCGCCGACAACATCATCTGGCGCGAATGGCCCACCCACCGCAGCTACATCGTCGACGACCAGGGCCTGGTCGCCTGCAAGGTGTACCGCACCATCAAGGCGCGGCGGCTGTGGGACCTCATCATGACGTCCACCTACGACTACGCCGAGCCGGGCTTCATCCTCATCGACCAGTACAACGACCTCAACAACAACTGGTTCTGCGAGAACATCCGCGCCACCAACCCCTGCGGTGAACAGGGCCTGCCGCCGTACGGCGCCTGCCTGCTGGGCTCGGTGAACCTCACCACCTTCGTCGAGGAACCGTTCACGCCGCAGGCGCGCTTCAACTGGGACGAATACCGCGAGGTGGTGCGCGTGTTCACGCGCATGCTCGACAACGTGGTCGAGATCAACGGCCTGCCGCTGCAGCAGCAGCGCGACGAAATCTTCCGCAAGCGCCGCCACGGCATGGGCTTCCTGGGTCTTGGCTCGGCGCTGACCATGCTGCGCCAGCGCTACGGCTCGGCCGAGTCCATCGAGTTCACCGAGGCGGTGGCGCGCGAGATGGCCATCGCCGGCTGGGAAGCCGGCGCCGAACTGGCGCAGGAAAAGGGCCCGGCGCCGATCATGGACGAACAGTTCGAGATCACCCCCGACATGCTGCGCAAGCGTCCGGAACTGGCGGCCGACGGCTACAAGGCCGGCGACACCCTGCCCGGACGCGTGCTGATGGCGCGCTACAGCCGCTACATGCAGCGGGTCGGCGCCGTGCGCCCGGACCTGGTCGACACCATCGCCGAGCACGGCGCGCGCTTCACGCACCACAGCTCCATCGCGCCCACCGGCACCATCTCGCTGTCGCTGGCCAACAACGCCAGCAACGGCATCGAGCCCAGCTTCGCCCACCACTACTTCCGCAACGTCATCCGCGAAGGCCGCAAGACCAAGGAAAAGGTGGACGTGTTCTCCTACGAACTGCTGGCCTACCGGCACCTGGTGAACCCGCGCGCCATTCCCTACAGCGAGGACCCGGCCGAGCAGCTGCCGGCGTACTTCATCACCGCCGAGGACATCACCCCGACCGAGCACGTGGACATCCAGGCCGCGGCGCAGAAGTGGATCGACTCGTCCATCTCCAAGACCGCCAACGTGCCCACGGACTACCCGTTCGAGGACTTCAAGAACATCTACCTGTACGCCTACGAGCAGGACCTGAAGGGCTGCACCACCTTCCGCTTCAACCCGGAGGCGTTCCAGGGCGTGCTGGTGAAGGAGAAGGACCTCGAGAACACCACCTACCGCTTCGAGCTGGAGGACGGCAGCGTCATCGAGGCCAAGGGCAACGAGGAAATCGAATACGACGGCGAGGTGCACAGCGCCGCCAACCTGTTCGACGCCCTCAAAGAAGGCTACTACGGCAAATTCTGACCACCGGAACCCCCGCCATGACCATCCAGATCACCAAGAAAATCACCGGCTATGCCGTGGCACGCGCGGACGAACCGGCGCCGGCCGACACCGCCAAGCCCGCCGGCGCGCCGAACGAGCGCGAGAAGTCCAACGTCATCCAGATGCACGAAAAGCTGGAGCGGCCGGAAACCCTGCGCGGCACCACCTACAAGATCAAGACGCCGCTGACCGAGCACGCCCTGTACGTGACCATCAACGACATCGTGCTGAACCCCGGCACCGAGCACGAGCACTACCGGCCGTTCGAGATCTTCATCAACTCCAAGAACATGGAGCACTTCCAGTGGATCGTTGCGCTCACGCGCATCGTCTCGGCCGTGTTCCGCAAGGGCGGCGACATCACCTTCCTGGTGGAAGAGCTCAAGGCCGTGTTCGACCCGCGCGGCGGCTACTTCAAGAAAGGCGGCCGCTACATGCCGTCCCTGGTGGCCGAGATCGGCGACGTCATCGAACAGCACCTGCGCTTCATCGGCATGCTGCCGGACACCGAACTCGACGCCCGCCAGCTGAAGCTGATCGAGGAAAAACGCACCGAGTACGAAGCCCGCACCGGCCAGAACCAGGCCGACACCGACGCCACCTACCCCGACGGCGCGCAGCTTTGCTACAAGTGCAACACCAAGGCCATGATCATGATGGACGGGTGCCTGACCTGCCTCAATTGCGGCGAGTCGAAGTGCGGGTGAAGGCAAAAGCGTAGCCGCCACGCAGTAACCGGCCCGTTCGGAAGATTCGGCCCCGCGCACCACCACCGTTCATGTGCCCGCTTACGGCCACAGCTTAACGGGCCGCGCGCGCCGGGGGCACGGCGCCGAGTGGATCTTCCGGCCACGGGTGCTTGGGATAGCGCCCACGCATCTGCTTGCGCACGTCGCCGTAGGCGCCGCGCCAGAAGCCGGCCAGATCGGCCGTCACCGCCAGCGGCCGTCCGGCCGGCGAGAGCAGGTGCAGCACCAGCGCCACCCGCCCGCCGGCCAGGCGCGGCGTATCGCGCTGGCCCAGCAGGTCCTGCAGGCGCACCGCCAGCACCGGCGCGTCGGCGGTGTAGTCGATCGCGCGCGGGCGACCATTGACGATGAGCTGCGCCGGCAACTCGGCGTCCAGGCGCCGGCCAAGCGCGTGATCGAGTAGACCGGCCAGGGCCGCCTGCAGCGGGCCGTCGGCCAACGCATCGACCCGTTTGACGCCCACCAGGTACGGCCCCAGCCAACGGGCAAGATCGGCCTCCAGGGCCGCGTCCGACACATCCGGCCAACCGCCCTCCGGCTCCAGGCCGCGCATCAGCGCGACGC
>NZ_JBFJTF010000170.1:0-4017 GCF_041625615.1 Immundisolibacter sp. | reverse complement strand
TCATCGGCAAGCCGGACCCGGTCGCCGGCGAGATCGTCAAGGCCTTCGTGGCGCTCAAGCCCGGTTTCGAGGCCGACCCGGCCCTGCACGATGAACTCATGGCGCACGCCCGAAAACGCCTCGGCGCCGTGGTGGCGCCCAAGGAAGTCGAGTTCGCCGCCCACCTGCCCAAGACGCGCAGCGGCAAGATCATGCGCCGCCTGCTGAAGGCACGCGAGCTGGGCCTGCCGGAAGGCGACACCTCCACCCTGGAGAACACCTGATGGCGCCGTTGCCTGACGCCGGCACCGCGCACGCCCTGCTGCGGCACATGCTGCGCATCCGCGCCTTCGAGGACGCCTGCGCCGAGCAGTACAGCGCCACCCGGATTCGCGGCTTCCTGCACCTGTACAACGGCGAGGAAGCCATCGCCGCCGGCATCATCCCGCTGCTGGACGCGGCCGACGCCATCGTCGCCACCTACCGCGAACACGGCCACGCGCTGGTGCGCGGCGTCGACATGGGCGCCGTGATGGCCGAAATGTTCGGCATGCAGGAAGGCTGCAGCCGCGGCCGCGGCGGCTCCATGCACCTGTTCGACGCCGCCACGCGCCTGTACGGCGGCAACGCCATCGTCGCCGGTGGCCTGCCGCTGACCGTGGGGCTGGCGCTGGCCGACGCCATGCAGCAACGGCCGCAGGTCAGCGTGTGCTTCTTCGGCGAGGGGGCGGCGGCCGAAGGCGAGTTTCACGAGTCGCTGAACCTGGCCGCGCTGTGGAAACTGCCGGCGCTGTTCGTGTGCGAGAACAACCAGTACGCCATGGGCACGGCGCTGGCGCGCTCCGAGGCCGAAACCGACATTCACCTGAAGGCCCGCAGCTATGGCCTTGCCTCCGCCGCCGTGGACGGCATGGACCTGCTCGCCGTGCGCGAGGCGGCGCAGACGGCCATCGACCACGTGCGCGGCGGCCACGGCCCGTACCTGCTCGAATGCCACACCTTCCGCTTTCGGGCGCATTCCATGTTCGACAGCCAGCTGTACCGCGACAAGACGGAGGTCGCGCGCTGGCGCGCCCGCGACCCGATCGACCTGTTCGAGCGCGAGGCGCGCAGCCTCGGCCTGCTCGCCGACGACGCACGCACCGCGCTGCAGGCCGAAGTGGACGCCGAGGTGGCGGCGGCGGTGGCCTTCGCCGAGGCCGGCACGCTGGAGCCGGTGGACCGGCTGACGCACGACGTCTACACGGACACCCCGGCATGAGCGCCGCCACCTGCACCTACCGCGAGGCCATGCGCCAGGCGCTGCGTCAGGCGCTGGCGGACGACCCGCGCGTGTTCCTGATGGGCGAGGACGTCGGCCGCTACGGCGGCTGCTATGCCGTCAGCAAGGGGCTGCTGGAGGAATTCGGCGAAGACCGGGTGCGCGACACGCCGCTGTCGGAATCGACCTTCACCGGCGCCGGCATCGGCGCGGCGCTGGGCGGCCTGCGGCCGATCGTCGAGATCATGACCGTCAACTTCAGCCTGCTGGCGCTGGACCAGATCCTGAACAACGCCGCCACGCTGCGCCACATGTCCGGCGGCCAGGTGTCGGTGCCGCTGGTCATCCGCATGGCCACCGGCGCCGGCCGGCAACTGGCGGCGCAGCACTCGCACAGCCTGGAGAACATCTACGCCCACATCCCGGGCCTGAAGGTCATCGCCCCGGCCACCGTCACCGATGCCCGGCACATGCTGGCCGCCGCGCTGGCCGACCCGGACCCGGTGATCGTGTTCGAGCACGTCATGCTCTACAACGCCGACGGTCCGCTGGACGCGGTGGAATCGGTGCCGCTCGGCGGCGCCGCCGTGCGCCGGCCCGGCCGCGACGTGACGCTCATCACCTACGGCGGCAGCCTGCCCAAGACACTGACCGCGGCCGAGCAGCTGGCCGGCGACGGCATTGAGGCGGAGGTCATCGATCTGCGCTGCCTGCGCCCGCTCGACGACGCCACCATCATGGCCTCGGTGGGCCGCACGCGGCGGGCGGTGATCGTGGACGAAGGCTGGCGCAGCGGCAGCCTGGCGGCGGAAATCAGCGCCCGCATCGTCGAACAGGTGTTCTACGACCTCGACGCGCCGCCGGCGCGCGTGTGCAGCGCCGAGGTGCCGATTCCCTACCCCAAGCACCTGGAGGACGCCGCCCTGCCGCAGGTGGACGGCATCGTCGCCGCCGCGCGCGGGGTGCTGGGCCGTGGCTGACTTCTGCATGCCCTCGCTCGGCAGCGACATGGAAAGCGGCACGCTGGTGGAGTGGCGCATCCGGCCCGGCGACCGCGTGCACCGCGGCGACATCGTGGCCGTGGTGGAAACCCAGAAGGGCGCCATCGATGTCGAGATTTTCGACAGCGGCGTGGTCGACACGCTGGTGGTGCAGCCCGGGACCGAAGTACCGGTCGGCACCGTGCTGGCCACCGTGCACGGCGAAGCCGAAGCGGCCACCCGACCGGCCGCGCCGAAGCCCGCCGCCGGGCCACCGGAACCCACGCCCACGGCGCCACCGCCGGTTGCCGAGGCGCCGGTGCGTCCCGCGCCCGCCGCTGCCGGGCCCGCGCCGGTGCGCGCCTCACCGGTAGCGCGGCGCCAGGCCGCCGAACGCGGCATCGACCTCACCGCCGTCAGCGGCAGCGGACCCGGTGGCGCGGTGGTCCTGGCCGACCTGGCGTCCAGCGGCAGGCCCGCGGGCGGGAAACCGCCGCGTGCCGCACCCAGCGTGCGCCAGCGCGCGCTGGAACTGGACGTGGACCTGGCCGGCGTCGCCGGCAGCGGCCCCAAGGGCGCGATCACCGTGGCCGACGTGGAACGCGCGGCGGGCGCACCGCCCGCACCGGCAGCCGCGCCCAGGGCGCCGTTCGAGCCGGACGCCATGCGCCGCGCCATCGCCGCCGCCATGACCCGCGCCAAGCGCGAAATCCCGCACTACTACCTGTCCACCACGGCCGATTTCGAGCCGGCGCTGCGCTTCATCGAAACCGTCAACGCCGAGCGCGACCCCGACCGACGCCTGCTGTATGCCGTGGTGCTGCTGAAAGCCACGGCGCTGGCGCTGCGCGAGGTGCCGGAGCTGAACGGCTTCTGGCGCCACGACCGCTTCGAGCCGTCCACCGCGGTGCACATCGGCGTCGCCGTGGCGCTGCGCCGGCGCGGCCTGATCGCGCCGGCCCTGCACGATGTGGCGGACAAGGATCTCGACACCCTGATGGACGACCTCAAGGACCTGGTGCAGCGGGCCCGCGCCGGCGGCCTGCGCAGCTCCGAGCTGACCGACCCCACCATCACGCTGTCCAGCCTCGGCGACAACGGCGTCGAGTCGGTCTACCCCATCATCACCCCGCCGCAGGTGGCGGTGGTCGGTGCCGGCTCGGTGGTGCGCCGGCCCTGGGTGGTGGGCGAGGGTATTGCCGTGCGACGTACCGTCACGCTCACCCTGGCGGGTGATCACCGCGTCAGCGACGGCCACCGCGGCGCACTGTTCCTGGCGGCGCTCGACCGCCTGCTGCACCAACCGGAGGCGCTATGAACGAAGCCGAACTGCGCGAGCGGCTGCTCGCCATCCTGGGCGCCATCGCCCCGGAAGCGCGTGAAACCGAACTCGACCCCGCCGCGCCGCTGCGCGATCAGATCGACATCGATTCGATGGATTTCCTCAATTTCGTCACCGCCGTGCACAAACAACTCGGGGTGCCGATCCCGGAACTCGACTACCCGCGCCTGAGCAGCCTCGACGGCGCCGTGCATTACGTGATGGCCAAGCTGGCGGCCTGAGAAACGCCTCCGGCTGCAATATCTGTGTCCGAATCGACGGTCTAGGCTCCCGGCCCCGAGAAAGGCATGTGCCTTGCTAGCACATGCCCGCGTCCCGGACCCCACGGAGCCCCCGACCCGATGAGCGGCATTTGCGGCATCGTCCAGCCCGATGAAGCGGCCCTGCACAGCGCCATGGAGCGGCTGCTCGACGACCTGACGGACTTCGGACCCGCCGTGCACCGCTGGCAGGCG
>NZ_JBFJTF010000169.1:0-4040 GCF_041625615.1 Immundisolibacter sp. | reverse complement strand
GTCACTCCATCCACCACCACCATCTGCACGTCGGCACAGTCGCGGCGGAAGGGAATCGCCTCGCGATAGGCGTCCGAGGCGTAGAACGCCTCGGCAGCCGCCAGGTCGGGAAACTCGACGATGATCACCCGCGCCGTCTCCGGCCTGCCCTCAAGCGTCACCGTCTGACCACCACGGGCCAGAAACCGGCCACCGAACGCGGCAAGCGCCGCCGGCGTCCGCTCCATGTAGGCTCGGTACGCGTCGGCATCGTGGACATGCGCGCGGTAGATCAAATAAGCAGCCATGGCGCCTCACACAGATGTGCTCCGCCCACCCGCAGCTGCATCAATGCTCACATCCACCGGCAGGTCACGAATCTTGCGCAGTATCCTTCGGCGCCGTGCCAGCGGCCACCAGTCGTACAGATAGATCTGCAGCGGGCGCCACATCGCCACCCAGCCACTGATCAACAACCCTTCGCCCAGGATGTCCTGCCAGGCTCCCGTGAGCATCTGACCGAGCACGCGGCGCGCGGCCAGGCACACGAACAAAAAGCCAAGCCCGATCAGCAGGGACGCACGGCCACGCCGCATCAACGCCGCCAGTTCACGCTCGACGTGCGCGGCGCGATAATCGAAATAGCCCCGCAATGCCTCGCCCAGCACCGGTGCCACCGGGTCCGCGCGCGCGGCGGCCGGCACGTGCAACACGAGGCGCAAAGGCGTTTTTAGCGGAAACTCCTCGACCGCCCCGACGATGTACTGCTCGGCTTCGTCATCGAGATCCTTGTCGAGAAACGGCGCCGGGTCGAGAGAATTGAACAGGGCCCGCAACTCGCGCAGGCGGATCTCGACCAGGTAGACCCCATCCTCGCAGCGGTAGCGCCGCGCCAACCGCTGTGCCGGCGCCCCGCCCAACATGGCGATCAGTCCGTCCTGTGGCGCCCGGCCAGATAACGTCGGCGTGTGTCCCCGGGCAGCAACACGACCAGCGCCGCCAGCAATACACCCGACTTGGCATAGACCGACAGCGTCAGCGCGGGCTGGACCTGGAGTGACGCAGCCAGCACCAGCGCCGTGACCACCGACACCAAAAACACCGTGGCGCCGCCCACCGTCAACCACCAGGCCCAGGCCTGACCACGCCGCAAACCGTGCACCACCCACAGCACGCCGGCCAGCGTAATGGCGGCGCGCGACAGCTCTGTGCCAACACCTGCGTTCAACGCCGCCACCAGACCCTCGCCGAACGCAATGGCGCCATAGGCGAGCAGCAGCAGCCAGGGCAAGCGGTCACTGAGCATGTGAGCGGTTGGCGCGGCGCCGACGGTGACCACCGACGTTCAGGCAGCCTGTTCGGGAATGTCGTTGCCGATGCGGGTGATGCCGTTGCCGTCGTCCACATAGACCAAACGCGGCTTGTGAGTCTGCATCTCCGCGCGGTCAAGACCGCAATAGGCCGCGATGATGACCTTGTCGCCCACGCTCGCCTTATGAGCGGCAGCGCCGTTCACGGAAATCACCCGGCTGCCACGCTCGGCGCGAATGGCATAGGTGGTGAACCGCTCACCGTTGGCGATGTTATAGATATCGATCTGCTCATACTCACGGATACCGGACGCTTCGAGCAGGTCTGCGTCGATCGCGCACGAACCCTCGTAGTCAAGCTCGACCCGGGTCACCGTAACCCGGTGCAGCTTGGCCTTTAGCATGAACTGCATCATTGCCTGTACCTGCGGTGACTGGCTGGTGGACGCTCAGCCCCGATCATCCTGACCGGGACTCACAACGAACGGCTGGTTATCGATCAGCCTGGCCTTCCCCAACCAGGCGGCTGCTAGCACCACGCGCCGGCAGTCACCTGGCGCGGGGGGGGCCAATTGTGCATTGCGAAATCGAAAATATTCAACACGAAATCCCAATGCCTCGAGTCTGTCGACGTGGTGGGCCTCGATCTGCGCCCACGGCGCCAGAGGTTCCGCCCCTTCGCCGGCTGCCGTCTGCAGGGCCTCAAACAGGCGCGGCGCCAGGTCACGTTCCGCAGGTGTCAGGTACTGATTGCGCGAGCTCAGCGCGAGGCCATCGGCCTCGCGCACGGTCGGCACACCGATGATCTGAACGGGCAGAAGCAACTCGCGCACCACAGCCCGCACCACCGCCAGCTGCTGATAATCCTTCTCGCCGAAAATCGCGCAGTCAGGCTGCACCAGATTCAGCAACTTGATCACCACTGTCGCCATGCCGCGAAAATGGCCCGGCCTGAACTCGCCCTCCAGCGACTGGGCGCTGTGCGTCGGCTCCACGAATGCCCCCAGATCAAGACCGTCCGGATACATCGCCTCCACAGGCGGCGCGAACAGCGCATCGACGCCACGTCCATGCAACGCCTGGGCATCCTGCGCCAAGGTGCGCGGATAACGTGCGAAGTCGTCGGGCCGGTCGAACTGGGTCGGATTGACGAACACGCTCGCCACCACCCGCTGCGCGCCATGCGCACGAGCCGCGTCGATCAGGCGCAGGTGGCCCTCGTGAATGTTGCCCATGGTGGGCACCAGCGCGACGCGCTCGCCGGCCGCGCGCCAGGCCCGCAGCGCGGCGCGCAGTTCCGCCACGTCGTTGAACTGACGCATCAGTCGTAACCGTGCTCGACGGCCGGGAAACTGCCGTCCTTCACCGCTTTCACGTAGGCGCCGATGGCGACCGCCAGATCGTCACACCCGGCCAGGAAATTACGCACGAAACGCGCCGGCTGCGGATTCATGCCCAGCATGTCCTGCAATACCAGCACTTGCCCGTCGCACTGCACGCCGGCGCCGATGCCGATGGTGGGAATGTCGAGCAATGCGGTCAATTCGGCCGCCACGGC
This sequence comes from Immundisolibacter sp., assembly GCF_041625615.1. GTDB lineage: Bacteria > Pseudomonadota > Gammaproteobacteria > Immundisolibacterales > Immundisolibacteraceae > Immundisolibacter. Next base: position 1,193 of record NZ_JBFJTF010000169.1, on the reverse strand, counting down.
GCGCGGAATCGCCTCGAGCACCAACAGCGCCGCACCGGCCTCCTGCAGTGCAAGCGCATCCGCCCGCAGACGGGCCGCCGCCGCCTCGCCACGCCCCTGCACCTTGTAACCGCCGAGCTGGTGCACCGCCTGCGGCGTCAGCCCCAGATGCCCGCATACCGGCACGCCGCGCTCGACCAGGAACGCCACCGCCGGCGCCATGGCAGCTCCACCTTCGAGCTTCACCATGTGCGCCAGGCCTTCTTTCATCAGGCGCCCGGCACTGCGCAACGCCTGCTGGGGACTTTCCTGGTAGGTGAGAAACGGCAGGTCGGCAACCAGCAACGCGCGCTCGAGGCCGCGCGCCACGCAGCGGGTGTGATAGACCATGTCGTCCAGGGTCACCGGCACCGTGGTGGCCTGACCCTGGATCACGTTGCCGAGCGAGTCCCCGACCAGCACGACATCGACGCCGGCGGCGTCCAGCAGGCGGGCGAAGGCATAGTCATACGCCGTGAGCGAGGCGATCCGCTCGCCGGCGCGCTTCATCTTCAGCAGGGTATCGCGGGTGACGGCCATGCGTCTGACTCCTCGCGGCAACCACCGGGGGCTGCGGGGCGCGACATTCTAATGATCATGGCGCCGGGCGCCACCCGGGGCGGGTGCGCCCGGCCTCACCCGGCCGCCGCCAGCGCCCGGTCGAGCACGCGCAGATCGTGCCGTTGGCAGTGATCCAGCAGATCGGTGACCCGGCCACGACCGGGAATCAGCACATGCGGCGCGACCTCGGCCAGCGGCACAAGCACGAAATCGCGCGCGTGCGCGCCCGGATGCGGCAATGTCAGGGCCGGCCCGTCGCACACCAGGTCCGCGTACAGGAGCAGATCGAGATCAAGGGTGCGCGGCCCGTTTCGCTCCGCCGCGTCGCGCCGCCGACCATGCCGGCGTTCGATGTCCAACAGCGCGGCCAGCAGCTGCAGCGCTGGCTGGGCGGTCTCGACCCACGCCACGGCATTGACGTAGTCGGGCTGCCCGGCCGGCCCCATCGGCCGACTTCCGTACAACGCCGAGCGTTTCAGCAGGCGGGTGCCCGGCAGCAGGGCAATGGCATCGAGCGCCTGCTCGATCTGCCGCACCGGGTCACCCAGGTTGGCGCCCAGTCCGATGAAGGCCGGCTGGGCGCTCACGGCGCCGCGGAAGCAGAGGCCGCGGCC
>NZ_JBFJTF010000168.1:0-4222 GCF_041625615.1 Immundisolibacter sp. | reverse complement strand
CAGCGACCACTCGGCCACACCGACGGACTCGCCGGCCACGATCAGCTCGAAACGGCTGGCATCCGGCGTCAGCGGCGTGACCTGCCACTGCCCGCCGGGTCCAACACCGGTCACCGGCGTCCAGCAGCCGCGTTCGAGCACGCGCGCCAGGTTCGTGTCGGCGGCGTTGACGATCACCCGGCCGTTGCCCGGCACGGTGCGCAGCAGCTGGTGGAACTGCCACTCGATGGCGGCCAGGTCCGGGTAGATGTCGGCGTGGTCGTATTCCAGATTGTTCAGGATGGCGGTGCGCGGCCGGTAGTGCAGGAACTTGGCCCGCTTGTCGAAAAACGCCGTGTCGTACTCGTCCGCCTCGACCACGAACGGCCCGCTGCCGAGCCGCGCCGACACACCGAAATTCTGCGGCACACCGCCGATCAGGAAACCCGGCTCGAGACCGGCGTGCTGCAGGATCCACGCCAGCAGGCTGGCGGTGGTGGTCTTGCCGTGGGTGCCGGCCACCGCCAGCACATGGCGCCCGGGCAGCACCTGCTCGCCCAGCCACTGCGGGCCGGACACGTACGGCAGATCGGTGGCCAGAATGTGTTCCACCAACGGGTTGCCGCGCGACAGGGCGTTGCCGATCACACACAGGTCCGGCCGCGAACCGAGCTGCGTCGGGTCGTAACCGTCGGTCACGGCGATGCCGGCGGCGGCCAGCTGATCGCTCATCGGCGGGTAGACGGCGGCGTCACAGCCGCTCACGGCGTGCCCCTGGGCCTTGGCCAGCTGCGCCAGGCCGGCCATGAAGGTGCCGGCGATACCGAGGATGTGCAGATGCATCAGTCAATCAACCCGAACAGACGGCCCAGGGTGGAGTAGGCAACGAAGAAAAAGCCGAGGTTGACCAACACCGCCGCCGGCACCGGCACCTCCAGCGCCTGACGCAGGACATGCACCGATACCGTGAAACTCCATATCAGCACGGCCAGGATCAGCAGGCCGATGCCGTTACCGGGTTGCGCCAGCGCGGTCAGCGGCACCGACACCGCATTGAAGAAACTGCCGACCAGCGCCAGCGCCGACAGCGTCTGCACGAAGCGGCCACGGCGCCCGCGCAGCGCCAGGACGCCATAGACCAGCGCCGCCATCAGCGCGGTCTCGGCCGGGCCGTACCACAGCGCCCTGGCCAGCGGCAGGGCGCCCAGGGCCAGCCCACTGCCCAGCGCCGCATACGGCACCAGCAGCAGGATCAGCAGGGTTGGCGAGTGCGGCATGTCCTGCGGGCCACTGCGCAGGCGCAGCAGGCCACCAAGCAACCCCGCCAGCGCGCGCCACAATGCCGTCATCGCGCCGCGTTGCCGCCGCAGTGCTCGGCGATGGCCTTCTCGAGTTCACGCAGCTTCTCCAGGCGCTGTTCGCCGGTGTACCACTGCCCATCGGCGCCGCGAATACGCTGCGCCGCCAGCATGGCGTCGCGCTGACGCCGCGCGGCGGCGCATTCGGCGGCGCGCTGCTCGCGCTGCGCCTCGGCCTTGGTGCGCTCCTCACGCGCCTTTGCACGGGCCTCGGCCGAGGCGGCGTTGCGGGCCCGGATTTCCTCCAGCCGCTGTTCGGCCTCCTCCGGGGACAGCGGCGGCGGCGGCGGGGCGTCCACCTTCTGCGCGCCCTGCGGCGGCGGCTGGTCGCCGTAATGGACGCGGCCGTCGGCATCGGTCCAGCGGTAGATGTCGCCGGCCTTCGCCAGACCGACGCCGAGCAGCAGGCTCAGCGCCACGGGCAACAGTCGGCGGGATGACAGACGGGCGCTCACGGCATCAGCTCCACTTTGATGGCTAGGCGCCGCTCGGTACGGTCGCGGCGGGCGGTAGACGCTAGCACGTCGCGGGCCTCGTTGCCGGCGGTGCGCAGCTCGCCGGCCAGCTCCAGCCACTGCCCCAGCGGCCCGCGCAGCTGCGTGTGGGCGAGCGCGAAGGCCACCGTGCCCGGGCCGGCCAGTTGCTGCGCCTGCGGCCGCACCTCCAGCGTGACCTCTTCGGCACCGCCAAGCCGGGCCAGCACCTCGAAACCGGTGCTCACCTCACGATACTCCGTGCACACCTGCCGCTGGCCGTGACTGTCCTCGCACAGACTGTCGAACGGCGCCATCAGGCCCACCGCGACCCGCGCCGGGCGGCCCTCGAGCGCCTGCACGCTGTGCATGGCCGTCTCCCGCTGGCGACCGGTCGGGTCGGCGCCGTGGACGCCGATACCGCGGTAGCGGGCCTGGGCGCTGCTGCCGGCATCCGGCGGGCTGCGCACCACCCGACGCGCTGCGTCGTCGCCCCCGGCGCCGTGCAGGCGCTCATCGGCGCTCAAGACCTGCCGCACGGTGATGCGCAGGCGCCGCGGCGCGCGGTCCAGCTGCGCCACCGCGGCGCGCAGCTGTTCCAGCCGCGCCGGTTCGGCACTGAGCAGCAGCGTGTGCCCGTCGCCGCTGACCCGCTCGCGCTCCTGCAACAGGGGCTGCAGCAAGGGCACCAGCTCGGCAGCCGGGCGCTGCTGCAGGGTGAGGGTGACGATCTGCGGCCGCGCCGTGGCGACGCCGGCCAGCAGGGCCAGGCCCAGCAGCAGCCAGGCGGCGGGCCGGCGCCTGATCACACGTGCAGCCGGCGCATGTCCGGGTCCGGCGCGCCGTGCTGCCACAGGGCCGCGAAGCGCTCGTCCAGGTCCCGCACGCGGGCGGGCGCCAGCAGGCTGCCCTCGCCGCGCAGGCGCTCCGCCTGGGCGCGGTAGAGATAGCCGCGTCCATCCGCGGTCAGCCAGGCTTCGGGCTGCTGCGCGTCCTCATCGGCCAGGCGGTGCACGCTGATGAAGCTGGTCAGGCGCTGGGCGAGGTCCCACAGCGCGCGGCCACGCTCGTCCCGCGCCACCTCCGGCGGCAACAGCAGTTCGATGCGGGTGCGCCGGCTGCGCCGGATCAGCGCCCGCAGGGCCTCGATCACCTCGCCGTGGGCGAGGTACCCCAGGTCTGCCGCCTGCGCCAGGATGCGCACGTGCGAGCGCGCTGCCGTGAGCAGCTCGGCGGTCATGGAGACGAATTCGACCTGCCCCTGCAGTTGGCGCAGTGCGCGCCGGTCATCGGCATCGTGCGGTTCGGTCTCGTTCATGGTCACGTGCTCAAGTGACGCCCTCGGGCAGACGTTGAACAGTTCAACACACTATCGACCCGCCACGGGTATGCTTGACGTCCGTGGCGAACGACGCCGGGCAGGGAGACGGTGAACAGGACTATGCGGCGCTGGGGAATGATCTTGCTGGCCCTGTGGGCAGGCCAGGCACAGGCCGAGGTGTTCATTTACCGCACGCCCGGCGGCCACACCGTGTTCAGCGACCGGGCCCTGAGCAAGCCGAGCCTGAAGGCGGCCAACTACGCCGCCCGCCGCGGCCCGCGCAAGTACGAGCCACCGACCGTGATCAGCGGCACGCCGCCGGCGACGGCAACCGTCATCTCGCCGGGCCGCCAGGCGGTCGAGAAGATGATCGAGCGCCTGGCACCGCAGTACGCACTCGACCCGGAACTGGTCAAGCAGGTGGTGGCGGCCGAATCGGCCTTTCGCACCGACGCCCGCTCGCCGAAGAACGCCCAGGGCCTGATGCAGCTGATTCCGGCCACCGCCGAGCGCTTTGGCGTCACCAACCCGTGGGACGCCGAACAGAACCTGCGCGGCGGCATGGCCTACCTGAGCTGGCTGCTGGGCCAGTTCAGCGGCGACGTGCGCCTGGCCCTGGCCGGCTACAACGCCGGCGAAGGCGCCGTCGCCCGCCACGGCGGGCTGCCGCCGTATGCCGAGACCCGCCAGTACGTGGCCGGGATCATCAGCCGCTATGGCAAGACCCGCCACCCGGTCACGGCGCGCGCCGACTGACGCCGGCCGGCGCCCGGCTCATTCCAGGGTGTCGGCCAGGCTCAGCCGGTAACCGCCGGCCACGTCGATGTTGGCACCGGTGATGTAACCGCCGGCCGTCGACAGCAGAAACAGCACCGCACCCGCGATATCGGCCACCTGCGCCGGGCGCGCCAGCGGCACGTGGGCGCCGATGTCGTCCGGAATATCCACCGAGTAGTCCAGGTGTCCGGGCGAGACCATGTTGACGCGAACGCCCTGCGGCCCCAGCGCCTGCGCCAGGCTGCGCGTGAGCACCAGCAGGCCGGCCTTGGAAACCTGGTAGGCCATGGCACGGGTGTTGGCGACCAGGTGCT
>NZ_JBFJTF010000167.1:0-4228 GCF_041625615.1 Immundisolibacter sp. | reverse complement strand
CGGGCGTCGACCGCCAGCGGGTGCCGGGCGACCTGGGCTATGCCGGTTTCACCGTCTACGCCCGCCGCGGCGACAGCTGGGTGCCGGCGCTGGAGTGCCTGGGCGGCAGCTTCCTGCGGGCCGGTATGCCGCTGCGGCCCGGCGGCGCCCGGGCGCGGGCGCTGGCAATCGACGCCGGCCTGCCCAGCGGTGAGGAGTTTCCCGCCTTCACCGACTTCTGGCTGGTGCGGCCGGCGCCGGATGCCCGGACCTTCACCGCCTACGCGCTGCTCGATTCACCGCGCGTCAGCGGCGCCTACCGCATCGAGCTGACTGCCGGGACATCCGCCGTCACCAGCATCGAGGCGCGGCTGTTCTTCCGCGATGCGGTGGGCAAGATCGGTCTGGGGCCGTTGTCGAGCATGTTCTGGCATGGCGAGATCGGCCCGCGCGTGGACGACTACCGGCCGGAGGTGCACAGCTCCGACGGCTTGCTGGTCACCACGCGCGAGCGGCGCCTGTGGCGGCCGCTGGGCAACCCGCCGCGCTATGCGCTGCACACCGTGCCGGTGCCGCAATCGGTCGCCTATGGCCTGCTGCAGCGCGACCGCGACTTTGCCCACTACCAGGACCTGGACGTCGCCTACCACGAACAGCCGGATGTACTGCTCGAGCCGGAGCAGGGCTTCGACGCCGGCCGGCTGGAACTGCTGGAGCTGCCGGTCGAGGATCCCTACAACCAGAACGTGCTGGCCTACGTGGTGCCCGAGCGTGACGTGAATGCCGGCGACAGCCTGCACCTGCGCTACCGCCTGCGCTGGGGGGTGGCGCTGGCCGCACCCGGCGACGGCCAGGTGCAGGCCACGCGCATCTGGCCACCGCCCGATACGGCGCCCACGTCCACGTATCAGGTCGACTTCGGCCCCCTGGGCGGCGGCGGGGCGGCGCCCCGGCCCCTGGTGAAGGTCGAGGGCGGCACGCTCGAGACCAAGGCGCTGCAGCCGTTCGGCGATGGCTGGCGTCTGGCGCTGACCGTGCGGCGCCGCGACGACCGGCCGTTGACGCTGCAGGCAACCCTGGTGCGCGACGGCAGCCGGCGCAGCGAAACCTGGATCTACCGTGTTGCCGGACCCTGAGACCATGCACCCACAGTCGCTGCCCCGACGGTACCTGGACGCGTTGGGCGGCGACGTCGACCACGCGCTGGCGGACGCGCGGGCCGACGTTGCCGCCCTGCAGGCGACACTGGCCGGCACGGCGGGCGACGAGCCGCCGGACGCGGCCTGGATCCGCTGGTGTCTGGAGCACGCTTACCGGCTGCCGGTAACGCAGCCGCACGCAGCGTTGATGCCCAGCCTGAAGCCACTGCAACGCCAGCACATGACGCCGCGCGTGCTGCACCGCAGCCTCGGCCGCCAGCTGCTGGGCCTGTTTGTCTACCGGCCGGCGGCCCGGCTCCTGCGCGGCCTGCAGATTCTCAGCGGGCGGGTGGAGCGCACATGAAGCACACCGACTTCAACCGATCGCACGCCCGCGCCGCCCTGTGGCGGCGGCTGCTGTTGCTGGGGCTGGTGCTGATCCCGGCCACCATTGCCAGCCAGTTCATGCGCGAAGTGCTGCCGTATGGCGGGCGCACCGCGCTCGAGCTGGCCATCATCATCGTGTTCGGCGTGCTGTTCGGCTGGATCTCGATCGGCCTTTGGACCTCGGCCATCGGCTTCGTCAGCCTGCTGCTGGGTCGTGACCGTTACAACCTGGTGCGCGCCGCCGGCCCGCCGCGCGCCATCGATGCGCAGGCGCGCACCGCCATTCTGGTGCCGGTGTTCGCCGAGGACATGGACCGGGTCGGCGCCGGCCTGCGCGCCACCTTCGAGTCACTGGCGGCCACCGGCCAGCTCGACCGTTTCGATTTCTTCCTGCTCAGCGACACCCAGGACCCGGACCGCTGGGTGGACGAGGAGATCGCCTGGGCCACGCTGTGCCGCGACCTGGGCGCGCACGGGCGGCTGTTCTACCGGCGCCGGCACGTCAACCTGAAACGCAAGAGCGGCAACGTGGCCGACTTCGTGCGCCGCTGGGGCGCCCATTACCGCTACATGGTGGTGTTCGACGCCGACAGCGTGATGAACGGCCAGGCCCTGGTGCGCCTGGTGAACATGATGGAGGACAGCCCGCGGGTAGGGCTGATCCAGACCCTGCCGCAGCCGATGGGCCAGCACACGCTGTTCGCGCGCATGCTGCAGTTCACCGGTCACGCCTACGGGCCGATCTTCGCCGCCGGACTGCATTTCTGGCAGCTCGGCGACGGCCCGTTCTGGGGCCACAACGCCATCATCCGGGTCGAGGCGTTTCGTCGGCACTGCGGGCTGCCGCGCCTGCCCGGTCGCCCGCCGCTGGGCGGCGACATTCTCAGCCACGATTTCGTCGAGTCGGCGCTGCTGCGCAGCGGCGGCTGGACCGTGTGGCTGGCACACGACCTGCCCGGCAGTTACGAGGAACTGCCGCCGACGCTGCTGGCCGCCATGCAGCGCGACCGCCGCTGGTGCCAGGGCAACCTGCAGCACCTGCGCCTGCTGTTCGCCGAGGGGCTGTTCCCGGCGCACCGGGCGCTGTTCATCAACGGCATCATGTCCTACGTGTCGGCACTGCTGTGGCTGGTGTTCCTGCTGCTGTCGAGCGGGCAGGCGGTATGGCAGGCGCTGACGCCGCCGGACTACTTCCCGTCCGGCCCGGCGCTGTTCCCGCAGTGGCCGGTGTGGCAGCCGCAGTGGGCGCTGCTGCTGATCGTCGCTACGGCGGTGATCCTGTTCGCACCGAAGCTGCTGGCCGTGACGCTGATCGTCGTGCAGCGTCGTGCCGGCCAGTTCGGCGGGGCACTGCGCCTGCTCGCCAGTGCCCTCACCGAGACCCTACTGTCGGCGCTGCTGGCGCCGGTGCAGGCGGTGTTCCATGCCAAGTTCGTGCTGTTCACGCTGCTTGGCCAGCAGGTGGGCTGGGGCGCTCAATCACGCGGCGATGCCAGCACCGGCTGGCGCGAGGCGCTGCGCTACCACGGCTTTGCCACCGTGTTTGCCGGCCTGTGGGGGCTCGGCGTGTTCTGGCTCAATCCGGACTTTTTCTGGTGGCTGTTGCCGGTGGTGGCGGCCTTGCTGCTGGCGATTCCGGTGTCGGTGCTGAGTTCCCGCAGCCGTGTCGGCCGGGCGGCGCGCCGCGGTGGACTGTTCCTGACCCCGCCGGAAACCGCCCCCGACCCGGTGCTGGTGAGTTTCGAGCGGCACCTGGCCACCGCAGGACAGGCGCCGGCGCCAACGCTGCGCGGCATTCAGGCCGCCATCGAGGACCCGGCGGTCAATGCCCTGCACGCGGCGCTACAGGGTCTGTCGCGCGGGCAGCGGGTCAGCGAACGGATTCGCGCCGAGCGGCAGGCGCTGGCGGACAAGGTGCTGGCAGCGGGACCGGCGGCGCTCAGCGGCGCCGAACGCAGGCGCCTGCTGCGTCAGCCGGCGGTGCTGCTTGAGTTGCACCGCCGCTGGTGGGCCCAGGGGTGCCGGCCGACCGGCTGAGTGATGGCTCAGGCGTTTTCCAGCGCCTGCGCCACCCGGCGGAAGGCCGGTTCCAGCATCTGCCGGAACTTCTCGTCGATGCCGACATCGACCATCGCCTGGTTCATGCACTTCATCCACTGTTCGGTGGCGGCGGCGTCGATGTGAAACGGCCGGTGGGCCTTGGCGATGCACGGGCTGCCGCGCTTCTGGATGAACAGCGGCGGGCCGCCCAGCCAGCCGGACAGGTACTCGAACAGGGACTGGCGCACCGGGGACAGGTCGTCCTTGTGCATCTGGCGGATGGTTGCCACCTCGGGGTCGCCGTCCATCAGGTCGTAGAAGCGGTTGACCAGGTTGCGGACCGTCGTTTCGCCGCCGATCCAGTCGTACATGGTGTCGCTCACAGGGTGCACCTCGCGCGTGTGGGGTATCGGCGGCGCACTATGCCTGCCGGGCGCGGGCGGCCTGTTGACCGGCGTCAATGCGTGCGCGGGGCGCGGTGATGCAGTTCCAGCAACTGGCGGCTGGCGGCCGTCGGCGTCAGGCGGCCGGCGATCACCTCGCCCAGCACGCCGTCGAGCGCCACGGCGACGGCCGGGTTGGCGCGAAAATCCTGCTGCAGCGCCTCGCCGATCAGCGTCCACAACCAGGCCACGGCCTGCCGGGCGCGCTTGTCGGCCAGTTCGCCGCTGTCGCCGAGCGCG
>NZ_JBFJTF010000166.1:0-4288 GCF_041625615.1 Immundisolibacter sp. | reverse complement strand
GTTGCCCGGCCGCCGCCTCCCGGTTCATACGCCCGTGTTGGCACTCGGTCGCGGGCGCACGGGTGCGCGGCCCACCAGGCGCTGTACCAGCACATAGAACATCGGGATGAAGAGTGTCGCCAACAGCAGAGCCGTCATCATCCCGCCGATGACGCCGGTGCCGATGGCGATGCGTGAGGCGCTGCCGGCACCTGTCGCGATGGCCAGCGGTGACACGCCGAGCATGAAGGCCATCGACGTCATCAGGATCGGCCGCAGCCGGATACGCGCCGCCTCCAGGACCGCGTCGAGCAGTTTTCTGCCTTGCTGGATGTGCAGCGTGTGGGCGAACTCGACGATGAGGATGGCGTTCTTGGACGTCAGGCCCATGGTGGTCAGCAGGCCGACCTGGAAGAACACGTCGTTGTTCAGTCCGCGTGTCAGCGCCGCCAGCACGGCGCCCAGCAGGCCCAGCGGTACCACCAGCATCACCGCAAACGGTACCGACCAGCTCTCGTACAGGGCCGCGAGCGCCAGAAACACCACAATGGCCGAGATGGCATACAGCGCCGGGGCTTGGGAGCCTGCCTGCTTTTGCTGGTAGGAGAGCCCTGACCAGGCGTAGCCGATGCCCGGCGGCAGTTGGCTGGCGATGCGCTCGATCTCTGCCATGGCCTCGCCGGAGCTGTGGCCGGGCGCTGCCTGACCCAGTATGTTGACCGACGGCACGCCGTTGAAGCGTTCCAGGCGTGGTGACCCGCGGGTCCACTGCGCACTCGAGAAGGCGCTGAACGGCACCATCTCGCCATCGGTGTTGCGCACGTACCAGCGATCGAGGTCCTCCGGCAGCATGCGATACGGGGCGTCGCCCTGTACGAAGACCTTCTTGGTGCGGCCTTCCTCGATGAAGTCGTTGACGTAGGTGGAGCCCCAGGCGGTGCCGAGCGTCTGGTTGATGTCGGCCAGCGACAGGCCGAGCGCGCGCGCCTTGGGTTGGTCGATGTGCAGGCGGTACTGCGGCGCGTCTTCGAGCCCGTTGGGGCGCACGTTGGCCAGCACCGGGCTTTGCGCTGCCATGCCCAGGAGTTGGTTGCGGGCGGCAATGAGCGCGTCGTGGCCGAGACCGGCGCGGTCCTGCAGCTGCAGGTCGAAACCCGATGAACGGCCCAGGGCGCGCACGGCCGGCGGCGAAAAGGCAAAGGCCAGGCCATCCTTGATCATGGCAGCGAATGCCCTGCTGGCACGCGCTGCCAAAGCCTGGGCGCTGTCTTCGGGATTCGGACGCTCGTCCCAGTCCCGGAGGTTGACGAATACCAACCCAACGTTCTGTCCACGGCCGCCGAAGCTGAAGCCATAGACATTCATGGCGCCGAATACGATGTCTTTCTCGGTTTCGTAGAAGTAACGGCCGACCTTCTCGATAACTTCGGCGGTGCGCTCGTTGGTGGCGCCCGGCGGCAGCAGCACGTTGGCATACAGCGTGCCCTGGTCCTCGTCCGGGAGGAAGCCCCCGGGCAGTCGCAGGAACAGCAGCCCGAGTGCGTCGACGATCAGCACGTAGACCAGCAGGAAACGTGGAATGCGGCGGGCCATGTAGCCGACCGCGCCGACGTAGCCCTTGGTGGTTGCTTCCAGGCCGCGCCGGAAGGCACCCAGGGGGCCGCGGCGCTGCGGGCCGTGCGGCTTGGGTTTCAGCAGCGTGGCACACAGGGAGGGCGTGAACACCAGCGCCACCAGCACCGACAGGGCCATGGCAGACGCAATGGTGAGCGAGAACTGGCGGTAGATGGCGCCGGTGGTGCCCGGGAAGAAGGCCATCGGGATGAACACCGCCGACAGGACCAGCGCGATGCCGATCAACGCGCCGGTGATCTGGCGCATGGACTTGCGTGTGGCCGAGCGGGCGTCGAGGTTCTCCTCGTGCATGACACGCTCGACGTTCTCGACCACCACGATGGCGTCGTCCACCAGCAGCCCGATGGCCAGCACCAGGCTGAACATGGTCAGCATGTTGATGGAGAAGCCGGCCACGGCGATGATGCCGAACGTTCCCAGCAGCACCACCGGCACGGCGAGGGTGGGAATGAGCGTGGCGCGCAGGTTCTGCAGGAACAGCAGCATCACCAGGAACACCAGGCCGACTGCCTCGATGAGCGTCATCACCACCTCGCGGATGGCGGTGCTCACGAACGGCGTGCTGTCCTCGGCGTAGCGCACCACCACCCCGGGCGGGAAGTTGGGTTCGAGCTCGGCCAGGCGCGCGCGTATCTGCCTGGCGGTTTCCAGTGCGTTGGCGCCGGGGGCGGGCACGATGCCGATGCCTGCTGCCGGCATGCCGCTGTAGATGTTGCGGAACGCGTAGTTCTCGCTGCCGATGTGGATGCGTGCCACGTCCCGCAGGCGAATTTGTGCGCCGTCCGGTTGCACCTTGAGCAGGATGTCGCCGAACTGCTCGGGTGTCTGCAGCCGGCTTTGGGCCAGCACGCTGGCATTCAGCTGCTGGCCGGGTACCGCCGGCAGGCCGCCCAGCTGGCCACCGGCCACCTGGGTGTTCTGGACGCGGATGGCGGCGTTCACGTCGGACACGGTCAGGCCGTACTGGGCCAGGCGGTCCGGGTTCAGCCAGATGCGCATGGCATGCTGGGCGCCGAACAGCAGGACGTCACCGACGCCATCGATGCGGCCGAGCGGCTCCTGCACGTGCGCGGCGATGTAGTCGGCCAGGTCGGCGATGCCCAGGCGGCCATCCTCGGACACGAAGGCCAACACCATCAGATAGGTCTGGCTGACCTTGTTGACCTGCACCCCCTGTTGCGTGACTTCCTCGGGCAGCAGCGGCTCAGCCGCGCGCAGCTTGTTCTGTACCTGCACCTGGGCGATGTCGGGGTCGGTGCCGGCCTCGAAGGTGAGGGTGATCTGCGCGTCGCCGGTGATGTTGCTTTCGGAGGCGATGTACAGCAGGCCGTCGAGGCCGACCATCTTCTGCTCGATCACCTGCGTGACCGTGGTGTCGAGAATCTGCGCCGAGGCGCCGGGATAGGCGGCGCGGATCTGTACGCCCGGCGGGGCGACATCCGGGTAGCTTTCGATCGGCAGGGTGGTGATCGCCAGTGCGCCGGCGAGCATGATGGTGATGGCAATCACCCACGCAAAGATCGGCCGGTCGATGAAGAAATTAACCATGTCCGGCGTTCCCGGCGGTGTCGGCGTTCGGCTCGGCGGTGGCCGGCACCGGCTTGACCGGCATGCCCGGCGCCAGGCGCAGCGGGCCGCTCACCACCACGCGGTCCCCGGGCACCAGTCCGTCGCCGATCAGCCAGGCGTCGCCGGCGGCGCGGCGGGTATGGATGCGTCGCAGCTCCAGCGTGTCGTCGGCGCCGACCACCAGCACACTGGCGTTGCCTTCGGCATCACGTGTCACGGCGCGTTGCGGCACCAGCAACGCGGCTGGGTCGACACCCTCAAGCAGGCGTCCGCGCACATACATCCCCGGCAGTAGTTGCTGGTCGGGGTTGGGGAAGGTGGCGCGCAACGTCACCGAGCCGGTGCCCTGATCCACGGTGACGCCCGAGAACTTGAGGGCGCCGGCGCGCGGGTACCTGCCGCCATCCTCCAGCAGCAAGTCCAGACGTGCGCTGTCGGGGCTGCTGCGCTCGAGATGCCCGGCCTCGAACTCGCGCCGCAGGCGCAGCATCTCGGCGGTCGGCCGCTGGATGTCGACGTAGATGGGGTCGAGCTGCGTGACCCGGGCCAGTATCTGGGCCTGGTTCATGGTCACCAGGGCGCCCTCGGTCAAGAACGACTCGCTGATCACGCCGTCGATGGGCGACACGATCCGGGTGTACTCGAGGTCGATGCGTGCGCCGTCCAGGGCGGCGCGAGCCGCCTGGACCTGTGCCTGGGCCTGGCGGTAAGCCGCTTGTACGTCGTCGTTGTCCTGTTTGGGGACGGCGCCGGCCTTGGCCAGCGGCGCAAACCGTTCGGCCTTCAGGCGCGCCACCTCTGCGTTGGCACGGGCACGGGCCAGTTCTGCCTCGGCCTGTTGCACGGCGGCCCGGTACGGGGCGGCGTCGATCTGGTACAGCGCCTGGCCCGCCTTGACAGCGGCGCCTTCCTCGAACAGGCGTTTCTGAAGAATGCCGCTGACCTGTGGCCGCACTTCGGCCACGCGGTAGGCGGCGGTGCGTCCCGGCAGCTCCACAATCAACTCGAACCGCTGCGGCTGAATCTCGACCACGCCGACTTCCGGCGCCGGTCGCTGGCCGTTTTCGGGCGTGGATTGACCGCAGGCGGCGAGCGTGGCCAGCAG
>NZ_JBFJTF010000165.1:0-4305 GCF_041625615.1 Immundisolibacter sp. | reverse complement strand
GGCGCGCCCGAGGCGCTGCTGGCACTGTGCTGCGACGAGCGTACCGAGCGCGGCGGCGGCGAGCCGCTGAACGACGCGCGCTGGCGCGACCATGCCGCCCGCATTGCCGCCGAGGGCCAGCGGGTGCTGGCCCGGGCCGTGCGCCGGGTGTCACCCCAGCACACGGTGCTGGAACTGCCGGATCTGAGCGGCCGACTGACACTGCTGGGCATCGTCGGCCTGAGCGACCCGCCCCGCCCGGAGGCCATCGAGGCGGTGACGCACTGCCGGCATGCCGGCATTGCCGTGAAGATGATCACCGGCGATCACGCCACCACGGCGGCGGCCATCGGCCGTCAGGTCGGCCTTGGCAACACCAAGCAGGTGCTCACCGGCGCCGACCTGGAGCAGATGGACGACGCCGCGCTGGCGGCGGCGGTACTCCATACCGACGTGTTCGCGCGCACCAGCCCGGAACACAAGCTGCGCCTGGTGATGGCCCTGCAGGGTCACGGCATGACCGTGGCCATGACCGGCGACGGCGTCAACGATGCCCCGGCCCTGCGCCGCGCCGACGCCGGCATCGCCATGGGACTGAAAGGCAGCGAGGCGGCCAAGGAAGCCGCCGACCTGGTGCTGGCGGACGACAACTTCGCCACCATCGTCGCCGCCGTGCGCGAGGGGCGCACGGTCTACGACAACATCCGCAAGGTCATCAGCTGGACCCTGCCGACCAACGCCGGCGAAGCGGCCACCATCATCCTGGCGCTGCTGCTGGGCCTGACGCTGCCGATCACGGCGCTGCAGATCCTGTGGGTGAACCTGATCACCGCCGTCACGCTGGGCATCGCGCTGGCCTTCGAACCGACCGAGGAGCGCACCATGCATCGCCCGCCGCGGCCACGCGACGCGCCCCTGCTCAGCGGCCGGCTGGTGTGGCTGATCGCGCTGGCGGCGCTGCTGTTCATGTGCGGGGTGTTCGGCATCTACAGCTACGCCCTGCAGCGCGGCTACTCCATCGAGCTGGCGCGCACGCTGGCCATGAACACGCTGGTGGTGATGGAAATCTTCTACCTGTTCTACATCCGCCACCTGCACGGCACCTCGCTGACCCGCGAGGCGGTACGCGGCACGCGCGCCGTGTGGGGCGCCGTGCTGACGGTCACCGCCGGCCAGTTCGCCGTCACCTACCTGCCGCCGCTGCAGGCGGTGTTCGAGACGCGGGCGGTGGCGTTCGCCGACGGCGCGCTGGTGGTGGCCATCGGCGTGGCGCTGATGGCGCTGCTGGAACTCGAGAAACGGCTGCGGCTGAGCCTGCGCTGAGACGGGAAAGGGCCGCTCAGCGCCGCCGCCAGGTGGTGCCGCCGGCGCCGTCCTCCAGCACCACGCCGGCCTCGGTGAGCTGCGCGCGAATGGCGTCGGCACGGGCGAAGTCGCGCGCCTTGCGCGCCGCCAGGCGCTCGTGCACCAACGCCTCGATGTCGGCGTCGGACGGTCCGCCGGCATCCGCGCCACCTTTCAGGAACGCCTGCGGGTCGTCCTGCAGCAGGCCGAGCACACCGCCCAGCCGGCGCAACGTGGCAGCCAGCTCGTCCACCCGTCCCGGCACCTCGGTGCGGTTCAGGTCGCGCACCAGGTCGAACAGCACGGCGATGGCGACCGGCGTGTTGAAGTCGTCCTGCATGGCGGCATCGAAGCGCGCCAGGTAGCCGACATCCGGCGCCGCGTCGGTCGCCGCCCCGGCGCGGTCCAGCGCCCGGTAGCAGCGGGCCAGCGCCTCGCGCGCGGCGTCGAGCGCGGCGTCCGAGTAGTTCAGCGCACTGCGGTAGTGGCTGGCCAGCAGGAAGAACCGCAGCACTTCGGGCTGGTAGCGGGCCAGCACATCGCGGATGGTGAAGAAGTTGCCGAGCGACTTCGACATCTTCTCGTCGTCGATGCGCACGAAGCCGTTGTGCATCCACACGTTCACATACGGCTCGCCGGTGGCCGCCTCGGACTGGGCGATCTCGTTCTCGTGGTGCGGAAAGATCAGGTCGTAGCCGCCGCCGTGGATGTCGAAATGGTTACCCAGGCACTGCGTGGACATGGCCGAGCATTCGATGTGCCAGCCCGGCCGGCCGTCGCCCCACGGGGACGGCCACGACGGCTCACCCGGCTTGGCCGCCTTCCACAGGGCGAAATCCAGCGGATCGGCCTTGGCCTCGTTCACCTCCACCCGCTCGCCGGCGCGCAGGTCCTCCACCACCCGGTGCGACAGGCGCCCGTACTGCTCGAACCGCTGCACGGCGTAGTACACGTCGCCGTTGTCGGCGCGGTAGGCGTAGCCCTTGTCGATGAGGGAGCCGATCATGGCGATGATGTCGGCAATGTGGCCGCTGGCCCGCGGCTCGTCGTCCGGCGGCTGCACCCCCAGCCGCGCCAGATCCTCGTGCATGGCGGCGATATAGCGCTGCGTCAGCGCCTCGGTGGTCTCCCCGTGCTCGGCCGCCCGACGAATGATCTTGTCGTCGATGTCGGTGATGTTGCGCACGTAGTGGACGTCCAGCCCCAGGTGGCGCAGGTAGCGCACCACCATGTCGAACACCACGAACACCCGCGCATGCCCCACGTGGCAGTAGTCGTAAACGGTGGCGCCGCACACGTACATGCGTACCGTGCCCGGAACCAGGGGGCGCAGCGGCTGTTTGTCGCCGGTAAGGGTGTTGTGGATCAGCATGCCCTGGGCCTTGATGCGGAAAAGCGGCGGAATGATACCGCCTGACCACCGCACTGCCGGCCACACGCCGCCAGGCTGCTAAAGTAGGCGTCCCATCCCAACCCCGATGCGTGCCATGTCGTTTCGCCTGCTCCTGTCCCTGGTGTTTGGCCTGCTGCCCGTGGCCGCCTTTGCCCAGGAGACCCATCCCGTGACCGTCAACGTCGTACTCGAAACCAACCTCGGCAAGATCGGCCTCGAGCTGTATCCGGACAAGGCCCCGGAGACGGTGGCCAACTTCACCGACTATGTGCGCGCCGGCCACTATGACGGCACCGTGTTCCACCGCGTGATCCCGAACTTCATGATCCAGGGCGGCGGCTTCAACGCACAGTTGCAGCAAAAGCCCACCAACGCACCGGTACCGAACGAGGCCGACAACGGGCTCAAGAACGACCGCGGCAGCATCGCCATGGCGCGCACCGCCGATCCGCACTCGGCCAGCGCACAGTTCTTCATCAACGTGGCCGACAACGGCTTCCTGAATTTCACCGCGCCGACCCGTCAGGGCTGGGGCTACGCGGTGTTCGGCAAGGTGACCTCCGGCATGGACGTGGTCGACGCCATCGTCGCCCTGCCGACCGGCGCCGCCGGGCCGTTCGGGTCGGACGTGCCCAAGCAGGCGGCCATCATCGAATCGGCGCGGGTGCTCGACGCCGACTGATGCTGCGGCTTTTCATCGCCGACCTGCACCTGCGCGCCGAGGCGACCGACCAGGCGCGCCTTGGCCGCTTTCTGACGCGCTTCGGCGCCGGCAGCGAGCTGTTCGTGCTCGGTGACCTGTGCGACCTGTGGCTGGGCGACGATATCGACCTGCCACGCTTTGCGCCGGTCGTGGACGCGCTCGCCGCCTACGCCGCCCGCGGCGGCCAAGCGCACGTGATGGTCGGCAATCACGACTTTCTGTTCGGCGAGGCGTTTTTCGCGCACAGCGGCGCCCGTCCCCTGCCCGACCCGACCGTCATCGAACACGCCGGCCACCGCCTGCTGCTGACGCACGGCGACACGCTGTGCACCGCGGATGTCGACTACCAGGCGTTCCGGACGCGCATCCGGGCACCGCAGTTCGTGGCTGATTTCCTGGCCAAGCCGCCGGCCGAGCGGGTGCAGGTCGCGCGCGGGTTTCAGGACGCCAGCCGCACGGCCACCGCCGCCAAGGCGGCAGACGTGATGGAGGTGGACACGGCGGCTGCCACTGCGGCGCTGCGGGAGGCGGACGCGGACATGCTGCTGCACGGCCACACCCACCGCCCGGGCGTGCACCGCCTGGACGCCGGCAAGCGGGTGGTGCTGGGGCCCTGGTACGACGGCGAAAGCGCGCTCGTCTGGCCGGCCGACGGCCCGCCGCAGCCGATCAACATGGGCTGCAACGCTAACGACCTGATCGATTGAGCGCAAACGCCGCGCCAAGGCATCCGCGGCACGCGGATGTGCCGCGCGTGCTCGACGCAGCGCGCTGAACACGCCCCCCCCCGAAAACCACGCGTTTCGGGGGCGGGGGCTGGGCGGCCCCGGACGGACCGACCCGGCCTCTCAAATCAAGGCGTCTGCGCGTTTTCCTTCGGCGGCGC
>NZ_JBFJTF010000164.1:0-4317 GCF_041625615.1 Immundisolibacter sp. | reverse complement strand
GGGGGCGATTAGCTCAGCGGTAGAGCACTACCTTCACACGGTAGGGGTCGCTGGTTCGATCCCAGCATCGCCCACCATCGCTTGCACGAAAACGCCTGGCTCCGCCCGGGCGTCGTGTTTTTCGGGTGCCTCCCGCCTCGCGCCTGGACGTGGCCAGCGCGCCGCCCGTCGGCGCCGGCGTCGGCAGCATCGGCGCGCAGCCTTTACAATCGGCGGCCGCCTTTGACTTATGCGATCGCCCGAGCGCCCATGGACAAGCTGACCAATATCAATGTCGTCGAGCAGCAGCTCATGCCGACCCCGGCCGAGGTGCGTGCCCGGCTGCCGCTGACACCCGCCGCCGAGCGCACCGTGCTGGAAGGTCGCGCCGCGGTGCAGGCCATCCTGGACCGGCGCGACCCGCGCCGTTTCGTGGTGGTCGGCCCGTGCTCCATCCACGACCTGGACGCCGCACGCGACTACGCGCGTCGCCTGCAGGCGCTCTCGCAGGAGGTCAAGGACACGCTGCTGGTGATCATGCGCGTGTACTTCGAGAAGCCGCGCACCTCCACCGGCTGGAAGGGCCTGATCAACGACCCGCGCATGGACGACTCCTTCCACATCGAGGAAGGCGTCGGCAAGGCGCGCGAGCTGCTGCTGGAACTGGCCGACATGGGTCTGCCGGCCGGTACCGAAGCGCTCGACCCGATCATGCCGCAGTACCTGCACGACCTGATCACCTGGACCGCCATCGGCGCGCGCACCACCGAGTCGCAGACCCACCGCGAGATGTCGAGCGGCCTGTCGACGGCGGTCGGTTTCAAGAACGGCACCGACGGCGGCATCGAAGTGGCCATCAACGCCATGAAATCGGCGGCCAGCCCGCACAGTTTCCTGGGCATCAACCTGCAGGGGCAGTCGGCGGTCATCCGCACCCGCGGCAATCCGTACGGCCACCTGGTGCTGCGCGGCGGTCATGACCGGCCGAATTACGATTCGGTCGCCGTGGCGCTGTGCGAACAGGCGCTGGCCAAGGCCAAGCTGCCGCAGAACATCGTGGTCGACTGCAGCCACGCCAACTGCAACAAGCAGCCCGAGCTGCAGGGCCTGGTGCTCGAGAACTGTGTCAGTCAGATGCTGGAGGGCAATCGCTCCATCGTCGGCCTGATGCTGGAGAGCAACCTCGAAGCCGGCAACCAGCCGATTCCGGCGGACCTGTCGCAGTTGCGCTACGGCGTGTCGGTGACCGACCCGTGCATCGACTGGGTAACCACCGAATCCCTGCTGCGCGACATGCATCGCAGGTTGCGCCCGCAGGTGCGCGCCGCGCAGGTCGCCTGAGCGTTACCGGCTGCCGGCGCAGGGCGTTTTCCGGCGTGGGCAGCTGGTGCAGGCTCCCGTCGAGAAGCAGGCGCCGGGCCCCGGCGCTCCGGTGTCTGGGTCATCGCTGCGCAGGCAGCGTTGGCATGAAGGCAGACGTTTCTGATAATCGTTATCATTAACTTCCCGACCTGTTCGGCGCTTGACCGCGATGCCCGCGGTTTCCGCGCCCGCCACCCGACACCGTCATGAGCGACTTTCACAACGTCTCGCCAGCGGTCACGCTCGACCGACTCGATCTGAACCAGCCGATGCAGGTCGTCGACATCCAGGTGCCAGCGGAACTGCCGGAATGGCGTCTGTGGCTGGAGGAAATCGGCTTCATTCCGGGGGAGCCGGTCTGCCTGCTGGCGCGCGGCCTGCCGGGCGGCGATCCGCTGGTGGTCCGCGTCGGTGCCTCCACCTTTGCGCTGCGTCGGGCCGAAGCGGCCTGCGTGCTGGTCGAGGCCGCATCGTGAACGTCGTGAACAAAGAGGCGGTCCTGCATTTCCAGCATGCCGACCCCCTGGTGGCCTTGCTGGGCAACCCCAACTGCGGCAAGACCGCACTGTTCAATCGGCTCACCGGCAGTCGGCAGAAGGTCGCCAACTACGCCGGGGTGACGGTCGAGCGCAAGGAAGGCCGATTCACGGCCGGCTCGGGCAAGGACGTGCGGGTGCTGGATCTGCCCGGCGCCTACAGCCTGAACCCGCGCTCGCCGGACGAGCGGGTGACGGCCGATGTGCTCTACGGGCGCGCCGTGGGCGAGAAGCGGCCGGACCTGATCGTGTGCGTGGTCGATGCCACCAACCTGCGGCGCAACCTGCGCCTGGTGCTGGCCGTCAAGCGCCTGCGCCTGCCGTGCGTGGTGGCGCTGAACATGGTCGATCTGGCGGCCCGCCGTGGCATCACGGTGGATGCCGCGGCCCTGGAGCGGGAACTGGGCGTGCCGGTCATTCCCACCGTCGCCGTCAAGCCCGACGGCGCCGCGGCGCTGCGGGCGCTGCTGAGCGACCGGGCAGCCTGGCCGAAACCGTCCTACGGTGAAGACGCGGCCCCCGGTGCCGAGGTCGATCCGCGCGGCGATCACGCCGCCGTACGCGCCATTCTCGAGCGCGTGGGATTGAACGAAACGATGCCGCACCTGGTCAGCGACCGCATCGATCAGGTGGTGCTGCACCCGCTGGCCGGGCCACTGCTGCTGGGTCTGGTGCTGTTCCTGGTGTTCCAGGCGGTGTTCGCCTGGGCCGAGGCACCGATGGGCTGGATCGAGGCGGGCACGGCCTGGGCCGGTGGCCTCGCCGGCTCCCTGCTCGGCGACGGCTGGCTGCACAGTCTGGTTGTCGACGGCGTCATTGCCGGTGCCGGCGGTGTGCTGGTGTTCCTGCCGCAGATCGTCATCCTGTTTTTCTTCATTCTGGTGCTGGAGGAATCCGGCTACCTGCCGCGGGCGGCGTTCCTGCTGGACCGCCTGATGGGCGGCGTGGGGTTGTCGGGGCGCTCGTTCATCCCGCTGCTGTCGAGTTTCGCCTGTGCCATTCCCGGCATCATGGCCGCGCGCACCATCGCCAACCCGCGCGACCGCCTGGTGACCATCCTGATCGCGCCCCTGATGACCTGCTCCGCGCGCCTGCCGGTGTACGCGCTGCTGATCGGCGCGTTCATTCCCCGCCGCGAGGTATGGGGCGGGCTGGAACTGCAGGGGCTGGTGCTGCTGGCGCTGTATGTGGCCGGCATTCTCGGTGCGCTGACGGTGGCCTGGGTGCTCAAGCGCCTGACCGCGCGGCGCCAGGTGCGCACGCTGATGATGGAGCTGCCGAACTACCACTGGCCGGTGCTGCGCAACATCGCCATCGGGCTGTGGCAGCGGGTGGTGGTGTTCGTGCGGCGTGTCGGCGGCATCATCCTGGCCTTGACCGTGCTGATGTGGTTCCTGGCGAGCTTCCCGGCGCCGCCGGCGGGCGCGGTCGGGCCGGCCATCGAGTACAGCCTGGCCGGCACCCTGGGGCGCGCGCTGGCGGTGGTGTTCGAGCCCATCGGCTTCAACTGGCAGATCAGCATCGCCCTGGTGCCGGGTCTGGCGGCGCGCGAAGTGGCGGTCGGTGCGCTGGGCACGGTCTACGCCCTGTCGGCGGCCGGCGAGGACACGGTCGGCACGCTGACGCCGCTGATCGCCCAGGACTGGAGCCTTGCCACGGCGTTGTCGCTGCTGGTCTGGTATGTGTTCGCGCCGCAGTGCCTGAGCACCCTGGCGGTCATCCGTCGCGAGACCAACAGCTGGCGCGTCGCCGCCCTGACGGCCGGCTACCTGTTTGCCCTGGCGTATCTGGCGGCGTTCGTCGCCTATCGCGCGGCACTCTGGCTCGGTGGCTGAGGCAGGCACGTACCGCTTGCGTCAGGGGGCTGCCACGGGCTAAAACCCTCCGCCACGGTCTCGCAGCGAAGGCCGGTGAGGGAGGAGGGGCCGCTCATGGGCATACGCACCGGCGCGCAGTACATTGCGAGCCTTCGTGACGACCGCGCGCTGTACATCGGCGGGGAACGCGTGGCGGACGTCACCCGCCACGTGCCGCTGGCCGGCATCCTCGCCAGCATCGGCGCGCACTACGACGCCTTCCACCAGCCGGACCTGCAGGCCGACTACACCTACCCTTCGCCGAAGGATGGCCGGCCGGTCAGCAATTCCTTCCTGCCGGCGCGCACCTGGGACCAGGTGCAGCAGCGCCTGCGCGGCGAGTCGGCGCGCAAGGAAGCGACCTACGGCCTGATGGGCCGCCTGCCGGACTTCATGAACGCCTTTGTCACCGACGCGGCGGTGATTGCCCCGCACGTGCTGGGCCACCGGGACAGGGCGTTTGCCGACAACGCCATCCGCTACTGGGAATACTGCCGCGACGAGGACATCTGTCTCACCCACACGCTGGTCGATCCGAAGCGCGATTACGGCAAGGACCTGTCCGCCCAGCGGGCGCTGAAGGT
>NZ_JBFJTF010000163.1:0-4406 GCF_041625615.1 Immundisolibacter sp. | reverse complement strand
GTCTGGAGCAGCTGCTCATCGTCGAGGAAGGCCGCCCCATCCTCGAGAGCCAGATCAAGGACCTGCTGTTCGCCCTGCCGGACGGACGCCGCCCGCGCGTACACGGCAAGCGGACCGCCGACGGCGAGCTGCAGTTCGCCGACCACGGCGAGCTCACGCCGCGGCTGATCGCCCGGGCCCTGGCCGCCCGGGTCGGCGCGCTGGCGCCGCAGGCCGGACTCGACGCCCGCCTGGCACTGCTGGACGGCCAGCGCGAGCGCAGCACCGGCTACCAGGCCAAGTTCCAGCGCACGCCGTATTTCTGCTCCGGCTGCCCGCACAACACCAGCACCCGCGTACCCGACGGCAGCGTGGCGCTGGCCGGCATCGGCTGCCACTTCCTGGCCCAGCGCATGGAGCGCAACACCAAGACCTGGACCCACATGGGCGCCGAAGGCGTCAGCTGGGTCGGCCTGGCGCCGTTCACGGACCTCAAGCACGTGTTCGTCAACCTCGGCGACGGCACCTACTACCACTCCGGCCTGCTGGCCATCCGCCAGGCGGTCGCCGCCGGCGTCAACATCACCTACAAGATTCTCTACAACGACGCCGTGGCCATGACCGGCGGCCAGCCGGTGGACGGCCCGATCAGCGTGGCGCAGATCACCCACCAGCTGCACGGCGAGGGTGTGCAGCGCATCGCCGTGGTCTCGGACGGGCCGGAGAAGTTCCACCGCCGCGACCTCGCCGAGGGCACCACGCTGGACCATCGCGACCAGCTCGACGCGGTGCAGCGCGAGCTGCGCGAATACCCCGGCGTGTCGGTGCTGATCTACGAGCAGACCTGCGGCACCGAGAAGCGCCGCCGGCGCAAGCGCGGCACGCTGGCCGAACCGGACAAGCGGGTGTTCATCAACGACCGCGTGTGCGAGGGCTGCGGTGACTGCTCGGTCAAATCCAACTGCCTGTCCGTGCTGCCGCTGGAGACCGAATACGGCCGCAAGCGCGCCATCGACCAGTCCGCCTGCAACAAGGACTACTCGTGCGTGAAGGGCTTCTGCCCGAGCTTCGTCACCGTCCACGGCGGCAGCCTGGCGCGCCGGCGCGGCAGCGCGGTGCCGGCCGACCTGCTGGCCGGCCTGCCGGACCCGGCCCAGCCGCAACGTGACGGCGCGTTTGCCATGCTGATCGCCGGCATCGGCGGCATGGGCGTGGTCACCGTGAGCCAGCTGCTGGCCACCGCCGCGCACATGGAGGGCCGCCACGCCCTGACCCTGGACGACACCGGCCTGTCGCAGAAATTCGGCTCGGTGTTCAGCCACCTGCAGATCGCCGAGCAGCCGGACGCCCTGCACGCGGCGCGGGTGGGCGACGGCAACGCCGACCTGCTGCTGGGCCCGGACCTGGTCACCTGCGCCAGCGAGAAAGTGCTGGCCAAGGCGCGCGCCGGCCACACGGCGGCCGTGGTCAACACCTACGAGCAGATGACCGGCGACTTCACCCGCCGCCCTGACCTGGCCCTGCCGGGTCAGGACCTGAAATACGCGGTCGGCGACTTCTGCGGCGACGGCAACGCCCACTTCGTGGACGCCACGCGCCTGTCGCGCCAGCTGATCGGTGACGCCATCGGCGCCAACATGTTCCTGCTCGGTTACGCCTGCCAGCGTGGCCTGCTGCCGCTGTCACCGGCCGCCATCGAGCGCGCCATCGAACTGAACGGCGTGTCCGTGGACGGCAACACCAGCATCTTCCGCTGGGGCCGGCTGTACGCGGTACACCCGCGCCAGGTGGAGGACATTGCCGCCGCCCAGCACAGCGGGCCGGTGGAGCCGTTCGCACCCGACCTGCCAACGCTGGTCGCCCGGCGCGTCGAAGACCTCACCGCCTACCAGAACGCCGCCTACGCGGCGCGCTACCAGGCACTGGTCGAGCGTGTACAGCAGGCGGAGCGCGAACGCGCCAAGGGCCTGTCGGGCCTGGCCGAGGCGGTGGCGCACAACTTCTACAAGCTGCTCGCCTACAAGGACGAGTACGAGGTGGCGCGCCTGTATACCAACGGCGAGTTCCTGGCCAAGCTGCGCGAGACCTTCACCGGCGACACGCGCCTGCGCTTTCACCTGGCACCGCCGCTGCTGGCGCGCCGCGACCCGGTCAGCGGCGAGCTGCAGAAGCGCGAATACGGCGGCTGGATACTGCCGCTGATGCGGGGATTGGCGAAGCTCAAGTTCCTGCGTGGCACGCTGCTCGATCCGTTCGGCCACACCGCCGAGCGGCGCATGGAGCGGCGCCTGATCGAGGATTACGCCACCACGGTCGACACCTTGCTGGCCGGCCTCGACCACGACAGCCACGCCCTGGCGATCGAAATCGCCAGCCTGCCGCAACAGATGCGCGGATTCGGGCACATCAAGGAAGCCAACGTCGAGCGAACCCTCGCGCGCCAGACCGAGCTGCTCGCCAGCTACACCACGCCGGCACGGCGCGATCGCGCCGCCTGACGCTGCCCGCAGCGGCTGGCGGCCGGCTCCTGGCCGCCAGTCCCACCCCCTCCCGACCGCCGCCCTGCAGCAGCCAGCGGCGCGACGCCGCGTTGCCTTAACGAACGCTCTGTATTAGATTCGGGCGCCTGCACGAAGCGCCGCGCAGACGGCCACGGCACCGCGCGATGGAGGAGAGAATGGCAGCAGCTGCCACCGGCCGCGGCCGGCATGTACGGAGGCTGGCGGCGGCGGTGCTTTTGATGCCCGCCGCCGCCTTTGCCTTGGAAGGGCAGGTACTCGACGCCTCCGGCCAGCCCGTGGCGCAGGCCATGATCAAGCTGGCGCCACCGCAGCTGGCGGTCGGCGACTCCACCTACACCATGTTCACCACCCCCGATGGGCGCTTCGCCTTTCCGGCGCAGGCGGCGGGAACACGACTGACCGTGCGCAAGCTCGGCTTCGAGACCGTCACGGTTCCGGCCGGCGACAGCGCCCAGATTCGCCTGACCACCGCCGACAACCTGGCTGACCAGGTGCCGCCTTCGGGCTGGCTGCCACGCACCGGCGCCGACGACCTGGCGCGTGCCAACACAGTGCTGCAATGCACCGGCTGCCATCAGTTGCCGTCGGAAAAGATGCAGCACTACTCGCGCATGCTGGACGGCAAGAGCGAGGCCGAGAAGCAGGTGGCCTGGAAGGCCATGATCGACTACATGCGCGTGAAGTTCGTGCAGATCGGGCCCGACCAGACCCTGTACGACCCGACGCGCATGGACTTCAAGAACGTGCTCGACCCGGCGGCCGGCTTTTTCGATGCGCACGACGAGGCGCAGATCTCGGCCTTTCTGGCCAAACACCTGCCCACACGCTTCGACCAACTGACGCAGTTCGACTACGGCGCGCCGCTCGGCGTGACGGCGCACACCCTGATGCGGGAAATCCAGCTGCCACAGGATTCCTTCGTCCGCGAGGTCGGCCTCACGCCCGAGTCACCGTACCTGTGGGGCGCCGACCTGCAGCACAACCGGCTGCTGCGGGTCGATCCGCGAACCGGCGAACAGAAGCCCTACCCGGTGCCCTACGACGGGCCCACCGGGCCGCACACCATCGTCGACACGCCGGACGGCGACTTCTGGATCACCATGCTGGAGCAGGGCGTGGTCGGCCGCTTCGATCCCAGGACCGAAAAGTGGCAGCTGTTCGACAAGTTCGGCACCTACGAAATGGCGCACGACGTCGCCTACAACTACCAGTTCTACGCCACGCCGGACACCCAAGGGCGCTACTGGTTCACGCTGATCGGCAGCAACCGCATGGCGCGCCTGGACCCGCGGACCGGCGAGGCGGTGATGGTCGACACGCCGCGGCGCGACGACCAGTCGGCCCTGCACGCCGCGCTCTACGGCGCCGTGATCACGCGTGACGGCAAGCGCGTGTGGTTCTCGCAGCTGTCCGGCGGCGTCGGCGCCGTCAACACGGAAACCGGCAAGGTCGATGTCTACCTGCCGCTGGCGCAGGGCGCCGGCCCGCGGCGCATGGCGCTGGATGACCAGGACGTGCTGTACGTGCCGCTGTTCGGCACCGGCGAACTGCTGATCTATGACAGCACGTCCGACACCGAACTGGCACGGGTGATGATGCCCGACCCCAACAATGCGGCCTACAGCGCGGTGTGGGATCCGTGGCGCCGGGTGATCTGGATCGGCACCAGCAACGCGGACGTGATCTACCGCTTCGACCCGGACGACCGCAGCTTCGCCGTGTATCCGCTGCCCAGCGACATGGGCTACCTGCGCATGATCACGTTCGACCGGCGCAACGGCAACCTGTGGACCGCCTACTCCAACATCCCCACCGGCGCCGGCCCGAGCCGCTTTCTGATGATCGACCCCGGCGACCGGATCAACGTCGGCCAGGCGCCCTGACGCGACGACCCACGGCGATCGC
>NZ_JBFJTF010000162.1:0-4627 GCF_041625615.1 Immundisolibacter sp. | reverse complement strand
GGTGCCGGCGCAGGCGTCGGTGCCAGCGGTGGTGTCGGTGTCGGCGCCATGCCACAGGTCGGTGCAGGTGCCGGTGCCAGCGGTGGCGTGGGTGTCGGCGCCACACCACAGGTCGGCGCCGGTGCAGGTGCCGGTGCCAGCGGTGGCGTGGGTGTCGGCGCCACACCACAGGTCGGTGCCGGTGCGAGCGGTGGCGTGGGTGTCGGCGCCACACCACAGGTCGGTGCCGGTGCAGACGCCGGTGCCAGCGGAAGCGTCGGTGCCGGCATACCGACGGGAGCGGTGAATGCGACCCGCGATGCCGCCACCCAGACCACCCGCGAGGCCGCCGGAACAGCCCGTTCGGCAGCGGGTCAGGCCCGTGGCACGGCGAGCGGTGCGGCCAACACGGCAGCGGGCGCTGCCGGCAGCGCTCAAGGCTCGGCCACCGGTGGCGCCTCGGCTGGTGCCAGCACCGGTGGCTCCGGCCAGGCCGGCGGCTCGGTGTCCGGCGGTGCGGGAGCCAGTGCTGGAGGCGTCGAAGCCGGTGCCGGTGGGTCGATGTCGGGGGGCGCTGCCGCCGGCACGGGCGGCGCTGAAGCCGGCGCCGGCGGCTCGGCGGGCGCGTCCGTCCAGAACTGACCGGTAGCGTGCTTACCGGCGGCGGGACGCAACGTCCCGCCGCCGGCGTCCTTCGGCCACGCGCCAACCTCGTGCGCAAGCGGCCGCTTCAAAGACAGGCCTTCATTCCCACACGGACGGGGCGCCCTGTGCGCCAGACGCTGGCGCACGCCGTACGATCACCGGCAGGCCGTTACAGACGGAGCGCCGGTAGGCCGTGCCACGCAATAGCGGGTATCGTTGCCGGCCGACCTACGGCCAACCGACCTTGCCATGACCACCCGCACCCGCGAGCGACGCTCGCGCCATGACCGCCGTCGCTCCGCCAAACGTGCCCGCCGCTTGCGCCTGATCGGCCTGGGGATCGCCCTTGGGCTGTTCGCCGGACTGGTTTACGGCATCCGCTGGCCGATGCACCTGCATCGCCACTGGCATATCACCGAGACCATTCCTCTGTCACGGCCCAACAGCCTGGCGCTGGATGACGACGGCGCATTGCGCTACGTCACGCAGGCAACCATCCCGGGCGCGCTGGTGCGCTTGACGGACACGCGTCCGAAGCTGGTGTTCGGCGACTTCGGCGAACCGGACGGGCTGCTCGTGGAGGACCGCATCCTGACCGTCAGCGAGGCCGAGGACGACGGCCGCGTGATGGCCTACAACCGCGACACGGCCCGTCTGCGGGTGCTGGCACGCATGCAGCGCCCGGAGGGATTGCTACGGCGCCCCGACGGCAGCCTGGTCGTCGCGCAGAACGTG
Organism: Immundisolibacter sp.; assembly: GCF_041625615.1. GTDB lineage: Bacteria > Pseudomonadota > Gammaproteobacteria > Immundisolibacterales > Immundisolibacteraceae > Immundisolibacter. The sequence goes on along the minus strand of NZ_JBFJTF010000162.1, from coordinate 3,268 downwards.
CCGGAGGGGCGATTGTGGGTCTTGCGCGACGACGCCGAACCGGCGGTTCTGGTGGAAGGCCTGAACAAGCCCGAGAGCCTGTGCAACCTGCCGGACGGCCGTATCGGCATCGCCGAAAGCGGCCGCGGCCGTATCGTCGCCTATGGCCCGCAGGGGCTCGAGGTGCTGGCCGACGACCTGGACAACATCGACCGCCTCGCCTGCCCGGCCGACGGCAGCCTGTGGGCGGTCATCAGCCGGGTGCGCAGTGGCCGCCTGGTGCATATCGTGGACGGTCGCCACCGCACCATCGCGCGCCACCTGCGCCAGCCACAGGGCATCGTGCTGCTGCCGGACGGCAGCCTCTACCTGGCCGAATCGCGCGCCAATCGCGTGCTGCGCCTGGCGCCACGCGACTGAACCCAACGCTGCGCGCGCCGCGTGCGGAGCGGCGGTTCCGGCGTCACGGGCCGCCGGGCGGCGCCGTTCCTTCCAGCACGCGCTGCACCTGGGCCCGCAGCGGCTCGCCTTCCGGCAGGCGCTCGAGCAGGCGCTGCCAGTAATCCCGGGCCTCGTCCGGGCGGCCGGCCAGCTGCGCCGCCTGCCCCAGCACCCACAGCGCCGAGGCATTGTCCGGCTGCAGCGCAATCAGCTTGCGGTACGCCGCCACCGCCTCGTCGCTGGGCGCGCGCGGGTTCAACGCATAGGCGCTGGCGGCGTAGGCGGCCAGCACCTCCGGGCGCTGCGGGTCGAGTTCGTGCGCCCGGGCATAGGCATCGCGGGCGCCGGCCCGGTCGCCACGCGCCGCGCGGGCAAAGCCGGCCCGCACCCAGGCAGCCGGATCCTGCGGCGCCGCCAGCGCCGCCTGTTCCAGGCGCTCGATCATGGCGGCAATCGCCGGCGGTGGCGCGTCTTCCGCCACCGCCGCATAGCCCTCCAGGATAGCCATGTCATCCGGCGCCAGCGCCGCGGCCCGGTCATAGGCGCGCCGGGCATCGTCCGGGCGGCCCAGCACCACATAGGACCGCCCGAGGCGTTTCCAGCCCTCCACGTCGTCACCGTTGGCTGCCAGACGCGCTTCCAGACTGGCGACCATGGCGGCCGGGTCTACCGGCGACGTTGCGGCCGGACCGGCGCGGGAGGCGTCCAGCGCCTGCCAGAAGGGTCCCTGCAGAAACAGGTACAGACTGCCGCTGGCCAGCGGCAGCAGGACCAGCACCGCCAGTGCAAACGGCCACCAGGTGCGCGCCGGACGCGCCGGGACGGCGTCATCGTCCGCCGGCAGCTGGCTCAGCTCGGCCTGCAGGCGCTGGCGCTCGTCGTCGAAGCTGGCGGCGTCGATCACGCCTTCCGCCCGGGCACGCGCCAGTTCGGCAAGACTGTCCTCGATCTGCGCGCGACGCCCGCCGGCCGTGCCCGCCGCAGCCGCCGGCGCCGGCAGGCGCAGCACCAGGCAGGCGACCGCCACCAGCGACAGCAGCCCCACCAGAATGATCGCACTCATGCGTCGCCCTCCCTGCCGATGCGCCGGCGCAGATAAAAAAACGCGCCCGCGCCGGCCAGCGCCAGCAGGCCCAGCGGCGCCCACCACAGCGGCGCGCCCGAGCCGTGCGCCGGTGGGCGCATCAGCACGAAGTCACCGTAGCGGTCGCGGAAGTAAGCAATGATTTCGGCCTCGCTGCGTCCGGCCGCCAGTTGCTCGGCGATGGTACGGCGCATGTCCAGCGCCAGCTCGGCCTGCGATTCCGCCACCGACTGGTTCTGGCACACCGCGCAACGCAACTGCTCGGCGATCTCCAGCACCTGCCGCTGGCGTGGATCCTCGCTGACCGTTTCGGCCCACGCGCATGGCAACCACAAAACCACCAGCACCCACCACAGGCCGCGCATCAGCTGACCCCGAACAGGCGCGACAGGTAGTCGCGCAGCGTGGCAGCGTCGAGCGGACCCACGTGCTTGGCCAGCAGCGTGCCGTCCGGCGCCACGAAAAAGGTCTCCGGCACGCCGTAGATGCCCAGCTCGAGGCCGGCACGGCCTTCCGGGTCGTAGAACGACCAGCGATAGGCATTGCCGCGCTGGTCGAGCCAGGCCTGGCCAGGCGCGCGCTCGTCGCGGTAGTTGAGGCCGATGAAGGCGACCCGGTCCCCGAACCGGCGCGACGCCTCCACCACCACCGGATGCTCCACCGCGCACGACTCGCACCACGAAGCCCAGACGTTGATCAGCATCGGTCCGCCCTGCCCGGCCGTGGCCAGATCCACCGGGCGTCCGTCCAGGGTCTCGCCCGTCATGGTCGGCAACGGCTTGCCGATCAGCGGTGACGGTATGCGCTTGGGATCGTGCAGCAGGCCGAGCGCCAACGCGCCCAGCAGCAGCACCAGCGCAGGTATCAGAAGCAATCGCCAGAGTTTCATGTGTCCCCTGATGCGGGCGCCGCAGCGGATTGCGACGGCGCTCGGCGTGTGACGGTCTGGCGTCAATTATCGGGTGCCTGCCCGGCGCTGGCGAGTGTGGCCTGCCCACGCGGGCCGGGCCGGGGTCCCGCCCCTTGCCAGGCCCGGCGGCCTTGACCATACTCAGACTGGCTAATGCGAATTATTATTATTTGTACCGGTCATCAAGCATGCCGCTCGCCCATCCTGCGCCCCCCACCGATCGCCTGACCGGTACGCTGCCGCCGCAGGCGCACACCGCCTGCCCGCCGATCGACCGCCACAAACCGCGCGTGCCGGGCGTGGAGACACGGTTGCAATACAATTTTCTGAGACCGGCGCTGGCCCCGCTCGGCCTGACCACCGCCTTCGGCTTCGGGCACGGCACGCCGGCCTCCCCCTGTACCGCGGCGGCCGCCCCCCGTCCATCCGCGCTGCCCGGACGGTCATACCTGACCGGTGGCGGCGAGACCGTTTCGGGACAGGACGACACCGGCTTGCGCCCGATCGAGAACACCCAGCAGGACGCCCGGTTGCGCCTGCGCTACAACGTCTGACCCCGGAGCCCCGCATGGCATCCCCGTCCTCTCCATGGCTGGTTGCGCCGGCGCTGCTGGCCCCGATCGTGGTCCATGCCGCGCAATACCTGTCCGTCGAGCAGGCACAGCGCGTGCTGTTTCCGGCCGCCGACCGCTACGAGCCGCACTCGGTGACGCTCACCGCCGCCCAGCGCAAGGCCATCGAGCAGGCGTCGGACACCCGCGTCTACAACTCCCGCCCGAGGGTCTGGCAGGCAATGCAGGGCGACACGGTGCTCGGCCACTTCTTTGTCGACCAGGTCTACGGCAAGCACGAAT
>NZ_JBFJTF010000161.1:0-4710 GCF_041625615.1 Immundisolibacter sp. | reverse complement strand
GGGCGTGCTGCGTCCGGACCGCCAACCGGACCGTTTCTAAGCGCCGGGGCAGCGTCGCGACGACAGCTCGCCGATTCTCAGCAGAACCGGCGTCCTGCCGCGCGGATGCTTCCGTGCCGGATGGCCTGTCTGCGCGGCGGCGAGCCTTTACGCCGGCGGCTGGTGCCGCCGGATGGTGAAGGCAGAGAGCGCGGCGGCGATCAGCAGCGTGCTGAAGGTCAAGAAATAGTTCGCCAGGCCGAGCTTCATCTGCAACAGCAGGCCGCCGACCAGCGGACCCAGGATGGATCCGATGCGGCCGATGCCCAGCGCCCAGCCGACACCGGTGGAGCGGGCATGGGTGGGGTAGATGTACGCGGTGAGGGCGTTCAGACTGATCTGTGCGCCGAACGAGAAGAACCCGCAGCAGAACACCAGCGTCAGCAGCAGTGGTAGCGAGTGGTGCACGCGTCCGGTGACCACCACGCTCAGCGCGGCCAGCAGCAGCGCGGCCGGCAGCATGTGGCGCGTGCCGCGTCGGGCCGTCAGGTGCGCCAGCAACAGCGGGCCGATGGCGCCACCCAGATTCAGCGCCACCGTGGCCCAGGTGGCGTAGGTGATGGCGAAGCCGGCTTCCACCACGAGGGTGGGAATCCAGCTGATGAGAAAATAGATGGCGATCAGGTTGGTGAAGAAGGTCGCCCATAGCTTGAGGGTGTCGCCGGCATAGCCGGGGGCGAACAGTGTGCGCACGGGAAACCGTTCAGCGGGAGCATCCTGTCCGCCTGTGGGCGCCGGCAGCGCGGCATCCGGGTCGATCCGGCGCAGGATGGCGGCGGCCTCGGTCAGATTGCGGCGGGTCACCAGGAAGGCGATCGACTCCGGCAGCACGCGCCACAGCAGCGGCAGCAGCGCCAGCGGGGCCAGGCCACCGACGATGTAGACGGAAGGCCAGCCGAAGCGCGGCAGCAGCCAGCTGGCCAGCACGCCGCCGATGATGCCGCCCAGCGGAATGCCCAGGAAGGTGATGGCAATGCACAGGTTGCGCTGTCGACGGGGGGCGTATTCGCTCATCAGGGCTGTTGTGTTCGGCAGGGCGCCGCCGAGCCCCATGCCGGTCAGGGCGCGCATGACCACCAGCTGTTCGAAGTTCTGTGCCCAGGCCGTCAGCAGCGTGAATCCGCCGAACGCAAGCACACTCAGCAGCAGTGCCGGGCGCCGGCCATAGCGGTCGCCAAGTGGGCCAAGCAACAACGCGCCCACCGCCATGCCGGCCAGTCCCGCCGCGTACACGGGCCCCATGTGGGCCCGGTCGATATCCCAGGCGGCCGCGATGGCCGGGCCGGTGAAGGCGGCGGCCTGCACGTCGAAACCATCGAGCAGCACCACCAGGGTACACAGGGCCAATACCCACCATTGCACGCCAGACAGGGGCCGCTGATCGATGATGTCGCTGACGGTTGGGGTGGACGACATGGGTGTGATTCCTCGGTTTTCTTGTGGGAGGTAAGAGGGTTGGCGTGGGGCGGGCACGGTTGATGGACCGCAGCCGTGGTGGGCACGGCTGCCGGTGACGGCACACCGGGTGTGTTATTGGCAGATGCGCGAGATGGCCTGTTTAAGCAGTTCGACGGTGGGTGTGAGGCGGTCGAGCGCCAGATATTCGTCTGGTTGGTGCGCCTGTTCAATGTTTCCAGGCCCCAGGATCACCGTTTCGCAGCCGAGCGCATTGAAATAGGGGCCTTCGGTGCCGAACGCGGCGGCCCCGGCGGGAGCGCCGCTGAGCTGCTCTGCCAGGCGCACGATGTGTGCGTCGGCCTGTGTGACCATGGGGGGCAGGCCGTCGAAGATGGCTTCGAACTCCACCTTGAGCCCTCGCGGCGCCAGCGCGGCCCGCACGCGCGGGTGCAGTGCCTCGCGCAGGGCGGCGGTGTACAAGCCCGGCACCGGGCGCAGGTCCAGTGTCAGCTCGCAGGCGCCGCAAATCCGGTTGGGGTTGTCGCCACCGTGGATGTGGCCGAGGTTGAGCGTCGGTACCGGCACGTGGAATGCGGCGTCGCGGTGTGCCTTCTGCAGCTCGGTGCGCCAGGCCAGTAGCGCACCGATGACGTCATGCATGCCCTCGAGTGCGCTGTTGCCGAGCGTGGGATCGCTGCTGTGGCCGCTGCGGCCAACCACTCGGATCCGCTCGTCGAAGATCCCCTTGTGCTGACGGATGGGTTTCAGGCCGGTAGGCTCGCCGACGATGCAGTGCCGGCCGAGCGCGCGGCCGGCTTCGGCCAGCCGGCGTGCACCGAGCATGCCGCTTTCCTCGTCGGCGGTGGCCAGCAGCACCAGTGGGCGTTTCAGGTCGGCGGCGCGCAGGTCACGCGCGGCTTCGATAGCCAGTGCCAGAAAGGCCTTCATGTCTGCGGTGCCGAGTCCGTACAGCCGGTTGTCCGCTTCGTGCAGCGTGAACGGATCTCGTTGCCACAGCGCCGGTTCGCAGGGCACGGTGTCGGTATGGCCGGCGAGCACCAGGCCGTCCTCGCCCGCGCCGAGTGTGGCGATCAGGTTGGCCTTGGCAGGGTCGGTGTCGAGATCCTGGATCTGGACCCGGAACCCCAGGTCCTCGAGCCAGGTGGCCAGCAAGTTGATGACGGCGCGGTTGCCGTGGTCCAGGCCGCGTTCGAAGCTGCTGACCGATGGCGTGCCCACCAGCGCGCCGATCAGGTCCAGCAACCGAGGGGGACGGGGCATGTCAGGTGGTCTTGCGAAGGTTCGGGGGTGTGATGCCGGCCTTCGAGGGGGCGCCGGTGACCCGGGCATGCGCGAAGGTGGCCGGGGTCACGCAGGCGGCGGCTGTATTGGCGGTCCGCAGCGACATGTCCACGCATTTTCCTCGTTCGTGCCGTGTGCGTGAACCTTAGCATTGGCCGCGGCCGGGCGCCGGACAAAAAAACGCCCGCAGACGGTCAGGCCTGCGGGCGCTGGGGGGACGGCGAACGTCCCCGCGGTCGAGTGCGCCGACGCAAGGCCGGCGCGATCTTGCCTTAGTTGATCAGACGCGGAATGGCCTGCGGGCTGAATTCCGACGCCTTGGCACCTTCGTAGTTGAAGCGACCTTCCGGGTTGGCGAACACGATGGTGGCGTGCAGGCGCTGCAGGTCGTAGACCGGTACATAGGTCACGGTTGGCGCCATGGAGCCGTCGTTACGCTTGGTCGGACGATAGTTGCAGTTCTCGATGCGCCACAGCTCGTTCTTCCGGTCGTAGAACTCCTGCCAGTGCAGCATCGGCGCGTACAGGTTGGCGTCGTAGTACTGCACCTTGCGGTTGAGCAGGTGGCCGCGACCGGGCTTGCCTTCCACCACATACACTTCGCGCGGCTCCCAGTCGTCCAGGATGTTCCAGTAGGGCGCCTTGCTCATGTCAATCATCGGGAAGCGCTCATCACCTTCGGCGGGCACTTCCACGGTGGAGTGAACCGAGGCCAGCATCCAGCGCTTGCCCAGCAGTTTCCAGTCCTCGTACCAGGACGGATCCAGGTTCATGCCGAAGGATTCGTCATTCAGCAGGTCGGTCGAGGACAGCGGGTCCGCCCAGGCGTTGCTGGACAGGCGCCGCACGCGCCGCACACTGCGCACGTAGGCGTACACGTCCGGCAGGCGGGCGTCGGTGTACTGGATGGTCAGCACGCCCAGACCGCGCGAATCGTTGGGGTACTTGTTCAGAACCACTTCGTACTTGGCCACTTCACCGCTCGGGTCGGCCAGGGCGGGATTCAGCGCGCCGTTGGCCAGGTAGCGGGCAAAGCGCCAGTGCTGCTCACGCTCGAAGCCCTTCTGGCCGTTGATCAGCGCGAAATACATCGGGTTGTAGTCAACGACGTCGGCAAACCACGGCCCGCGCATGAAGTTGTAGGCCAGCTTGATGCCGTCGGCCGGGTTGTTGGCGTCGATGTTCGCGAACGGCATGCCGGTGACGAAGTTCTGGAGGCGGTTCTTGTCGTCCAGCGTCACCTTGCCCGCGTGTTCCTCGGTGGCGGAGACCAGCCGCGGATCGATGGGCAGCTCCTCGCTCGCCCGCAGGCGCATCTGCAGCCCAAACTCGCGAATCATTTTTTCCTGCGTGGGCAGGATCAAATCCGACAGGGGGCGGCCTTCGAAGGTCTGGGATTTGACCTGGTCGATGTTGTCGACATTGATGACGGTGCCGGCGGCAATGTCAGCGGCGGTCGCGGTGTTCAGCAGGCCGCACAGGGCAAGCGTGCCCACGGCGCAGGAGGTTTTCTTGAACATGGCTTTCCTTGTCCATTGGAGCGATACCGGCGCGCGTCGCCGGTTACGGGTGAGACACATGTGAGGATCGATAGCGGAAATATCTAGCCTCCGGGTGGATTGCGATGACATGACTGAAAACAACCCTGGAGCGCCCGTTCGGGTCTTGTCAGGGCCAAACCGGGCCGGTGCCGGATAACGAGCCAGCGGAGGCCGATCAGACACGCAGCCGACCGTTCGTGCAAAACGGCAGAACTTCCAAGGATACCGCGTGATGTGTGCGGGCCCAAATGCGTAGGATGATCGGCATCGGTCGGCGGGGGCGCGGGGGACGGGGGTCAATGCGCGCGCGGTTGTTTCCGACAGGTCGGTTGGGGTGTCGACGTCGTGCAGGATTCCGGGGTCATCCACAGCGATTTCCCGCACGTCGGCGGCGTGTCGCTGCAGCAGGGCGCGGGCGCCCTGGTCGCCG
>NZ_JBFJTF010000160.1:0-4728 GCF_041625615.1 Immundisolibacter sp. | reverse complement strand
CTTGCCCTGGACGATGTAGTTGCGGATGTCGTGCACCCGCGCGTCGCCCAGCTGCGAGTCGCGCAGGCGCGCCACCGCGTCGTATTCGTACAGCCCCTGCTGGGCCTTGGTGGTGGACTTGATGTGCCACTCGATCAGCGGCCTGCCCAGCGCCCGCGCCACCTCCACCGCCAGCATGGACTTGCCGGTGCCCGGCTCGCCCTTGATCAGCAGCGGGCGTTGCAGGGTGATGGCCGCGTTGACCGCCAGGGTCAGCTCTTCGGTGGCAACGTAACGGTCGGTGCCGGTGAAACGCTCAGTCATGCTGCACCCGGGATGAACAAACTGGTACCGCGCACGCCGCATGGCCGGCGCCCGACGGCGCCGGCCATGACGACCACACGGCGAACCGCCGACGCCTGCTCAGGCGCCGCGGGGCACGGTCTGTGCCTCGGCGAACTCGTAAATGCCCTCGGCGCCGCCCTCGCGGCCGAAGCCGGACTGCTTGATGCCGCCGAACGGCGCCTCCGGCGTCGGCCCGGAGCCGGTGTTCCAGCCCACGTGCTGGAACTGCAGGCCGCCGATGACGCGCTGGGCGAGCGCCTCGTCACGCGTGAACACATAGGCGGCCAGGCCGAACTCGGTATCGTTGGCCATCTGCAGCACGTCGGCCTCGCCGTCGAACTCCGCCACCGGCACCAGCGGGCCGAAGGTCTCCTCGCGCCAGCAGGCCATGTCGCGCGTCACCCCGCGCACCACCGTCGGCGGATGAAAACCGCCCCACTCCGCATCCAGCGGCTTGGCGCCACCGCCGACCAACAGCTGCGCGCCCTTGGCCACGGCGTCCTCGACGTGCTGGCGCACCTTCTCGTAACCGGCGCGGTCGACCAGCGGACCGATGTCGGTATCCGCCTCCATGCCGTTGCCCAGCTTGAGCTTCTTGACCCGCTCGACAACCTTCTCCAGGTACGCGTCGGCCACCGAACGCTGCACGTACACGCGGTTGGCGCACACGCAGGTCTGGCCGTTGCCACGGAACTTGCTGGCCATCAGCTGATCGGCGGCGTGGTCGAGGTCGGCATCCTCGAACACGATGAACGGCGCGTTGCCGCCGAGCTCCAGCGTCAGGCGCTTGACCTGCGGCGCGCTCTTCTCGATCAGCTCGCGGCCGACCTCGGTCGAACCGGTGAAGCTCACCACCGCCACATCCGGGTGGCTCAGCAGCGTGTCGCCGATCATGCCGGCCGACCCCATCACCAGGTTGACGCGCCCGGCCGGCAGCTTGACCACCCGATCGAGCAACGTGAACAGCGCCAGCATGGTCAGCGGCGTCTTGGAAGCCGGCTTGATGATGCTGGCGCAGTCGGCGGCAATGGCGGCCGACAGTTTCTTGGCGATCATGCCGATGGGGAAATTCCACGGCACGATCAGGCCCACCACGCCGGCCGGGCGGTACTGCACGGTCCAGCTGCAGCCGCGCGGCTTCTCGTCCAGCGTGCGGGGTTTGAGCAGGTCCAGGTGCTCGGCACAGTAGGCGAAGAACCCGGCCGCGTAGTCGGCCTCGGCGGCGCCTTCCTTCCAGGTCTTGCCGTGCTCGAGGCACAGGATGCGGCCGATCTCCTCACGGTGCTCGCGCAGGGCGTCGGCAATGCCGGTCAGCCAGGCGTGGCGCTGCTCGAAACTCGACGGCGTGCGCAGCGCCGCCTTGGACGACTCGATGGCGGCGACCACTTCGTCGCGGCTCAGCGAGCCCACGTCGGCCAGGTGATCGCCGGTGGCCGGATTGATGACCTTGAAGGTCTTGCCCGAGGCCGGCTTGGTCCAGCGACCGTCGATGTAGGCGTCCAGGTGCGGTAACAGCGGCGACTCGATCATGGTGGGTCCTTTGGTCAGATGGCGCGGCACGGACGCCGCCCCCGGGGTCGATGCCCCGGGTCGATGCCCGGGGGCGATGGATTAGTCGATGGCATTATAGGCCGGCCGGTCGTTCGGGCCGGCAGTAGAGGAGGCACCGATGGGACAGCACAAGTGGGCCGAACAGGCCCCCGACGAGACCTTTTTTCGCATCCAGGCACCCGATGGCACGCTGCTGGGGCAGCCACCGGACCTCGACGATGCCACCTTGCTGCGCATGTACCGCACGCTGGTGCTCACACGCGCCTACGAGACGCACACCATCCGCATGCAGCGGCGCGGCGAGCTGAGCGTGACCGCGCAGTCCACCTACGAGGAGGCGGTGGGCCTGGGCGCCGCCGCGGCGCTGCGGGACGGCGACTGGTGCTTTCCGTCCTACCGGCAGTTTGCGGCGCACCTGTACTGGGGCGTGCCGATGGACCGCACGCTGGCCATCCTGCGCGGCGGGGCGCCCGAGACCGTCGCCGAACACCTGCCGCTCGACACGCCGCCCGGCGTCACCTTCACGCCCTATGGCGTCATTCTGGGCACCAACGTGCTGAATGCCGCCGGCTCGGCCATGGCCGACAAGCTCAACGGCCGCGACATCGTGACCCTGGCCTTCACCGGCGAGGGGTCGACCAGCGAAGGCGACTTCCACGACGCGCTCAACTTCGCCGCCGTGTTCAAGGCGCCGCTGGTGGTAGTGGTACACAACAACCAGTGGGCCATCTCGACGCCGGCACACCGCCAGCACGCCGCGCCCACCTTCGCCCACAAGGCACTGGCCCACGGCCTGCCCGGCGAGCGGGTCGACGGCAACGACGTACTGGCCATGTACCAGAAGACCCGCGAGGCGGTGGATCGCGCACGCGCCGGAGAGGGTCCGACGCTGATCGAGGCCGTCACCTACCGTGTCGTGGACCACAACACGTCCGACAGCGCCGAGGTGTACCGCGACCAGGCACTGGCCGAGCACTGGAAGCAGTTCGACCCACGCCCGCGCTTCGAGGCCTATCTGGCCGATCGCGGCCTGTACTCCGACACCCTGCGCCAACAGTACGAGGCCGAGTGCCTGGCCGAAGTGCAGGCCGCGGCGGCCCGCGCCCTGCCCCTGCCGCGTTCGGACGCGATGACCATGTTCGACAGTCAGTTGTTCGGCGACCCCGGCTGGCACCTGCGCCTGCAGCAGCGGGAACTGGCGGCCGAGCTGAACGACGCCAACCCGTACACCGCCATCGACCCGGAGACCCTGGAATGAACGCGCCCGGCATCGATCCGGTCACCGACACCACCGACCTGAACCTGGTGCAGGCCGTCAACACGGCACTGCGCGACGAACTGGCGCGCGATCCCGCCGTGCGCGTGATGGGCTATGACATCGGCCCCATCGGCGGCGTGTTCCGCGCCACCGAGGGCCTGTACGACACCTTCGGCGGCGAACGCGTCATCGACACCCCGCTGTCGGAAAACGGCCTCATCGGCGCCGCCGTCGGCATGGCCATGCGCGGCGAGCGGCCGGTGGTGGAAATCCAGTTCCTGGGCTTCCTGTACAACGCCTTCGGGCAGTTCGTGTGCCTGATGTCGAACGTGCGCGAGCGCTCGGGCGGACAGTTGTCGGTGCCGATGACCATCCGCACGCCGTTCGGCGGCGGCATCAAGCCCTTGCAGTTCCACTCCGAATCGACCGAGTCCTACCTCATCCACACGCCCGGCGTGCGCGTGGTGTGTCCGAGCACCCCGGCCGAGGCCAAGGGCCTGCTGGCCGCCTCCATCCGCTGCGACGACCCGGTGGTGTTCCTCGAGCACAGCCGCCTGTACCGCGCGTTTCGCGAACCGGTACCTACCGCGCCCTACGCCCTGCCGCTGGACAAGGCGCGCGTGGTGCGCGAGGGCCGCGAGGTGACGGTGCTGGCCTGGGGCGCCATGGTGCACGTGGCGCAGCAGGCCATCGACGACATGGCCGTGGACGCGGAACTGATCGACCTGCGCGTGCTGGCGCCGCTGGACGTGAAGACCATTCTCGATTCGGTGCGCCGCACCGGGCGCTGCGTCATCGTGCACGAGGCACGGCGCACGCTGGGCCTGGGCGCGGAGCTGTCGGCGCTGGTCACCGAGCACGTGTTCGACTGCCTGAAGGCACCGGTGCGGCGGGTCACGGCGTTCGACGTGCAGTTCCCGGAGAACCAGACCGAGGACTACTACCTGCCCGACGCGCGACGGGTGCGTCACGGCATCGAATCGGTACTGCAATACCGGTTCTGAACACGCACGGGCACCGGGGCACGACGCCGCGGTGCGACGGGAGGGCTCCACCCTCCGTGGTTCGCGCAGCGCACCACACACAGATGACGCGCGCGGCGCGCCGGCAGACGCCACGGCAGGCGTCTGCCGGCCATTTTTTCGAGGAGAACACCATGCGATTCGAGTTCCGCCTGCCCGACGTCGGCGAAGGCATCACCGAGTCCGAACTGCTGACCTGGCACGTGGCGCCCGGCGAGCAGGTGCACGAGGACCAGGTGCTGTGCGAGATCGAGACCGACAAGGCGACGGTCGAGATCCCGGCGCCGTGCAGCGGCCGGGTGGAGCAGCTGGGGGCACAGGTCGGCCAGACGGTCAGGGTCGGCGAAATCCTGGCCGTGTTCGACGCCGAGCGTCCACCGGCGCAGCAGTTCTCCGGCGAAAAGCACGCGCCACCGGCGAGCACCGCACCGACACAGCCGGCGGCCGCCGCCCCGGCACACGGGGCATCAGTCGCGGCAGCCCCGGCACCGACGCCGGCGCCGCCGGCGAACCGGCACGGCCCGCTGCGCGCCGCGCCGAGCACCCGGCGCTACGCCCGCGAGCACGAGGTGG
>NZ_JBFJTF010000159.1:0-4741 GCF_041625615.1 Immundisolibacter sp. | reverse complement strand
GTGCCGGTGTCGGCGGCGTGCATTCAAGACAGCGAACGTACGCCCCGGTCAGGGGCGTCGAAGCGGCAAGAGCATGCCCGGTGACGCCCGCCGGATGCAATCCGTGGGAGCCGCCCGGGTGGCCCTGCTGGCGGCCCTGTCGGGGCGCCAGCAGAGCGTGGATCAGCGCACGGTGTTGCTCAGAACTGCAGTTGCAGGCCCGCCGTGGCCAGGTCCAGGTCGGCCTCGGCGTGGTCGCCGTCGAGCCTGTAACGGGTGTATTCCAGGCGCAGGCTGAGATTCGGCACCAGCCCGACGTTCAGGCCTGCACCGTACAGCCAGTCGTTGCCGTCGATGTCGGCGTCGAAGCCCAGTGGACCGTCGGCCTGTGCGTCCCACCAGACCCGGCCGCCCTTGGCGTAGACCTCGAGGCGATCTGTCAGCGGGGCTGCCAGGAGCGCCGAGGCGGTGTAGCCGTGGCCGTCGATCTCGAAGCCGTTGTCGTTGTAGTCGGGCAGCTCCAGATAGCCGGCCTCCAGGCCGAGCCACGAGGTCACCATGACCCCGGCGAAGGCCTGCCAGGTGGTGCGGTCGTCGTCGAAGTCGCTCAGGTCGCCGGTGCCGATGTCGTTGTCACGTACCTCGGCATCGTCGATCTTGGCAAAGCTGGCGCCGGCGCCCAGGTAGGCCTTTGGGCCAAGCCAGTCATCGTTGCCGGTGGCGGCTGCCGCCGGCACGGTTGTCAGGCTCGCCACGCCGAGGGTGCCGGTGGCCAGGAGAGTCGATAAGAACGTTGCGCGTTTCATGTCTGCTCGGACTCCTATCTGTTCAAAGTGGGGCAGGTTGCAGTCGCCGTGGCGACCGGTCGTTTGGCCCGGCCCGTCGCTACGGGGTCGCGTGGCGCGTCTGGCAGCGGCGGGTTCGTGTCACAGTGTGTCGGTGCCAACATGGCACTTTCACGACACAACACGAGCAGGAGAATCGCCATGCCCGAGAACGCCGATTACGTGAACGAAGTTCGCTACAAGATGGGCGAAGCCAAGATCGCCGAACTGTCCAACGGACCCAGCCTGACCGGTTCGGTGATGGACACCCTGAACAACGTGGCGCCCCACATGGCACGTCAGGCCATGGAATTCGTGCTCGGAGATGTGCTGTCGCGCCCGGGTTTGGATCCGAAGACGCGCGAACTGCTGAACGTGGCCGTGCTCACGGCCATCGGTGCCGAGTTGGAACTGAAGCTGCACACGCACATTGCGCTCAATGTCGGCTGCACGCGTCAGGAGGTGGTGGAGGCGGTCTCGCAGCAGGCCGTCTACGTCGGATTTCCGATTGCCATCAATGGCATCAAGGCGCTGGAACAGGTGTTCCAGGAGCGCGACGCGCAGGGCGTCAGCAATTAGTCGGCCGGCGCCACCTGTGTCCGTAGGGTGCGTGCCGGCGCGCAGCCGCGCCGGCGCCTACCAGGCGGGGACGCCGAACCAGGCCTGGTGATACACCAGCGTCAACACGAACAGCCCGAGGGCCGCCAGTACGGCGATCCAGTTGATTTCGCCGGGCACCAGCCGGTTGCGACCCTGCGCGATGGCCACGAACGGCAGGTACGAGGTCTGGCGGGCAAACGCCTCCCAGGCCGCGCCGTAGCGACGACGGTACTTGCGGTCCAGGTTCAGCGGCGCGACCAGGCCCTGGAAGGCGAAGCTGCCGAACAGCAGGTGCGAGGCCCAGTCCCCGTTGACCAGGAAATGCGCCAGCCCCCACAGGCCCAGGCCGAACAGGCCGGCGTGCCGCGTGATGCGCACCATGCCGCGCGCCTGCACCTGGTCCGGCGGCACGCGGCCGAGGGTCGTGGGGTTCCTGTCGGTGAGGCTGGCCGCGAACAGCACGAAGGCCAGCGCCATCAGGCCCCAGCTGAGCGGCTTCAGGCCCGCCGCCGTCCCCCAGGTGGCAACGTACGGGGCGTGTGCGTAGGCCCAGCCCATCCACACGATGCTGACGGTGATGATCAGTGCGAAGCCGGCCTTGAACGGTGCCTCGCCGGTGCGGGCGACGATCGTCTCCCGCAGTGGGCTGCCGGAAATGATCCAGTGCATGCCAAGGAACAGCGCCGTGGCGGCAATGAGTGAACCCATGACCTCTCCTCCCTGAGAGCCGGCGACCGCGGGGCGGTCATCCGGTCATTGTGCCGCAGTGGCATTGCCGTGGCAGGTGGCGGCCGTCGCGGGTCGGGGCGTTCGGCGGGTCACGCCGACAGCGCCGGTTCACTGCCTGTGGCGCCGGTGTGCTGGCTCCTTGCGGATGATGGGCGCGCCCGCGCGGTCGGCGACACATGGTTCGAGCGTGGCGTGTTCGACGTGGAAGCGCCGGTGCAGCACCTCACGCACCCGATGCTTGAGGTGCTCGAACGCCGCCAGGTCGTCCGCTTCCGGCACCAGGTGCGCCTCCAGCGCGCGGCGGTGTTCGTCCAGGCTCCAGATGTGCACGTGGTGAATGTCGCGTACGCCCGGGGTGGCGCGCAGGGCCGCCACGATGGCGTCGAACTCCAGGTCGTCCGGCGTCGCACCCATCAGCAGGCGGACGGTCCGCGGCAGCAGGCCCGCGGCCTGGTAGATCACGTAGCCCGAAATGGCCACCGTCACCAGCAGGTCGGCGACGATGAGGTCGTACAGCAGGATCAGCGTGCCGGCCGCGATCACGCCCAGGGACGCCAGCGCATCGGTCACGTTGTGCAGGAAGGCGGCCTGGACATTCAGGCTGTGTCGCGCGCCGCCGGCGATGATCCAGGCCGTGGCCGTATCCACCGCCAGGGCCACCCCCGCCACGATCACCACCGGCCAGCCCTGCACCGGTGTCGGCGACATGAAGCGGCCGATGGCTTCCACCAGCAGGTAGCCACCCACCAGCAGCAGGGCGGTGACGTTGATCAGCGTTGCCACCAACTCGGCGCGCTGGTAGCCGAAGGTCATCAGCCGGTCTGCCGGCCGGCGCGCGATTTTCTGGGCCAGCAGTGCGATGCCCATGGACGCGGCGTCCGACAGGTTGTGCAGCGCGTCTGCGATCAGGCCCAGGGAGCCCGACATGACGCCGGCGGCCACCTGCACCACGGTCAGCAGAACGTTGATGACGATGGCCCATGTCAGGCGCCGATCGCTCATCGGGCCGTGGTGGTGATGGTGGTGGTGTGAGTTCATGCGTGCGGCGTGTGACACCGTGACCGGGGCCACACAGGATAGTCGCAGCGTCGCGATCTGCCGCGGGCGGCAGACGCGCGCCGTCCGTCGGGGGCTCAGAACTTTTGCGGGCGCAACACCTGCACGTCGCTCAGAAACATGGACAGCGCGAAGTTCGCGGCGTACTGCTCGAGCACGTGGCTGGCCAGGGCCTCGATGACCGCTTCATCGGCGACCACCTTGAACTCGATCATGCGGTCGACGTCCCAGGCACCCTCCTTCACGCCGTGTTCACCTCCCCCGCGCACCTCGCTGGTGGTGTAACCGTGCGCACCGTAGTGGCGGGTGTGTTCGATCAGTCGCGACTCAAGCACGGCCTCGGCGATGATGGTGAGCTGGCGTTTCGGGTAGGTGTTCAGTGTCATGACTTATCCTCCCAGCGCGGTGGCGATGCGCCAGTACAGCGGGATGCCGACCGCGACGTTGAAGGCAAAGGTGATGCCCAGTGCAGCCGCAATGCCCAGGGCCGGGTTGGCTTGCGGCACCGCCACACGCATTGCTGCCGGGGCGGCAATGTAGGAAGCGCTGGCGCCCAGCGTGCCCAGCAGGGCGGCGCCAGCGGCGCTGAGGCCGAACGCGTTGCCCAGCCCGATGCCCGCCATGGCCGCGGCGACGGGAAATGCCACGCCAAAGGCGGCCAGGCGCCAGCCGGCGTTCTTGATGTCGGGCCACTTGCCGGCGACGATCAGGCCCAGTTCCAGAAGGAACAGCGCCAGCGCGCCCTTGAACAGGTGTTCGAACATCGGCGCGATGGGTGCCAGCGCCTGCTTGCCGAACAGCGCGCCGATGGCCAGGCCGCCGAGCAGCAGCACCACGCTCTTGCCGCGCAATGCCTCGACCAGTGCGCCGGACCATGAGCTGTGCCCGAGCGGGGCACCGCTGTCAGGGCCACTGATGCGCTTGGCCAGCAGCACGCCGACGAGGATGCCCGGGACTTCCATCAGGGCCAGAAACAGCGTCAGCTCAGGCTCTGGCTCGACGCCCTGGCTGCGCAGCGCATTCAGGCCCACGGCGAAGGTGACCACACTGACCGAGCCGTAGTGGGCTGCCACCGAAGCGGCGTCCGCGGCACCCAGGCGCACGAGCCGCTGCAGCAGCGGATAGGCCACGGCGGCCAGGGCGGCGCCGAACGCCATCACCGCCAGCGCCTGCCACAGCAGTTTCGTCTGCCAGTCGGCCGCCAGGGCCATGCCACCTTTCAGACCGATGGCGAGCAGCAGATAGATGGTGAGCGTCTCGTACAGCGCCTCGGGCATGCGCAGATCGCTGCGGATCGCACGGGCGAGAATGCCGAGAATGAAGAACGCGACGACGGGGTCCATGGAGGGCGGTGGCCTGCAGTGGGGGCGACGGTCGCAGATGGTAATGGTCGGGCGGCCCGAAATATCGGCCTGAACGCGAGGAATTTTGCGGGTGCGGGGTTGCCGTGGAGCGGCCGGCGATCGCCGGCGTCGGCAGTGGCCGCGCTGTCGGGCGGGGGGAGTGCGTACTGCGTCGGGCGTGGAGCGGGGAAGAAGGCGGGCCGTCAGTGC
>NZ_JBFJTF010000158.1:0-4745 GCF_041625615.1 Immundisolibacter sp. | reverse complement strand
CGCCGTCTGCGCGCCTATCTGCGCGCCACCGCGGCCGACGCCAGCGGCTGACTCAACCGTCGCCGGCGCGCCGTTTCGGGTAGCCGGTCTTGGCCTTCTTCGGCTTGCCCGGCGGCCGCTTGGCCGGGCGCGGCTTGAACGGGCGCTCACCGTCACGCGGCGCGGGCCTGCCACGCGGCACCCACCCTTCGCGGTCACCCTGGCGCAGCGGCCGAATGCCCAGCGGCTGCCCGGCCACCCGCACCCGACGCAGGATGGCCTGCAGATCCCGCGGCAGGCCGGCCGGCAGGTCGATCACGCTGTAGTCGTCGTGAATCTCGATGCGGCCGATGTACTTGCTGTCGAGGTCGATCTCGTTGGCGATGGCACCGACCAGGTTCGAGGGCCGCACGCCGTGGCTGCGGCCCACCTCGACCCGGTACGACTCCAGTTGCTGATCGCCGTCACGGCCCCGCGGCCCGCGCTCGCCGGGCGCGCGGCGAACGCGCGCCGGCCGCTCCCCGCCTGCGGCGGCCTCACGGCGTGCTGGCGCACGATCCGGCGTCAGGAACAGCGGCTCTCCCCCCTGCAGCAGGGCCGCCAGGGCGGCCGCCACGTCGAGCTGCTGGCGCCCGCGCTCGTTCGCGTAGTCCTCCAGCAACTGGCGAAACTGCGCCACCAGATCGGCCCGCTGCGGGTCGGCCAGTACCGCATCCAGGCGCTCGCCGAAACGCTCCACCCGACGCCGGTTGACGTCATCGACGCTCGGCAGCGTCATCTCCTCGATGCGCTGGCGGGTGGCCCGCTCGATGGCCTGCAGCATGCGCTGCTCGCGCGGCATGACGAACAGGATCGCCTCGCCGCTGCGCCCGGCCCGGCCGGTGCGCCCGATGCGGTGCACGTAGGCCTCGGTGTCGTACGGGATGTCGTAATTGATGACATGGCTGATGCGATCGACGTCCAGGCCACGGGCCGCCACGTCGGTGGCCACCACCAGGTCGAGCTGGCCGGACTTCAGTCGATTGACCGTGTACTCGCGCTGCGCCTGGGCGATGTCGCCGGACAGTGGCGCCGCCGTGTGGCCCTGGGCCACCAGGTGGTCGGCCAGTTCCTGCGTTTCCAGCTTGGTGCGCACGAAGATCAGCACGCCCTCGTGCGGCGTGGTCTCCAGAATGCGCGTCAGCGCCGCCCGCTTGGGCACGCCGGACACGCGCCAGTAGCGCTGACGGATGGTTTCGGCGGTGGTGGTGCGTACCTTGATCGACACTTCCTGCGCGTCGCGCAGGTGCTGCTGGGCGATGCGCTTGATCGGCGCCGGCAGGGTGGCCGAGAACAGGGCCAGCTGCCGCTGCTCGGGTGTCTCGGACAGGATCCACTCGACGTCGTCGATGAACCCCATGCGCAGCATCTCGTCGGCCTCGTCGAGCACCAGTGCCGACAGGCCCGACAGGTCCAGCGTGCCGCGCCGCATGTGGTCCATCACCCGCCCGGGCGTGCCCACCACCACCTGCGCGCCGCGCCGCAGGCCGATCAGCTGCTCGCGGTAGCCCTGGCCACCGTACAGCGCCAGCACCGACAGCTGCGGCAGCTGCGCGCCGTAGCGTTCGAAGGCCTGGGCCACCTGAATGGCCAGTTCGCGGGTCGGCGCCAGCACCAGCACCTGGGTATGACGGGCCGACGGGTCCAGGCGCGCCAGCAGCGGCAACGCGAAGGCGGCGGTCTTGCCGGTGCCGGTCTGCGCCTGACCGAGCACGTTACTGCCGGCCAGAAGGTGCGGAATGATGCGTGCCTGGATCGGCGACGGCGTCTCGTAACCGAGGTCGCTCACCGCCTGCACGATGGGTGCCGGCAGGTCGAGCTCGGCAAAGGTCGGCACGGCGGCCGGATCGGTGGTCATGATGTGATACCAGTCAATAGAAAAACAAAGGCCGCGGCGCGCCAGTATGCGTCCGCCGGCCGGGGTCGGTGGGAAAAATCGTCCGCCTGGGGATCACCGGGCGACGGTCCCAGGCGGACCGCCACCGGGCCTCGGCGTCAATGCTCGCGCGTCGCCAGAAACCGCAGATCCGGCCAGCGCTCCTCGGTCAGGCCGAGATTGACGCGGGTCGGCGCCAGGTAAACCAGCTCGCCGTTGCCGTCCAGGGCCAGGTTGGCCTCGGCGCGGCGCTGGAACTCGTCGAGCTTCTTGGGGTCATCGCCGTGCACCCAGCGGCAGGTGACGACATTGACCGGCTCGAAACTGGCCTCGACGCCGTACTCGTACTTCAGGCGGTACGCCGCCACCTCGAACTGCAGTACCCCCACCGCGCCCAGGATGAGGTCGTTGTTGCCGAGCGGACGAAACAGCTGGGTCGCGCCCTCCTCCGACAACTGCTCCAGCCCCTTCAGCAGCGCCTTGCTGCGCAGCGGGTCGCGCAACTGGGCCCGGCGAAACAGTTCCGGCGCGAAGTCCGGAATGCCCGTGTAGCGCAGGCTCTCGCCCTGGGTGAAGGTATCGCCGATGCGCACCGTGCCGTGGTTGTGGATGCCGATGATGTCACCGGCCACGGCGCGCTCGGCACCCTCGCGCTCGCCGGCCATGAACACGGTCGCGTTGGCCAGCTGCTGATCGCGTCCCAGGCGCACGTGACGGGCGCGAATGCCGCGCTCGTACACGCCGGAACAGACGCGGAAGAACGCCACCCGATCGCGGTGCGCCGGGTCCATGTTCGCCTGGATCTTGAACACGAAACCGCTGAAGGCCGGCTCGTCCGGTGCCACCGTGCGCTCCTGCGCCGCCCGTTCGGCCGGCGGCGGCGCGTAGGCCACCACCGCGTCCAGCAGCTCCTGCACCCCGAAATTGTGGATGGCGGAACCGAAGAACACCGGTGTCTGCTGCCCGGCCCGGTAAAGCTCCAGATCGAACGGCGCGCAGGCGCCCTGCACCAGTTCGATCTCCTCGCGCAGCGCGGCCAGGTCGGACGCGTCGACGTGTTCGAGCAGGCGCGGATCGTCCAGACCGTCCAGCAGTGCGCCGGCGTCGGCACGCTCGCCATGACGGGCACCGAACAGGCGCACCTTGCCCGAAACCAGGTCGACGATGCCCTTCAGGCGCTGGCCCATGCCGATCGGCCAGCTCACCGGCGCGCAGGCGATGCCGAGCACCGACTCGATCTCGTCCAGCAGCTCGACCGGTTCGCGGCCCTCGCGGTCCAGCTTGTTGACGAAGGTGATGATCGGCGTGTCGCGCAGGCGGCACACCTCCATCAGCTTGATGGTGCGCTCCTCCACGCCACGGGCGGCGTCGATCACCATCAGGCACGAGTCAACCGCCGTCAGCGTTCGGTAGGTGTCTTCCGAGAAGTCGGCGTGGCCGGGGGTGTCCAGCAGGTTCATCACACAGTCCCGATACGGGAACTGCATCACCGACGAGGTGACCGAGATGCCGCGCTCCTTCTCGAGCGCCATCCAGTCTGACGTGGCGTGGCGCGCTGCCTTGCGCGCCTTGACGGTGCCGGCCATCTGGATGGCGCCGCCGTACAGCAGCAACTTTTCCGTCAGCGTGGTCTTGCCGGCGTCAGGGTGCGAAATGATGGCGAACGTGCGCCGGCGGGCAACTTCGGGAGCGAGTGCGGTCATTCAGGAGTCGGGAAGCCGTCAGCCAACGCTGCGGCAAAATCGGGTGCGCGTGGCATTCAGATGGGAACGGGACGGCGCTCAGGCAATGTCGCGTGCCAACTGCAGGGCATCCTCGCGCACGTCGCCGGGTAAAGCCGGATAGTAGGATTTTCGCACGCCGATGCGTCGAAACCCAAGCGATTTGTACAACGCCCGCGCCACGGCGTTGGACGGGCGCACCTCCAGGTACACCGTGTGGGCCTTGAAACGGTCCGCCAGATCCAGCATGTGCAGGACCAACACCCGCCCGAGCCCGCGGCCCTGAAGCTCCGGCGCCACGCACACATTGAGCAGGTGCGCCTCGCCGGCGGCGATCGACAGGATGCCGTAGCCGGCGACGGCTCCGTCCAGCTCCAGCACCTGACACAGGTAGCCGACCCGCAGGCAATCGCGAAAGATGCCGGCCGACCACGGCTGCGGCGCCGGATAGGCGCGCTGCTCGATGGCCGCCACCGCCGCCACGTCGGCCACCGTCATGGCGCGCAGCGTGCCGGCGCCGGGGGCGGCGTCGGACGTGTCGGGCAGGCGCGCCGCCATCAGCCGGCACTCCGTTCAAGCACGTCCTGCGCCAGACACAGGTCATCCCACACCTTGCGTTTCTCCAGCGGTGAGCGCAGCAGATAGGCCGGATGGTAGGTCACCACCACCGGCACCCGGCCCTGCCATTGCCACACCTGCCCGCGCAGGCGACCGACCGGGTCATCGCGACCGAGCAGGTTGTGCGCCGCCACCTTACCGACGGCAAGGATCAGCTTCGGCTCGACCAGCGCGATCTGCCGCTGCAGGAAGCCGGCACAGGCCTGCGCCTCCTGCGGCGCCGGGTCGCGGTTGTTCGGCGGCCGGCACTTGACGATGTTGGTGATGTACACGCCGCGGCGGCGGCTGCGGCCCACCGCGTGCAGCATGGCGTCCAGCAGCTTGCCGGCCGGACCGACGAACGGCTCGCCACGGGCATCCTCCTCGGCCCCGGGCGCCTCGCCGATGACCATCCAGTCCGCCTGGCGGTCACCGACACCGGGCACGGTGTGCGTGCGGGTGCGGCTCAGCCCGCAGGCGGTACAGGCGGCAATCTGCGCATGCAGTGCCGGCCAGGCCGCCGCCGGATCGGT
>NZ_JBFJTF010000157.1:0-4755 GCF_041625615.1 Immundisolibacter sp. | reverse complement strand
GACGATGGGCGGGCGCCACCGGCCGTTGTGCTGGAGCGTCGGGCGAGCACCGAAGACGACTTGTCCGAGCAGCTCGAGTTCGCGGCGCGCATTCGCGCCGAGCATGCCGAGATCGTCGAACGTTTCGCTGCCGACCTCAACCGCTACCGGCTGCTGACCGGCAGCCTGCGGACCACCGCCCATCCATGACGGGTGGGCCGGCTCAGCCGGCCTGCGTCATCAGTCGCAGCCACTGCCGGTACTGGCCGTGGGTGAACACCTCGTCGTCGATGTCACCGGTACTGACCTGCGGCGCCAGACCCAGTCGGCGGGCGTTGTCGTCGGCGCCCTGCAGCTGGCGCGCGGCGCCGCGGAAATGCCCCTGTAGATACGGCTGACCGGTGGCGGTGAAACCACGCTGACAGGCCTCCATCACGGACTGATCGTCCGGCGTGGCCATGCCGGCCGGGCCCAGGAAGTCCTCGAACTGGCGCAGGCGTCGTTCGCGCGCCGCCGCGGGTTCGCCCTTGGGAGCAACGCAGTAGACCTCCACCAGGGTCCTGTCCACGGCCAGCGGATGCACGATGCGCACCGTGCTGGACGACTGGTCCATGAGAAGCAGGTTCGGGAAGATGGCGAGATTGCGGATGGCGTCGATCATCCACTGCGCCTGATCCGGGCCGAACTCGCGCGTGATGCGCTCACGCTGGAAACCCAGCGGCCGTTCGTCGCCATTGGGCATGAGCGCCCAGTCCATGATGTGGCCGTTCTCGAACTGGTAGCAGCCACCGGGCAGGCTGGCCATCTGTGTCGGGTCGATGGTCTTGATCGTGTTTCCGGCCTTTTTCTGGCGCTCGACGATCAGCCCGATGTAGTTGGTGTGCACCGGGAAGAAGTGATAGCCGTCGATGTTCTCGAGCTGCATCTTCCAGTTGGCGTTGCAGGTGTAGCGGATGCCGCCGCGCACCAGCTCGAGGCCGTCCGGCGACTGGTCGGCCATGGCGTCGATGACGCGCGCGGCGCCGCCCAGGTGCTGCTCGATTGGCTCTACGGCATCGTTCAGGCTGCCGAAGATGAAGCCCCGGTAGACGCCTACCCTGACCTTGGCGAGGTCGTGCGACAGGGTCTCGAAATAGGCCGGATACCCGCCGCGTTCCTTGGCGTCCACGTTGACGCAGCGGCCGGCGCTGTCGTACACCCAGCCGTGGTACGGGCAGGTGAGGTGGCGCTTGTTGCCGCGCTTGCTGGCGGTCAGTTCGGCGCCGCGGTGCGAGCAGCTGTTCAGGAAGGCGTGCACCTTTCCGTCCTCGCCGCGCGTCACCAGCACCGGGCTGCGGCCGATGCGGGCGGCCACGAAGTCGTTGGCCTGCGGGATCTGGCTCTCGTGCGCCAGATAGACCCAGGTCGACTCGAAGATGTTGCGCATCTCGAGTTCGAAGATGGCCGGATCGGCAAAGATGCGCCGCGCCACCTCGAAGCGGCCCTCCTCCGGCCCGTCACGCACGCAGTCCAGCAATTCGGACAGGCTCAGGCCGGCGGCGTCGGTCATCTGGTCCATGGCGGTTCTCCTGCTCTTGGGTGCGGCGGGCGTCATCGCGCCCGCCTGATTGTTGCGGCGTGGGCTTCGGCTCAGCCCAGGGCGGCGATGATGTCGGCCGACGTGGCCACGTCGCAGCGCCCGGCCATGCGCTGGACGGTGATGTCATGCGCTTCCTGCGTGGCGCACACGCAGCAGTCCTCGGCCAGGATGTTGCTGTAGCCGCGGTCATTGGCGTCCCAGGCGGTCGATTCCACCACCGCGTCGGTGCTGACACCGCTCAGGATGAGGTCGGTAATGCCCTGGCTGTCGAGCACTTCCTGCAGGCCGGAGCTGACGAAGGCGCTGAAGATGCATTTGTAGACGATGGTCTCGCCGGGCAGCGGCTTGACCAGATCGGCCGCGTCGCCACCCCAGGTGCCGCGCTTGCACACGTTGCCGCCGGACACCAGCTGGAAGAATGCGCCGCGGTGCGGCCAGCGCGGCTGGACGCCGGCTTCCAGGTCGATCAGCACGTGAATCACCGGCACGCCCTTCTCCCGGCAGGCATCCATCAGGCCGCGCAGCTTGTTAAGCATGTCCGTCTTCTGGATCATCCCGGCAAAGCCCAACTGCTGTGCCATGGGGGAATCGGGATGGGTAATGTCGTTTTGCACGTCCATGACCAGGAGGGCGGTCTTGGACTTGTCGATGGTCAGGGCCATGAAGGTTCTCCAGAAGTAACGCGGACGGAATGCCTGAACGGTCGGTCGGATTCTAGGTGCCGTCGGCTGGCGCGGCAATGGCGCCGGCGCCGCGCGGGGGGTGAGCAATGAGCGCCCTGCTGTGGCTGCTTGCGGTGTTGGCGGTCGCTTCCGTCGCCGCCTACCGCCAGCTCGGACGTACCGCGGCGGCCGTGGCCATCGGCGCCACTTTGCTGCTGGCCAGCGTGAGCGGCTGGAGCGCCTGGCTGGCGCTGCCGGCCTGGCTGGTGTGGGCGGCCTGGGTGGTGCTGATGCACGCCGATGGCCTGCGGCGCGAACAGATAACCTCGCGTTTGCTCGCGTTCTACCGCCGCCAGTTGCCGCCGTTGTCCGAGACCGAGCGCGAGGCGATGGCGGCCGGCACCGTGTGGTGGGAGCGCGAATTGTTCTCGGGCCGCCCGGATTGGAAGCGGCTCGAGGACATCGCTCCGCAAGCGCTCAGCGCGCAGGAGCAGGCCTTCCTGGACGGGCCGGTGGAACGGCTTTGTGCGTTGCTGGACGACTGGCGCATCACCCACCACGATGCCGATCTGCCGCCCGAACTGTGGCAGATGCTGCGCGAGGAAGGCTTTTTCGGCCTGATCATCCCGCGCGAGTTCGGCGGCAAGGGCTTCAGCCACCGCGCCCACTCGGCGGTGGTGATGAAGCTGGCCAGCCGCAGCGTGACCGCCGCCATCACGGTGATGGTGCCCAACTCGCTCGGCCCGGCCGAACTGCTGCGTCACTACGGTACGCCGCAGCAGCGTGAGCATTACCTGCCGCGCCTGGCGGGGGGGCAGGAGATTCCGTGCTTTGCGCTGACCGGCCCACAGGCCGGATCGGACGCCGCCGCGGTGCCGGACGTTGGCGTGGTGTGCCGCGGCGAGGTCGACGGGCGTGAGGTGCTCGGCGTGCGCCTGACCTTCGCCAAGCGCTACATCACCCTGGCGCCGGTGGCGACGCTGATCGGCCTGGCCTTCCAGCTGCGCGACCCCGACGGCCTGCTCGGGGGCGAGGTCGAGCGCGGCATCACCGTGTTGTTGCTGCCGGCCGACACGCCGGGGGTACGGCGCGGCGATCGGCATCTGCCGCTGGACGTGCCGTTCCAGAACGGCCCGCTGTTCGGTCAGGACGTGTTCGCACCGCTCGAGTGGATCATTGGCGGCGAGGCGGGCATCGGGCGCGGCTGGCAGATGCTGGTCAGCTGTCTGTCCGAGGGGCGTGGCATCTCGCTGCCGGCGCTGGCCACCGGCGTGGCCAAGGTGGCGGCGCGGCACACCGGTGCCTACGCCCGGGTGCGCGAGCAGTTTGGCGTGCCGATCGGCCGCTTCGAGGGCGTGCAGGAGGCGCTGGCGCGTATCGGCGGGCGCTGCTATCAGATGGATGCTGCCCGTCGTCTGACCCTCCAGGGCCTCGACGCCGGCGAGAAGCCGGCCGTGCTCACCGCCATCCTCAAGTATCACCTCACCGAGCGCGGCCGTCGGGTGGTCAACGACGCCATGGATGTGCAGGCCGGCAGCGGCATCATGCTCGGCCCACGCAACTTCCTGGCCCGCTACTACCAGGTGATGCCGGTCGCGGTGACGGTCGAGGGTGCCAACATCCTGACCCGCAGCCTGATCATCTTCGGCCAGGGCGCGGTGCGCGCGCATCCGTACCTGTTCGAGGAGATGCAGGCCGCGCAGGGGGCGGACGACACGGCGGCCCTGCAGCGCTTCGATACGCTGATTCTGGCGCACGGCGCCCACCTGCTGGGCAATGCGGCGCGCAGCTTCTGGCTCGGTGTCAGCCGAGGCCGCCTGGCGCGGACACCGGACAGCGGGCTCCTGGGCCGGTATCAGCAGCGCCTGTCGTGGATGAGCGCCGCGTTCGCGGTGGCGGCGGATGTCACCCTGCTGGCGGTGGGCGGTGACCTCAAGCGCCGCGAGCACCTGTCGGCGCGGCTGGGCGATGTGCTGTCCGAGCTGTACCTGGCCAGCGCCGTGTTGTGGCAACACACGGCCGACGGTCGGCCGGACGATGAGCTGCCACTGCTGTGCTGGGCGCTGGAGGATGGTCTGGCGCGCATGGCAAGTGCCTTCGACGGCCTGCTGGCCAACTACCCCAGCCGGCCGCTGGCCTGGCTGCTGCGGGCGCTGGTGTTTCCGGCCGGGCGTCCGGGGCGTGGCCCGGACGACGCCTTCGGTGGGCAGGTGGCGGAGCTTCTGCTCGCGCCCGGGGCGGCACGCGACCGCCTGACCGATGGCATCTTCCTGACGCGTGACGCGGACGAGGCCGTCGGTCGCCTGGAGCAGGCGATCGAGCAGGCCGATGCCGCCGCTCAGGCACAGCGCAAGCTACGCGGTGCGCTCAAGTCGGGCACCCTGGCGGCGGCCGAGGATCTTCTGGCGCAGGCCCAGGCCGCCGGCGTGCTGGATGCCGAGGAGGCGGCCCTGCTGGACGCCTGGCAGGCACAACTGGCGCAGATCATCGCAGTGGACGAGTTCCCGGCCGACAGCCTGCCGCGTCGCGGCGCGG
>NZ_JBFJTF010000156.1:0-4758 GCF_041625615.1 Immundisolibacter sp. | reverse complement strand
TACTCGCCACGCACGGCCCAGCGTGGCGCCGGCGTCCAGTACGCGTACACGCGATGCAGCTGCTGGCGCGCATCACCGCTTTGTGCACCCGACAGCAGGTCCAGGTAAGGCCGCTCGAGTTGACGCCAGCTGGCCTCGAGCCCCACGTCCAGCCCGTCGCGCAGGCGGCGATCAATGCCCAGCGCGTACCGGTCACTGCGCGTGCCGACAGGATCGTCGAAGAACTGCACGAACCCCGAGACCTGCGCCGGCTCGATGGTGCCCTTGCCGATCAGTTCACGGTGCACCGCCCGCAGCGCCGCTGCGCGCAACGTGGTGTGTCGGTCAAGCGCCCACACCAGGCCAAGCTTGGGGCTGACGCGGGTCTTATCGATGGCGTCCGCCTCCACTGAATCGACCGCCACGCCCAGTGTCCACTGCATCCCGTCGGCGCCATCGACATAACCGTAGGCATAGCCGTTGTGCTGGCGCACGCGCTGATCGAGCATGAAGCCGTTGACATCAATGTCGCCGTTGGCGCGATAGTAACCGCCTCCCATCAACAGCCGCCCGGGATCACCGGAGATCACCTGCTGCGCCTCGGCCAGCAGCGGCCGCAGCTCCGCCCGCACCTCGAAGGGCAGCACGATGGGGACCGGCGGGCCGAACGGCAGCATGAGCTCGAGTTCGAAATCCTGGCCTTCCTGCAGGCGCTCGCGCTGAACCGACACCAGGGTGCTGTGGCCGGGCTGCCAGTCGTGGCGCAGGCCGAGCCGGTAGGTGTCGCGGTCGCGGAAGTGGCGCAGCGTCTGCGAGTCGACGTCGTCGAACGGGTAGAGGCCGATGTCGCCGCGCTCGTCGCGTCGACGCCGCGCCTCGGCCTGGACGCTGGTGTCCGGCGTCAGCCTCCAGTGGACGAACAGGTCATACAGCTCGATGTCTTGGTCGGCGTTGTCACGAAAACCGTCGGTGCTGTAGCGAAACTGCGCGGCGGAGATCGACAGGGGGCCCGACAGCACGGTGGCGATCAGGTCGTCGCTGAACAGGCCGTCGCCGCCGCCAACCGCGCTGCCCAGCACGCTCACGCCGTCACGCACGAACAGTGGCGCGTACTCGTTGAGGCCGCTTCGCAACGACACCGCGCCCTGGCGGATACCCATATCCTCCGCCCGCGACTGCGGCTGCAGCGGCAACACGCTGTGCGGCTGCCACAACTGCGCCTGCAGCAGTTCCGACAGGCGGCCGGTCTCGTGACCGGGCAACCCCAGGTAACTGTCGGCCAACAAGCGATGGGCGGCAAAGTCGGTCGGATCCGTGGCGAGGGACCTGGACGCCTCCCGTCGCGCGAGTTGATCGAACCCCAGCGCCTCGTAGATGCGTCCGGTGCTCGCCTGGCGTGCCGCCAGGTCCTCATCCAGCTGCAACCGCGAACGGTAGACCGCGCGGTTGTCGTTGCGCGCAATGGATTGCTCGAGCGCCGCCAGCGCCTCCACCGGCCGGTTGTCGGCGAGCAGCCCGAGCGCCTGGTAGAACCACGGCGTCGGGTCGGCCGCATCAAGCGCCTTGGCGCGACCGAGTTCGGCCTGCGCCGGGTGATCGCGCCCTTCCGTCAGGTACGCCTTGGCCAGATAGCTGCGCAGCAGCGACTGGCCGGGGTCGAGAGAAACGGCGATTTCCATCTGCCGCCGGCCGGCTTGCACATCATCCTGGCGGATCAGCGCCAGCCCCAGGCCCAGCCGGGCCAGCGGATCCAGCGGGTCGAGCGCCGCCGCCCGCTCGAAACGATCCTGCGCGGCCACCGCGTCATCGGCCAGCAGGTCAGCGAAACCCAGCGTGCGCAGCGCCAGCGCGGGCTGTGGCCCGGCCTCTGCCGTCTGCAACAAGCGCCGAGCCGCACGGTAGTTGCCGCGCGCCAGTTCGAGTTCCGCCAGGCGCAGCGCCGCCACGCCGTCGGTCGCCGACAGCCGCGCCGCCTGCTCGGCGGACTCCCGCGCCGCCGCCAGATCGAAGGCGCCCTGCTGCGCATAGGAACGCGCGAGCCACGCGTTGGGCTGGTCGGGCGCCAACGCCACCGCCTCGGCGCTGTAACGCTCAGCGGCGGCGGGGTCGCCCTGCGCCAATGCAATCACCGCCTGCAACGCCCGCGCCTGCGCACGCGTGGCCGGCCGCTCGGCTGCCGCCCGGGCCTGCTGTGACGCAGCCCGAGCGTCGCCCCTCGCCAACAGCGCCAGCGCCTCGGCCAGTTCAGGGTCTTCGTCGGCTGCCAGCGGCGGGTAGTACAACGCCCAGTCGAGGCCCTCGCGACTGCGCACCGCCACACGGACCTCGCGCCGACCATCCGCTCCCACGCGCAGCGCCTGCCCCGGCTGCAGCGTGGTCCCCCCGGCCCTGACGCGCCCCTCGAACAGGATCAACTCGTCAGCGGCTGCGCCGGCCACCAAAAGAAACTCGGTGCCGTCGATGGCGGCGTTCAGGTAGGGCGTCGAGACGTCGAAACGCTGCGGCGTGCGACTCAGGAAATGGCCACGCCCCCGCGTGATGTGCGCACTGGGCAACGGTGCATTGGGCTGCTGGCGAATGGAAACCGCACTGTCCGGCGCCAAACGCAGCACGGTCTCATTGGCCAGCTCCAGTGCCGCACTGCCGCCGGCGCCCACGCGCACTGACACGTCCTCACAGAAGACTGCGCCCGATGCGGCAGCGCGCCACTGCTCGCTGCCCTCCAGCCGCACCTGTACCGCCCCTTCGGCACTGGCCAAACGTGCCAGCCACCGCTCACAGGCCTGCACCTTCGTCCCCGTTACCGTGAGAAACAGGGCCACCATCAACACCGCCCGACCCAAACCCGACCGCCTCACCGTCCCTCCCATGTGCGACGTAACAGCATCACTACTTGGACATGGAGATAACTCCATCCGGACCCAGCTTATCACCCTGGTTGTCGATGAGGCCGACGTAGAACGCTGCGACCGTGTCGCCGGCGTCCACCGTCAACACGGCATGAAACAGACGCCGCGCCTCGCGCGAGTCACCGCAGGCCAGCGCCGCCAGCGCCGACGAAAACTGCTGCCGCGCCAGGCGTGGCGCGCGCAGCAGCTCGTAAATCGCCAACACTTCGGTCTTTCCGGCCAGGCGGAAGCGTCCAACCAGGCGGTAATCGACGCCTGTCACCCCGCGCACGACCGCTTCACTCGCCAGCGCGCGCGTGCCCAGCTGCTTGTTCAACTGCTCGATACGACTGGCCGTGTTCACGGCGTCGCCGATGGCGCGATATTCGTAATGGTCGAGCGCCCCGACCGGCCCCAGCAACACATCGCCAACATGCAGGCCGACCCGTGTGGGCAATCCATGACCGGGCAACGGCAGTTCGGCGAGTGCTTGCTCGATACCGACCGCCGCGCGGCACGCGCGCAAGCGCACCGTGAGATCGACATGCTCCAGCGGCCACACGGCGGTCGCCGAGTCACCGACGATGTCCATGACAAGCCCGCCCCCTTCACGCACCGGTGCCAGCAGGGTGGCGTAGTACTCGTTCACCAGCTCACGCAACCCCCGGGCCGGCATCCGCTCGGCCAGGGCCGTGTAGCCGGTCGCGTCGCTGACCAAGCACACCGCACGCACGGGCGCCGAGTGAACTCGGCCCGGCAGGTTGCCGCCGTCCCGGGCAACCTGCTCGACCAGATGTGCCGGCAGGTACGGGCGAAATGCCTGCGCCACCCGCGTGCGCTCACGCCCGCTGTCGCGCGCCAGAAACGCCAGGGTCGCAGCCAGCGCCAAGGCAATCTGTACCAGCCACGGCGCAAGCGGAAACCAAAGATGCCAATCGGCAAACGCCGCCACCACGCCGAGCGCGACCAGCCCGGCCAACGCCCCCATCGACAGCACCACCGCCGTCGGCCGGCGCAGGAATACGCACACGCCTGCCAACAAGAGCGCACTGCCCAGCAAACAGACGGCCACCACCGGCGGCGGCGCCGGTTGCAGAAACTCGTCACGCAGGAGGTTCAGGTACGCGGTGGCGGCGATTTCGACCCCCGACAGGTCGAGGCCGTCACGACGGCTGACTGCCGTCAGAAAGCTGTCCTGCTGATTGGGGAAGTACGGTTCGGCATGGCCGATGAAAACCGCGCGGCCCGACACGTCCGGGAGCGTCCCACGCAGCACTTCGGCAGCGGAAACGATGGGCAGGGTGCGCGGCGGCCCGTAGAAATTGAGCATTCTCTCGTGGCCGCCGGCCAACACATCACATGCGGCCCGCTGTCTGGCCGGCGCCGACCGACCGACCGGGCATTGCACCGCTCCGGCCTGGGCCAGCACCGTCGCGGCCGGCAGGGTCGGCAATGTCGGCACGGCCGGGTGGTGGGTCCAGACAGTGTCGACGCGGATCGGCGACTTGGGGAGCACGAACGGCGCCACCGCCCGTGCCGCGTCGGCAAACGGACGATACGGTCGCCGCAGCCGGTCGACCCGTACCTGGCCCTCGGTGGTCGCGCCGGGCAGTGCCTGCACGCGACGCTGCAACTGGCCAAACAGGACCACGTTCCCTGCCCGGGCAATGGCCGATGCCAGGGCCGCGTCATCGTCGCCATGACGGGCCTCGGCAAAAAACACGTCGATCGCTATGACATCGGCGCCGGCGGCGGCCAGGCGGTCGATCAGTGCCGCATAGACCCGACGCGGCCACCGGGAGAAGCGCTCGGGCAGCCGCAGGCGATCGGCCGAGGCACTGTCGATCGCCACGATCAGCGCCTCCACCGGAACGACCTGGACACCGCGCCG
>NZ_JBFJTF010000155.1:0-4769 GCF_041625615.1 Immundisolibacter sp. | reverse complement strand
GCGCGCCGCCGGCCAGACAGCCGGGCCGGCGGCGCGCGTCAACCGACCGGAACTTCAGGCCGCCGGCGGTTCCAGGCTGTCGGGCGGCACGTCGACCTCCACGTCGCCGTCCAGCAGCCTGGTGACGCACGACAGACGCGCGTTGTCGGGCGCGCCCTCGGCGGCCAGCGTGCGGGTCTCGGTCGCAAACGGCGGGCTGAGGTTCTCCATGCCGGCCACGACCAGCACGATGTCCGACCCGCAGCTGCCGAGTCCGCACGCGCTGTGGATGGGCACCCCGCCGCGTCCCTTGATGAGGCCGAGCAGGCTCGAGCCGGGCATCACCTTGCGCCACGGCCCGCCGTTGATGCGAATGCGCGCCATCGTCGCGCGCCCGGGCCTTACCAGCGCGCCACGGCGTCGAACAGCCCGGTGCCAATGGCGTTGGCCACCAGACGGGCGCCGGCGATGCAGGCCTTCTGGGTGTTGAGGTCGTCGTCGGCCACGTACTTTTCGAGCACCCGCAGGCCCTCGTTGCCGTGCTCCATTTCCACCTCGCCGCCGTGGATACGGAACCACTCGGCGTCTTCCTCGGCCAGACCGTAGTGCCGGACGGCGGCATCGCCGATGCGACCGAACACGGCCGGCACCACGCTTTCCACCCCCACCGCGGTGGCGGCCATGCCCTCGATCCACGGCCGGTGGAACACGTAGCCCTCGATCACCATGCGCAGCATGTGGATGTACGGGTCGTAATCGAACGACACCCAGTCCGGCCCTTCCAGGATGGCGTCGCCGGGGCCGCCCAGCGCATTGACCGCCTGCGCCAGCAGGAACGGGTGGTCGCGCTCGATGTAGGCGTTCTCCAGCAGCGCCGCCTTCACCATGTGGTCGTTCTTGGGACAGTTGGCGGCCAGCGCCGACACGTACTCCGGAAAGCCGGTGATGACCCAGCACAGGTTGGCCATCATGCGGGCGAACGTGTCCTTCGGCAGGCGGCCGGCCTCGATGGACTCGAGCACCGGATGCGCCAGCGCGGCGGCGGCGACCGGCTCCAGGATGTCGTTCTTCAGGTGCTTGAGCCAGTCGGCCTTTACGTCGATCAGGTAAGCGGTATGGACGTCTTGCGCAACAGTAGCCATGGGCTGCTCCTCCAGGGAATGTCGCCGCCGGCCGGGGGCCTGGCGGCCGTGTGACTCAACCGCGAGCTGTGCGGGTCACCGGTTCGCGGCGTCCCGCGAGCGCTCCCTGCGGCCCGCGCCTCCTGCGCGGGCGTCCTGCCGCCCGGCCCTGGGCGACGCATCGACTTGCACGATTCACACCGGCGCGGGCGGCCCCGCGGCCCCCGGCGCCGGCCACACCTCAGGCGCCGCCGACCTTGGCCGGGGCGTCCTCCTCGGCCACCATGTCCAGGTCCATGCCGAAGCCGGAGGCCTCCACCTCGTGGCCCCAGATGTCGGCCGAGTAGTACTCCTGCTGGCTCAGTGCGGTGCGCGCGCCCCAGCCAAGCTCCGACAGCCAGCCGGACGGGTTGCCGCAGTAGAAGGTGACGGCCTGGTCGTTGGAGTGCTTGCCGATGTCGATACCCACCGCCAGCTTGCGCTGGCGCACGGCGTGATAGGCCACGCCGAGGTCGTTCAGGTCCGTGTACTCCAGCATCAGGTGGTTGATGCGCTTGGGCATGGGCCCGCCCAGGAAGGCCACCGAGTGCTGACGGTCGTTGCAGTGCATGAAGGTCGGCGTCACCACCGAGCCGTCCGGCTGGCGCAGCTTGTACTCCACCGAGCCGCGCATGCCGAACACCTTGGTGTAGAAGTCGTAGGCCGCCTTGACGTCACTCTGGCGCAGGATGCAGTGCCCAAGCCCCTGATCGCCGGTCACGAAGCGGCCGTACATGGGCCGGCCGGGATGGAACGGCCGGAAGGCCATCACCTCCGGGCCATAGAACACCTCGGTCGGGTTGCCGCCGGGGTCGTTCAGCTTCAGCAGGCCCAGCACGCGGCGCTCGTCGCACTCGGCGCTGCTGGCCCAGCGGTAGGGAATCTTGGCGGCTTCCAGCTGGGCGGCCATTTCCTCGAGTTCGTCCGGCCCCGGCACGCGCCAGCCGATGTAGGCCATGTCGTCCTCGTTGCTCTGGTGCAGCACGAAACGGTGGTGCCAGTCGTCCAGGCGCAGGTACTTGCGGTCGCCCTCGCCGGCGTCGTGCAGTTCCATGCCGACGACCTCGGTGGCAAAGCGCTCCCACGCCGCCATGTCGGTGACGTTGAAGCCCATGTAGCCCAGTTCCGTAACCTTGACCATTGCAAACTCCCCGCTGGTGAACACGCACCACATCCGCTGCGGTGCCGGCTGCCCGGCATTACGCCACGCGGCACCCGCCGCAACTTGACCGAGGTCAGGCCGGCGCCGCCCTGTACCGTCGCGGCGGCCATCGCGTATGCTCCTGAACACACGTCAGGCAGCCCTGACGGGCCCCGTGCAGAACAAGAGAAGGAGAACCTCGCCCATGAGCGAACCGCAGGTCACCTATGCCCGCGACGGGCATGTCGCCGTCCTGACCATGAACCGTCCCGAGGCCATGAACGCCATGTCCGTGGCCATGCTGACGGACCTCACCGACGCGGTGCGCCGCTACGCCGCCGACGACCAGGCCTGGGTGGCCGTGCTGCGCGGCGAGGGCCGGGCCTTCTGCACCGGTGGCGATCTGAAGGAAGCGCTGGAGCTGATCGGCGACGAGCCGGAGAACTTCTACGTCATGCCGCGCCAGGGCCTGGAAGCCTTTGCTTTGGTGCGCGCCACGCCCAAGCCGATGATCGCCGCCGTGCACGGCTACTGCATGGCCGGCGGCCTGCTGCTGGCCAACGCCTGTGACCTGATCGTGTCCGGCGAGTCGTGCAAGTTCGGCATTCCGGAAACCTCGGTCGGCATGCCGACCATGGGGTATCTGGACCTGTGGAAGTTCATGGGCCCGCGCGTGTTCATGGAAAAGGTGCTCACCGCCGAGCCGTTCGGCGCCGCCGAGGCCAAGGCCTGTGGTCTGGTCAACCGCGTGGTGGCGGACGATCAGGTACAGGCGGAGGCCATGACGCTGGCGCAGAAAATCGCCGGCAACTCGCCGCGCTCGGTGGCGGCCCACACACAGGCCGTGCGCCTGTCGGTCAAGTACAACCGCGAGGTACTGGAAGAGTTCCAGCGGCAGATCTGGGACCCGGTGGTGTTCGGGCAGGACATTCAGGAAGGCCTGTCCTCGTTCCGCGAGCGGCGCAAGCCACAGTGGAAGAACCGATAGAAGTCTGAATCAGTCCATCCCGGACTGCTCAGACCACGGAATCCGAAAGATGTGACTTTCAGGTTCCTTCAACTCAACGCCTGCGCGGCGTTGAGTTGGCGGTACGTCCCTGTGCCGCAGCGCCTCTGAGTCGAACCTGTGGCTCCCAGACAACACTTCCTGCGGAGATCGCCATGCTGGAACTGGCCGAACCCGAACACATCCGCCTGCTGCGCGACCAGCTGCGGCGTTTCGTGGAGCGCGAAATGCCGCGCGAGGCAGCAGCGCGCTGGGACCGCGAGGACGTGTTCCCTCGGGACGTGTTCGACCGGCTGGCCGAGCTTGGCGTGTGCGGCCTCACCGTGCCGGAGGAATACGGCGGCGCGGGTGTGGACATCCCGGCCTGCATGGCGGTGATCGAGGAACTGTCGCGTCGCTCGCTGGCCGTGTCGGTGCCGTACATCATGTGCACCTGCTACGCCGGCATGAACATCAACGAAGTCGGCTCCGAATCGCAAAAGCGCGAACTGCTGCCGAAAATCGCCGACGGCAGGCTGATCTTCGCCTACGGCCTCACCGAGCCCGACGTGGGCTCGGACCTCGGCAGCGTCAAGACCACCGCCGTGCGCGAGGGCAACGAACTCGTCATCAACGGCGCCAAGCGTTTCTGTTCCGGCGCCGACGAGGCCGACTACATCTACACCCTGGTCTGCAGCGACCGCGCCGGGCAGCGCTACCGGAACCTCTCGTTCGTGCTCATCCCGCCGACCGCGCCCGGCGTCTCCGTCACCGCCTTCGAGTGCATGGGCGTGCGCGGCATCCACACCACGGACGTGCTTTTCGACAACGTGCGCGTGCCCCTCGGTAACCTGGTCGGCGGCGAAGACGCCTGGAACCGCGGCTGGGACATGCTGGCCGGGCCGGGGCTGGATGTGGAGAAGATCGAAGTGGCCGCCATCGCGCTCGGCGTCGCCACCGCCGCGCTGGAAGACGCCTGGCAATACGCGCAGGAACGCAAGCAGTTCGGCAAGGCCATCGGCACCTACCAGTCCATCCGCCACACGCTGGCCGACATGCAGGCCAAGCTCTACACCGCCCGCACGCTGGTCTACCAGGTGGCGGGCCAGCTCGGCAGCGAAGGCCGGCACGGCGTCGAAACCGCCATCGCCAAACTCATGGCCACCGAGTACTGCACCGAGATCACGCTGGCCGCGCAGAAGATCATGGGCGCCTACGGCTACGCCAGCGAATTCCCCATGGAACGCTACGTGCGCGACTCGCTGGCACTGCCCATCTTCGGCGGGTCATCGGCCATCCAACGCAACAACATCGTCAATTGGCTGGGGCTGCCGAAGTAAACGCCGGCGCGCGATACCTACACCGCCGGTCGGCAATCAATGCCGTAGCGTCGCAGTCGTAGGCGTTAGGCGCAGCCGTAACCCGCCGGCCCACACTCCGTTGGCAAGCCAAGGCGGACACGAACTTCCCTCTCGGCTCCATTGTTAGGGACTTTCTTTCAATT
>NZ_JBFJTF010000154.1:0-4786 GCF_041625615.1 Immundisolibacter sp. | reverse complement strand
CGGTTCGCCCGGCTGCGCGCCCCCCGGCGGCGACCCCACCGCGGGTGGGTCGGCCTCGCTACCGGGTACCTCAGCCATCGCCTGCTGCGCGGGGCCTGACACCGGTGCGACGGTCGGTTCGTCGGAAACCGGCGCCACGACAGCCTCGGATGCTTCGGCCAGGCCGGCTGCCTCGGGTGTCTCGGGTGTCTCGGCCGCTTGCGCGACGGGCGGCGCCGCGCCGTCGGAACCCACCGACACCGGCTCACCCGACTGGGCAACCGCCGGCAGGGACCTGTCCAGCAGGCGCGGCGCGTGCGGCAACTCACTCAGCAACCTCAAGGGCACTGCCGTATCACCGCGAAGCGACTGTTCCTCAGTCGCCGCGGCCGGCACGGCGACGCCACTCAACCAGGCAACGGCAACCAGTCCATTGAGAACCAGCAGTATCCAGACCATCGCTCTCATCGCGCCTCCCATTCCAGCATGCGCCCCAGGCCCTCCAGGACCAGATGGGGGGTCAGCCGTGTGTTTATTGGTAACGTCAACGCCTGTCGCAACGCCGGCGCATCGCCGCCGGTCAACCACACATCGGCATCGGGCAGGCGCCGCAACCAGGCGTCCACCGCCCGCTCGATGCCACCGAGAGCCGCCAGCCGTGTTCCCGCAGCCACGGCGTCCGCTGTGGCGACTGCCGCCACGTCGGTCGCGTTGCCGGGCGGCTGCGCCACCAGGCCGGTTCGGTCGTAAAACGCATCGGCCATCATCAGCGGTCCCGGGAATATCACCCCTCCCAGGTGCTGGCCGTCCTGTCGCAGTCCATCCACCGTCACCGCCGAACCGCAATCAATGACGATCGCCGCCCGCCCCGGCCGCTGCGCCCAGGCACCAAGCAGCGCTGCCCAGCGGTCGAATCCCAGACGCGCCGGCTCGCGATAGCCGTTGCACACGTCGCCACAGCGCGCCGTCACCGCCGGACGTACCACCTCGCCCTGCCAGTACGCCGCCAACGCCTGCTCAAGCGCCTGCAACATGCAGCCACGCACCACCGCGGCGATCGCCACCCGCCGTGGCGTACCCAGGCCGTGCAGCACCTGCCGGCACACCTCGGCCGGATCCTGTCCACGCCACACCACCGCCTGCGGCTGTACCAACCGACCATCCGCCCAGCCGGCCCATTTCAGGCGGCTGTGGCCAAGATCAAACAGCAGGTCCATCACCGGCCCTGACCGACACGTCACCGCCCCAGATCTGGCGTTGCCGACCCGCGCAGTCCAGCAGAAGGGCACCGTTGGGAGCGATGCCGCGGGCCGTCCCGTCCACGCGCTCGCCGGCCCAGTCGACGTGCACCGTTCGCCCGGCCAGGCCGTCGAAGCGTGCATAGCTGGGCAGCCACGGCTCCAGTCCGGTTTCCGGAAAGGTGTGCATCACCCGCAATAACGCCTCCACCACCTGCGCCGCCAGCCCGGTACGGTCCCAGGCGCGGCCACTGGCACGCGCCAGGCTGTTCCAGGCCTGCTCGATGCCACCCCCGTCGGCGATCAGCATGTTCACATTCAGCCCCAGGCCCGCCACGGCCCAGCACGGCCCCTGCGTGTCGCCCTGCAACTCGATCAGGATACCGCCCAGCTTGCCCCCGCCGCACAGCACGTCGTTTGGCCATTTCAGGCTGACCTGTTCAACGCCGAGCCCGGTCAGCAATTGCGCCAGGGCGGCGCCGATGGCGAGGCTCAGTCCCGCCAATGCGGCCGGTCCGCTCTCGTAGCGCTGTGCCACCGATACGTAAAGATTGCGCCCGAACGGCGAATGCCATTGCCGACCGCGCCGGCCGCGACCGGCGCTTTGATGCTCGGCCAGGCACACCGAGGGCCAGTGACCGGCCGCGATCCGTGCCATCAGGTAACTGTTGGTGGACGGCAGGGAGTCGAACAGTTCGATGCCGCCCGCCGGCACCACCGCACCGAGCAGGTGCTGCAGCCGATCGGTCTGAAGAAGGTCAAGACCGCCCTCGAGCCGATAGCCGCGTGCACGCTGCGTACTCACCGGGGCGCCCCAGGCTGCCAGGCTTTGCGCCTGCTTGGACACCGCGGCACGACTGATACCCAAGCACTGAGCCAGCTCGGCGCCGCCGTGCCAGGCACCATCGGCCAGCGCACGCAGCAGGGCAAGGCGGGTAACGGAAGGCGGCGACATGCTCGGATGCGGTGGGCCGTCAGGGCAAAAGCGTGCCCCGAACACGATTCGAACGTGTGACCTTCCCCTTAGGAGGGGGACGCTCTATCCAGCTGAGCTACCGGGGCGCGGGACCCCGCTGCCAAGCGGCACCGGGAGTGCGCCGGAACCTTACCCGAAGGGTATTCGTGCGTCCAGCGGCGACTCACGGCGCCACCTCCACCAGCAACCACACGGCACCGGCACTGACCGCCATCAACAGCGCTGCACGCCACAGGGGCGCCAGGACAGGCGGCTGGTCGGCGTAGTCGCCGGGCGGCTTTCGGCCGGTCAACATCGGCTTCAGCAGATTGTCGCCACGCACCAGGTACAGCATCACGGCCACCACGTGCAGGCCGACCGCCACCAGCAACACGTCGAAGTTGCGCTTGTGGATGAAGGTCAACCAATCGCTGGTGTCCTTGCTGACCCACGCCATCAGTGGGCCTTCATTGAAGATGTCGTCGTTGGCAAACAAACCGCTGACCGCCTGCACCGCCAGCAACGCCAGCAACACCACCACCATCCAGCCACCGAGCGGGTTGTGCCCCAGGAAGTGCCTTGGGCGGCGACTGAACCAGGCCCGCGCGTACCCCAGCACCGCGCCCGGTCCACGCAGAAAGCGACCGAAGCGCGCACTGCCGCTGCCCCATACGCCCCACAGCAGACGAAACAGCAGCAAGGCGATGACCGCGTAGCCACAACGCATGTGCCAGTGCATGTACTCGATGCCGGCCTCGGCGGTGATCCACGCCGCCGCCAGCAGCGACACCAGAAGCCAGTGGAACAACCGCACCGGCCAGTCCCAGACCTTGATCTGGCGGACGACCTGGGTACCGGTGTGCCCCGATGTGGATGTCATATCAGTTTCCCTCGCCTGTGCTAGCGTGCCCGCCCGCTGTCATGCGGCCCGGGGGAACGCACTGTAGCGTGGATTACCGGCCGCTTGCGGCCTGCGGTGCCCCCTGCCAGGGAACCGGATGGCGTGTCCGGCACTCAAAACTGCCAGCGCTTTCCCACGCCCTGACCACCCACTTCAACGAGTCCGCCGCGTGCACCTCGCCGACGTCACCATGTTCTATGCCCCGACCAGCGGCGGCGTGCGCACCTACCTCGACAGCAAGCACCACTACCTGACACGCCAGGCCGGGGTCCGCCACAGTGTGCTGGTGCCCGCGGGCACCTGCGTGCCCGATGCGGATTTCCATTGTCTGCCCGCGCCCCCACTGGGCGCCTCGGGCTATCGCTTTCCGCTGCGCGGCGGTCACTGGCTGCACATGCTGCGTCGACTGCAACCGGACCTGATCGAAGCAGGCGACCCCTACCGGCTGGCCTGGGTCGCGCTGGCGGCTGGCCAGCGACTCGACGTGCCGGTGATCGGTTTCTATCACTCCGATGTCCCGCGCCTGGTGGCGCGACGCCTGGGCCCCTCAGCGCGCACGCTGGCCGAACACTACATCCGGCGTCTGTACCGCCAGTTCGATGCCGTCTGCGCGCCCAGCCGCGTCATGGCCCGCCAGCTCGAGGGCCTGGGCATACCGCGAACCCT
The DNA here is from genome assembly GCF_041625615.1 of Immundisolibacter sp. Taxonomy (GTDB): domain Bacteria; phylum Pseudomonadota; class Gammaproteobacteria; order Immundisolibacterales; family Immundisolibacteraceae; genus Immundisolibacter. The sequence goes on along the minus strand of NZ_JBFJTF010000154.1, from coordinate 1,047 downwards.
CGTGCAACCGCTCGGCGTCGACGTGCAGCGGTTTCATCCCCGTCACGCTGACCCGAAGCTTCGCATGCGCCTGGGCATCGGGCGCGACACACGCCTGCTGGTGTTCGCCGGTCGCGCCGCCCGCGAGAAGAATATCGACCTCCTGCTGGCCACCGCCCAGGCGCTGGGCAACCGATATCACCTGCTGCTGATCGGCCCCGGCATGCCACACACGACCGCGCGCAATGTCACGACGGTGCCCCATTACCTGCCGGCACCGCAGCTGGCCGGCCACCTGGCCGCCTGCGATGCACTGATCCACGCAGGCGACCAGGAGACGTTCGGCCTCGTGGTACTGGAGGCAATGGCCAGCGGGCTGCCGGTCATCGGCACCCATCACGGCGCCCTGCCCGAGCTGGTCGTGCCGGGCACGGGCGTGTTGACGCCGGACGTGACACGCGACGGCCTGGTGGACGCCACACGCACCCTGTTCGTCCTCGACGCGGGGCTCATGGGCCGGCGGGCCCGGCGCCGCGCGGAAGAACACTTCGCCTGGGAAAGCACCCTGCAGCGCCAGCTCGATCACTACCGACACCTGCTCGGCGGCTACCGCGCGCACAACCCGGCGGTGAACCGTGCCCAGCACTGAACCGCATCCCGCACTGTGCGTGGTGCTGCACGTCGTCGCCCCGCCCAGCTGGCCGCTGTACCGCCCCCTGGTGGCGTTTGCGGACCACCATCAGGTGCCCCTCACACTGCTGGTGGTGCCCGATTTCCACCACCAGGGCGACCTGCGCCGGAACCCGTGGTTCGTGCAGGCAATGGAGGCTCGACGCCGGCAGGGCGACGAGATTGTTCTGCACGGCTACTTTCACGCCGACGACACCCCCCTGCGCGGTGATCCCGTTGACTGGTGGATGCGCCGCGTATACACCCGCGAGGCGGAGTTCTACCGTCTTGGCCGGGGCGCGGCGGTCGAACGGCTCAGGCGCGGCCTGGCACTGTTCGCCGAGTTCGGCTGGCGACCGGCCGGGTTCGTGGCGCCGGCCTGGCTGCTCGGACCAGGTG
>NZ_JBFJTF010000153.1:0-4856 GCF_041625615.1 Immundisolibacter sp. | reverse complement strand
GCGCAGGCGGGCGGCGGTCTCGTAGTCCAGCACCGCTGCCGCCTGTGACATCTGCGCCGCCAGTTCCGCGATCACCTGCGCGTTCCGGCCTTCCAGGAACAGTTCGGCGTGGCGCACGTCGCGCGCGTAGTCCTCCGGCGAGATCAGCCCCACGCACGGCGCCGTGCAGCGCTTGATCTGGTATTGCAGGCACGGCCGGGTGCGGGAGCGGAACACCGTGTCCTCGCACTGGCGCAGCGGGAAGATGCGCTGCATCAGGGCCAGGCTGTCGCGCACCGCGCCGGCGCTGGGGTAGGGGCCGAAGTAGCGGCCCGGCGCCTTGCGCGCGCCACGGTGAAAGGCCAGGCGGGGGAACGGCTCGCCCTTGGACAGGTAGATGTACGGGTAGCTCTTGTCGTCCCGCAGCATGATGTTGTAGCGCGGGCGCAGGCTCTTGATGAGGCTGTTTTCCAGCAGCAGCGCCTCGCCCTCGGAGGCGGTGACGGTGACCTCGATGTCGGCGATCTGCGCCACCATCCGCGCCACCTTGGGCGAGTCGTGGCGCTTGCTGAAATAGCTGCCGACGCGCCGGCGCAGGTTGCCGGCCTTGCCCACGTAGATGACCTTGCCGGTGGCGTCCAGCATGCGGTACACGCCGGGCCGGGTCGGCAGGCGGGCGGCGGTGGCCTTCGGTTCCGGTGTGCTCACGGGGCCGTGCCGATCAGGTCGCGCGCGTCGGTCAGGACCGTGTCGAACATGGCCTGGTCGATGCGGCCGGTCTGCACGTTGTAGCGACTGGTGTGGTAGCTGTCGACCAGCCAGCGTTGGCCGGGCAGCCGGTGCCGGGCGCCGTGGCCGAAGGCGAAGCGGGCGGGCTTTTCCCCCAGCGCGCGCAGCACCGCCTGGTGTGCGATGTGCCCCAGCGCCAGGACCACGCCGCCGGCCGGCAGCAGGTCCAGCTCCGCGCGCAGGTGCACGTTGCACGCGCTGATCTCGGCCGGCGTCGGCTTGTTGGCCGGCGGCACGCACTTGACGGCGTTGGCGATGCGGCAGTCGGTCAGCGTCAGGCCGTCGTCCACCGCCAGCGACTGCGGCGCGCTGGCCAGCCCGGCGTCGTGCAGCCCCCGGTACAGCAACTGGCCGGCGAAGTCGCCGGTGAACGGCCGGCCGGTGCGGTTGGCGCCGTGCAGGCCGGGTGCCAGGCCGACGACCAGCAGCCGCGCGTCCGGCGCGCCGAAGCTCGGCACCGGGGCGGCAAAGTAGTCGGCACGCTCGTCGCGCACCTGGTCCAGAAACGCCGCCAGACGCGGACAGCGGCGACAGGCGGGATCGTGCAGCGCAGTGGGCATGGCAGGCATCAGACGGCAGGCAAGCGGACAGTTTGCCAGAGCAGGCATTGGCCTGAGCATCAGCCATGACCGGGCGGTGGCGCTGGGCGGCCGGTGGCCGGCGGCGGCAGTGTGCGTACCGGGGTTAGCCGGAGGCCGGTCCGCCCTTGCCCGAGCCGCCGGTAACTTCCGTCAGCGTGGCCAGAATGCGTTGCAGCAGGCCGTTTGCCGAGCCCTGCATGCCTTCCGTTTCGGCCTCCGCCAGTTCCAGGGCGTCCAGTTCCCAGGCGCGCAGGACCTCGACCTTCTCGTCGGTGGTCAGCGCGTCGTTGCGGGCGACGTCTTCCGGGCCGGCGAATACGGCCGCCGGGTCGTTGCGCGCCTGTTCCAGCCACGCTGGAGGGTGTCGATGATTTGACGTCATGGTGTGGCTCCAGGGAATTGCCCACAGGTGCCGTACAGGGTGCCGGTGGTGTGGCCGGTCGGTCCAGCCCGCACGGCACGTTGCGTTGACCGCCATCATGCCCTGGCACGCCCGGTGCCGGTGGGGGATGCCTGCCTGCCGGGGGGCACGCCGCAGGCCGGCGGCCGGGGAGGGCGGGTGGAGTCAGGTGAGCCCGGCAATGGAAATGAACACGCCGAGCAGGCTCTCGCCGGCAATCAGGCCGGCCGCGCAGGCAATCAGAAACCGCGTTGACCAGCGCGGCGCCCGGCGTTGCAGCGCGTGCGCCGCCAGCGCGCCGACGAACAGCGTCATCGACGTGCTGGCCGGAATGACGAAGGCCAGCCCCAGCGTCGCGCCGCTCGGCAGCCAGGCGGCCCAGCGGCCGAGCCGGTTTTCCGCCAGCGCCAGCAGGCAGCCGGCCACGGCGCCGGCCAGCGCCGCGTAGCGCGCCGCCGGCGGCACGCTGTCGAAGCCGAGCGACAGCGCCTCGGCCACGGCCTTCCACACCGCGACCGCCGGGGCCGGCCATTCGGCCGTCAGCAGCTGGGTCGAGGGCTCTGGAATCAGCGCCAGGAACACCGCGCTGCCGACCACGCTGCCGATCAGGATGCCGCCGCACTGGGCGGCGGCCTGTTTCCACGGCGTGGCGCCGACCAGCGCCCCGGCCTTGAAGTCGTTGAGCAGATCGGCGCACTGGCCGGCGGCGCCGCCGGCGACGTTGGCCGTCATGAGGTTGGTCACCGCCTGACCCGGCGCAATTGCGGCAAAACTCAGCTGCGACACCTTGCCAACCGCGCCGATGGGCGGGATGCCGGTTTCGCCCACCACCCGCGCCGCCACCGCCGCCAGCGCGAAGGCCACCGGAATGGCCAGCACCGCCGCGAACCAGCCGATCCCGAACAGCGTCACCTGCAGCACCACCGCCAGCGTGGCGGCGGCCACAAAGCCGCGCACCGACCAGCCGAAATGCAGCCGCGGCCGCCGGCCCAGGGCCGCGCGCCGTGCCGGCCGGCAGGCGATGCTGGTGATGCTGGCCGCCACCATGAGGCTCACGCCGGGCCAGATCAGCCACCCCACCAGCGGCTGAAACGCCGAGCCGGCCGCGCTGCCGCCGGCCTCGACATGTCCGCCGGCCAGCAGCCACGGCGCGACCAGCCCCCAGGCCAGCACCGCCCCGGCCAGCAGCGACCAGCCGGCACGCGGGCCGATGAGCGTGCCGAAGCCGAGCATCATCAGCGACGGGTCGAGGCCGAACGTGAGCTGCTCCAGGCGCGCGGACGGCACCAGCCGCGGCAGCGTCCACCAGTACACGCTGCCGAGCTTGAACACCGCGGCGCCCACCAGGCTGGCCAGCATGGCCCAGAAGCGCAGCAGTGCCTCGCGGCCGTGCTCGAACATGTCGCGCAGGGTCTCGGCGGTGGCGATGCCCACCGGGTAGCGCAGGTGCGGGTTGCCGACCATGGGCGCGCGCAGGAACCACGCCACCCACACGCCCAGAAAGCTGACGCTGAACACCCAGGCGGTCAGCGGCGCCAGGGCCAGCGTGTCGCCTGTGAGCAGCAGGTAAGCCGGAATGGGCGCCACCAGGCCGCCGGAGATGATGGACGCCGCGGCCGAGGCCGCCGTCTGGTTGATGTTGCTCTCGTGCAGTTCCCACGGCGGCAGGCGCAGCAGGCGCGCCACCGGCCGCCAGAAGGCGAAGGCGATCAGCAGCGCGGTGATCGACAGGTTGAAGCTCCAGCCGATCTTGAGCCCGGAGTAGATGTTGGTCGGCGTCAGCACGGCGCCGATGGCCATGCCGGTGATCAGCGCGCGGCACGTGAGCTCGCGCGCCGGGGCGCCCGCAGGGTGGGGGACAGCGGCCGGCGGACGGCCGCCGATCACCGGTTCGCCACGATGGCGGCCGTGATGGACAGCGTCATCAGCGCGGCGCCGCAGGCACGCATCACATACTGGCGGCGCGAGAGCCGTTCCATGCCCTCCAGCCCGACGCGGGTGATCAGCCACACCACGCCCACCGCGAACAGCCCGCGGGCACTCTGCACGATGTTGACCATGGTCGCCACCTTGGCCAGCGCGAACGACAGCATCAGAAACACGCCGCCGAGCAGCTGCACGGCGCCGTACATCAGCAGCCCGCCGGCAAAGCGGCGATTGACCCGGTACCGGCCCTTCAGCGTGCGCGCGGCAAACGGCACCAGCAGCAGCGCCGACACCACGAACAGGTAAACCATTACCTCCAGCGTGCCGAAGCCGGCCCGGAACAGCCGCACCAGAAAAATGTCCGTCAGCGCGTAGCAGAAGGTGGTGAACAGCATCAGCGCCAGCGCCCTGGGGTTGCCGTTGAGCCGACCGTCGCCGAGCAGGAACATGCCCACCATGGCGCCGATGCCGCCGGCGTACACCAGCGGGCCGTAGGTCTCGGCCAGGAACAGCGCCGACAGGCCGGCGATGAAGAAGATCTTGAGGCCAATCAGCGGCACCACGAACGACGCATCGCCAATGCGGATGGCCATCAGCAGTGTCACGTAGCCCAGCGCAAAGCAGCCGCCGGCGCCGAGCACGTCCAGCCACGCGCCGGACGGATCGCTGAACCGGATGAACGGCACCAGCACGCCGCACAGCAGGCCGGTGCTGAACAGGCTGTAGAACGCCACCTGCGCCGGGTGATCCGCCAGCACGTACAGCCGCTTCGAGTACACGGAACTGAAGGCGTGGATGAAGGCGGCGAGCAGCGCCACCAGCACGTAGCTTTGCATGGGTTTTCTTCCTGGGCCGCCGCTGACGCGCCGTCGCCCGGCGCGGGGTGTTTTTTTAAGTTCTTCGGGTGGAACCGGGCGTGGAGGAGTGTAGCCGCCGGGCCGCGGTGGGCGGCGCTACAGCGAAACCCGCCCGGCCAGCAGCAGCACGCCCCACAGCGTGACGGCAATGCCGGTGGCCCGGGCCAGGCGCGGACCGACCGGGAACACCTTTTCGGCCAGCACGTACACGGCAATGCCGGCCACCCAGGCCAGGTTCATCACCCCCACCACGAACAGCAGCAGCATCAGCAGCCAGCAGCAGCCAACGCAGTACAGGCCGTGATGCAGGCCCATCCGGAAGGC
>NZ_JBFJTF010000152.1:0-4901 GCF_041625615.1 Immundisolibacter sp. | reverse complement strand
TGGAAGGCACCCGTCCGCTGTTGCTGGAAGTGCAGGCGCTGGTGGAATCAAGTCCGCTGGGCACCCCGCGCCGGCTGACGCTGGGCATGGATGGCAGTCGCCTGGCCATGCTGCTGGCGGTGCTGCACCGCCATGCCGGGGTGGCGCTGTTCGATCAGGACGTGTACGTGAACCTGGTCGGCGGGCTCAAGGTGACCGAGACGGCCACCGACCTGCCGGTGCTGCTGGCGGCGCTGTCGAGCCTGCGCAACCGGCCGCTGCCGGTGGACCTGCTCAGCTTCGGGGAGGTTGGGCTGGCGGGTGAGGTGCGTCCGGTGCGCGGCGGTCAGGAGCGCCTGGGCGAGGCCGCCAAGCTGGGATTCCGCACCGCCGTGGTGGGCAAGCTGAACGCACCGCGCAAGCCGATTCCCGGCCTGCGGGTGCTGGCGCTCGAGCACCTGGACGGGCTCGGCGAGGTGTTCGCGCAGCTGGTGGAGTGACCGCCGGCCTGGTCGCCGTCAGGACGCGGTTGCACCGCGCAGCAGGCGCCCGGGCCGCGCACCGGTCGGTTCGCCCCGGCAGAAGGTCTCGGTGCCGGCGACGAAGGTGTGGTCGTAGCCGTCGGCGCGCTGCAGCACCCGCCTGCCGCCGGCCGGCAGGTCGTAGCTGACCTGCGGCAGGCGCACGTTCAGGCGTTCGAAGTCCACCACGTTGATGTCGGCGCGCAGCCCCGGCGCCAGCAGTCCGCGGTCGGTGAGGCCGTAGGCGAGCGCGGTGTCGCGGGCCTGCTTCCGCACCAGCAGCTCCAGCGGCAGCCCCGGGCCACGGCGGCGGTCGCGCGCCCAGTGCGTCAGCAGGGTGGTCGGCGAGCTGGCGTCGCAGATGAGGCCGACGTGGGCACCGCCGTCCGACAGGCCGCAGACGGTGGCCTCGTCCAGCAGCATCTGCCGCACCACGTCGAGGTTACCGGCGTGATAGTTCTCGAACGGGTACAGCAGCAGGCCCTTACCGTCGTCCTGCAGCAGCCAGTCGAGCGCCAGCGCCAGCGGGTGGCAGCCGCGCCGCGCCGCCTGGGCGACCAGGGCGTCGTCCGGGTGTGGCTCGTAGTCGACCGGCTCGGTCAGGCGAAAGGTCTTGGGCAGCGCCCGTTCGATCATTTGCGCCACCACGCTGTCCAGTGCCGGTGGCTCGTGGATCAGCCGCTCGCGCAGCGCCGCATCGGCGCGCAGCCGCGCCACTCGGGCGGTCGGGGCCAGGTCCGCCAGTTCCCGCCATGACGGACGGCTGGCAAACGGGTGCATGCTGGTCTCCAGCCCCATCACCAGCCCGATCGGTCGGCTGCCGATCTGGCCGGTCACGGCGAGTCCATCACGCCGCGCGGCGTGAATCTGCGCCAGCGTCTGTCGCCACAGCTCGGGTTCGTGGTCGGTCTGCAGCAGCAGTACCGACAGCGGTCGGCCGGCCAGGGCGGCGGCGTCGCGCAGGATCTCGAACTCGCCCGGGCCGAAGTCCGAGTTCACCTGCAGCACGCCGCGCCCGGCGCGGCGCAGCGCCAGGGCCAGGCCGTGCAGTTCCGGTTCGTCGGCCGACAGCGACGGTGTCGGCCGGCCGTCGGCGGCGCGGTGCTTGGTGGTGCGCGACGTGCTGAAGCCGAGCGCGCCGGCGGCCAGCGCCTGCTCCAGCAGGCGGCCCATGGTGGCGATCTGGTCGCTGTCCGGCCGCTGCAGGTGATCGGCGCCGCGCTCGCCCATCACGTAAAAGCGCAGCGCCGCGTGCGGTACCTGGGCACCGATGTCCAGCGCGCGCGGCGTGTCGGCCAGCGCATCGAGGTAGTCGGGGAAGCTCTCCCAGCGAAAGTCCAGGCCCTGCGCCAGCACCGTGCCGGGAATGTCCTCGACGCCTTCCATCAGGTTGATCAGATACGGCGCGCTGCCCGGGCGCACCGGCGCGAAGCCGACACCGCAGTTGCCGAACACGGCCGTGGTGACGCCGTGCCAGGACGACGGCGCCAGTTCGCCATCCCACATGGCCTGGCCGTCGTAGTGGGTGTGGATGTCCACCCAGCCGGGCAGCACCAGCCGCCCGGCGGCATCGATGCTGCGCCGCGCCGGGCCGAGGTCGTGGCCGATTGCGGCGATGCGGTCGCCCTGGACGGCGAGGTCGGCGTGACGTGGCGGCGCGCCGCTGCCGTCGACCAGCAGGCCGTCGCGGATGATCAGGTCGTGCATGTGTTTTCCCCTCGCTGGCGATGCGGCTGTGGGCACGAGTGGCGCCACGCGCGTCTTTGTTTTCGAGTCTGCGATGGTGCCCGCGGTGGGCGCTGTCGGCGGCAATCTATCAGGCGCGGCTGCCGTCCGTGCGCCGGGGTGGCCGGCCGGGCGCCTTGTTCCGGCAACACCGGGCCAGGATACTGGCGGTCTTGAGACCGGCCTGGAAACCGACATGGAACTGCTGCAGACCGTGCTGGACCTGTTCCTGCACCTGGATACCCACCTGACCGCCTTCACCACCGAGTACGGCGTGTGGGTATACGCGCTGCTGGCGCTGGTGGTGTTCTGCGAAACCGGCCTGGTGGTGACGCCGTTCCTGCCGGGCGACTCGCTGTTGTTCGTGGTCGGCACGCTGGCTGCCGGTGGGCTGCTGGATTTCGGCACCGCGGCGGGGGTGCTGTTCGTGTCGGCGGTGGTCGGCGACAGCGTCAACTACGCCATCGGCAACGCCATCGGTCCGCGGGTGTACGCGCGGCCGGATTCGCGCTGGTTGCGTCAGGAACACCTGGCGCGTACGCGCGAGTTCTTCGAGCGGCACGGTGGCAAGACCATCGTACTGGCGCGCTTCGTGCCCATCGTGCGTACCTTCGCGCCGTTCGTGGCCGGGGTGGGCAGCATGAATTACCGGCGCTTTCTGGCTTACAACGTGTTCGGCGCGGCGGTCTGGGTGCTGCTGTTCATGACCGCCGGGGTGGTGTTCGGCCAGCTGCCGCTGGTCAAGGACAACCTGACGCTGATCGCGCTGGGCATCGTTGCCCTGTCGCTGGTGCCGGTGGGTGTGCATTGGGTGCAGGCGCGACGCGCCAGCGTCGTCTGACGCTTGACAGGCATCATGCGGCCGGCGGCGGCGGCGTATATAGTTGCTGCCCTCACGCAGGTCCGCGCCCGGCGTGTGGGCCTGCTCCGGCACGCCGGCGGGCTGCGGCCACCCATCGATCATTCTGGAGTCAAGAGGAGTACCCGTTCGTGGCGAAGAGCAAACTCAAATTCGGCGTATACACCGAAATGAACTGCATGCCGGGTGTCGATACCGGCGATGCGGTGTGGGACGTGATGGGTCATATGGAGCAGTGCGACCGGCTCGGTTACGACGTCTACATGGCCATCGAGCATCACTTTTTCCCGACCTTTGGCCAGTCGTCGAACCCGCTGGCGCTGTTCTCGGCGGCGGCACAGCGCACGCAGAACATCCGTTTCCGCACCCTGTGCCACACGCTGCCGCTGCACACCCCGACGGTGCTGGCCGGCGAGATCGCCACCGCCGACGTGCTGACCGGCGGGCGGCTGGACCTGGGTTTCGGGCGCGGTCACGCCTGGCTGTACAAGATGGCCGGCATCCCCTACGAGGAGAGCCAGCCGCGCTACGAGGAAGCGCAGGACATCATCATGAAGGCGCTGACCGAGGAGCGTTTCTCGCACCACGGCGCGCTGTATACGGTCAATGACGTGACCGTGTACCCCCGGCCGGTGCAGAAGACCATGCCGGTGTACCTGACCGGTACCAGCGGGCGCTCGTTCCGCTTCGCCGCCGAGCGCGGCTGGGGCATTTCGGTGGGTGGTCCGGCGCCGTATCCGGTGTTCGCCAAGGCCATTGCCGAATACCGCGACGCCTGCATCAAGGCCGGCACCAAGCCCATCGTCAGCTGGATCCAGCCGGTGCACATCGCCCCGACGGAGAACGAGGCGCACGAGCAGGCCCGCCTGGCGGCGCCGTACTTCTACCACCAGATCGCCAAGCCGATCCTGTCGGTGGACCAGAAGGGCGATCGCGACCGCCTGCTGGCCGCCGGTTACGGCTTCTACGCCAGCGACGCCATGAACCAGATGCTGACCCTGACCTACGACGACATCCTGGGTCAGGACATGGTGTGGGTCGGCACGCCGGCGCAGATCGCCAACCGTGTGGCGGATTTCCTGGGCAAGGAGGAGCTGGACGAGTTCGCCATCCAGGTGCTGCCGCGTGGGCCGCAGGGCGGCATCACGCTGGAGCAGCACCGCCGCACGCAGGAGCTGTTCGGCACCCAGGTGATGCCGGGCTTCAAGTAAGCGCCGCGCGCGTGGTCCAGGAAGGCCGCTCCCCGGTGATCGGGGGGCGGCCTTTTTTGTGCAACCGCCGGCGGCATACCATCGACGGTTCCTGGCGCTCTCAACCTGCGGAGGCAGCATGGCCATCGATGTCCACACCCACGTCGTGCCGGCGGATTTTCCCGCGTATGCCGGCCGGGCCGGCGCCGCGCGCTGGCCGCACATGCAGGCCTGTGATCATCCCGGCCACAAGACGGTGATGATCGGCGAGCGGCCGTTTCGCACCGTTTCCGATCACAGCTGGGATGTGGCGCGCCGGCGCGAGGACATGCTGGCCGAGGGCGTGGACCGGCAGATCCTCTCGCCCATGCCGGAGCTGCTGTCGTACTGGTTCGACGCCGACGATGCCCTGGCCATGGCGGCTCATGTCAACGCCACCATCGCCGGGATGGTGGCGGCCGATCCGGCGCATTTCGCCGGGCTGGGGATGGTGCCGCTGCAGGATCCGGAGCTGGCCGCCAGGCAGATGCAGACGCTGCGGCGCGAGTACGGGCTGATCGGTGTCGAGGTCGGCAGCAACATCAACGGCAAGCCCATCGGTCACCCGGACCATGCGCCGTTCTTTGC
>NZ_JBFJTF010000151.1:0-4920 GCF_041625615.1 Immundisolibacter sp. | reverse complement strand
TGACGCCCAATCCACGTCGTGAAGTAGTCGTTCGGGTTCGGCGCCTGACTGTCCAGACCCACAAACACCCAGTTGCGCTCGAAGATGTAACGCATCTCAAGCTCAAACACCGCCGGGTCGCGAAACACGTCGCGATGCACGCGGAAGTCGCCCTGGTCGGCCAGGTCAACGACCAACCGGTCAATATCCGGCGCCGTCAGTTCATTCGGCTTCATCGTCGTTATCCCCTCGCATGTAAGCGCTACCTGACAGACTGCGGCGTTGGTCTGAGGCGAGCATCAAATGTGCGGCGCGGCCACCGGTCGGCGGACGCTCCTGAGGCCGCGTCGGCATCCATGCCGGGACATCTTTAACGGCCGCTCAGTTTAACCGCGAGCGGCGGTCAACCGCCATGCCGGAGCGCTCCGACACCTCCGTGACACCCCGGCGACGGTTGCAGCTCGCACCGCTTCAAGGATACTAGCGCTGTCGTCGACGACTGCGCAGCCGACCATTAGCAAGCCATTGCGAGGGGGGAACACCATGGCGGGCGTCGCTCGTAAGCAGACCGGTCCCGTGCCGGATACGGCCGACACACTGGCCAAACGCTACCGCTCGGTGCGCCAGCTCACTGAAGCACTGATCGCGCCACTGGACACCGAAGACATGGTGATCCAGTCCATGCCCGACACCAGCCCGCCCAAGTGGCATCTGGCGCACACGGCGTGGTTCTTCGAAACCTTCATCCTGCAGCCGCGCCTGCCGGGTTACCAACCGTTCCATCCGCGCTACGGCTTCCTGTTCAACTCCTATTACAACCAGGTCGGCCCGTTCCACGCCCGCCCGCAGCGCGGCCTGCTGGCCCGCCCCAGCACGACCGACGTGCTGGCCTACCGGGCGCACGTGGACAGCCACCTGCTGGAGTTGCTGCACACCGCCGACCACGCCACGCTGCCGACCGTAGCGCCGATGGTCGAGCTTGGCCTGCACCACGAACAGCAGCACCAGGAACTGCTGCTGATGGACGTGAAGCACAACTTTCACGCCAACCCGTTGTTCCCGGCCTACCGCGACGACCTGCCCCCGGCGGCGAGCGGTACACCGGCGCCGGTCACGTTTCGGTCATGCACCGGCGGCATCGTCGACATCGGCCACGCCGGCGCCGGCTTTGCCTTCGACAACGAAACGCCGCGCCATCGCGTGGCGCTGGAGCCCTACTGCCTGGCCGACCGCCTGGTGACCTGTGGCGAGTACCTGGAATTCATCCGCGCCGGTGGCTACCGCACCCCGGAACTGTGGCTGTCCGACGGCTGGGCCACGGTGCAGGCGCGCGGCTGGCAGGCGCCGCTGTACTGGCACGGCAAGGACGACGACTGGCAGGTGTTCACCCTGGGCGGCCTGCGCCCGCTCAACCCGGCGGTACCGGTGAGCCACCTGAGCTTCTACGAGGCCGACGCCTTCGCCCGCTTCGCCGGGCGGCGCCTGCCTACCGAGTTCGAATGGGAGGCGGTGGCGCAGACGGCCGATCCGGCCAGCGGCCACACTCTGGACCGGGATTGCCTGGAACCGCTGCCGGCCGGCGATGGCGACGGCTTCAAGCAACTGGTCGGCGATGTCTGGGAATGGACCGCCAGCGCCTACCTGCCCTACCCGCGCTACCGGCCGGCGGCCGGCGCGGTCGGCGAGTACAACGGCAAGTTCATGTCCGGGCAGATGGTGCTACGCGGCGGCTCGTGCCTGACACCAACCGGCCACACACGCGCCACCTATCGCAATTTCTTCCCTCCCGACGCGCGCTGGGCGTGCGCCGGCCTACGTCTGGCGGATGATGCATGAACACACTGGCCAAACTGCGCCTGCACGACCTGGCGCCCGAACAGGACGACTTCCTGAGCGCGGTACTCGACGGCCTCGGCCGTCCCCACAAGACCCTGCCGTGCAAGTTCTTCTATGACGAAACCGGCTCGGCCCTGTTCGACGCCATCTGCGATCAGCCCGAGTACTACCCCACCCGCACCGAACTGGGCATCCTTGCCGCCGCCGCGAGCGAGATTGCCGACCTGGCCGGTCGCGGCGGCGCACTGGTCGAGTACGGCAGCGGCAGCAGCCTGAAGACGCGGCTGCTGCTCGACGCCCTGGTGCCGGCGATCTACATGCCCATCGACATCTCGCGCGAGCACATGCTGGCCGCCTGCCACACCCTGGCACAGGACTATCCGGCCCTGCACCTGATGGCCGTGTGCGCCGACTACACGCGCCCGTTCCGCCTGCCGCAGACTGCACCGCAGAACCGCCGCCTGGCGTTTTTCCCCGGCTCCAGCATCGGCAACTTCGCGCCACTGGAGGCCCTGCGCTTCCTCAAGCAGGTGGCCCAGCAGCTGAGCGGCGGCGACGGCCTGCTGATCGGTGTCGACCTCAAGAAAGACCCGGCCGTGCTGAACGCCGCCTACAACGACGCTGCCGGCGTCACCGCCGCCTTCAACCTGAACCTCCTGACCCGCTGCAACCGCGAACTCGACGCCGATTTCGACCTCGACGGCTTCGCCCACCGGGCGTTCTACAACGCCGCCGCCGGACGGGTGGAAATGCACATCGAAAGCCAGCGCGAACAGACCGCGACCGTCGCCGGGCACGCCTTCACCTTCGCCGCCGGCGAAACCATACACACCGAGAATTCCTACAAGTACGAGCCCGACGAGTTCCAGCGCCTGGCCGGCCAGGCCGGCTTCGAACTGCAGCGCACCTGGACCGACCCCGGGCGGCTGTTCGGCGTGCTGTACCTGCGCCGGCGCTAGGCGCCCGCCGGCGGCACCAGCCGGTTGCGTGGCTGGCCGGCGCGAAACGCCTCGATAGTGGCCGCCAGTTCGCCGACCAGACGCTGACGGGCATCGCGGCTGGCCCAGGCGCAGTGCGGCGTGAGGATGAGGTTCGGAATGTCCGGCGCCAGCAGCGGGTGCGAGGCCGGGGGCGGCTCGACACCCAGCACGTCCAGGCCGGCGCCGCCCAGGTGGCCACTGCGCAGCGCCTCCGCCAGTGCCGGCTCGTCCACCAGCGCGCCGCGGGCGGTGTTGATCAGCAGAGCCCCCGGCTTCATGGCCGCCAGCAGCGCGCCGTCCACCAGCCCGCGGGTCTGCGCGGTCAACGGACAATGCAGGCTCAGCACATCCGCCTCGCGCACCAGTTCGGCCAGCACCTGGCGTCCGGCGCGCGGTGACTGCCCCGGCCGCTCGGCAATACGCACCTGCATGCCAAGGGCCGTCGCCGCGGCGGCCACGGCCTGGCCGATGGCGCCATGACCGACGACGCCCAGCACCCGCCCGGACAGCTCCAGGATCGGGGGTTCCACCAGGCAGAACTGCCCGGCCCGGCTCCATTCGCCTGCCGCCACCGCCTGCCGGTACTGCGGCAGGCGGCCGGCCAGTGCCAGCAACAGCATCATCGTGTGCTGCGCCACCGCCGCGGTGGCATAGCCGCGCACATTGCACACCGTCACGCCGCGCGCCGCGGCGGCGGCCAGGTCGACATTGTCGTATCCGGTGGCGGCAACGCACACCAGCGCCAGCCGGGGCGCCGCCGCCAGGGCCGCGGCATCCAGCACCACCTTGTTGGTGACCACCACCTGGGCCGTCGCCAGACGCTGCGGCAACTGCGCCGCGGTGGTGGCGCGATGCCAGTCCCACGGCCCGGCGGCGCGCTGCAACGGTGACAGGTCGACATCGCCGGCATCCACCGTGCCGGCATCCAGAAACACAGCCCGCATGCTCAGCGTCCCCCGACGGCCGACGGCCGCGGTCGCTCTAGAGTCTCAGTCATCGCTCGACCTCCGACAGTTCCACCCACAGTGCCCGCGCAGCGGGCAAGCCATCCGCCGGCGCGCCCGCCGGGCCCGCTCAGCCACCGCGCTACAATGCCGCCCCGCTTGCCTCCCTCGCTGCGCCCTGCCATGTCCGACCGTACCGCCCTGCTCCACGACCAGCTGGCCACCCGCATTCTGCTGCTGGACGGCGCCATGGGCACCATGATCCAGCGCCACGGCCTGACCGAGGCCGATTACCGGGGCGAACGGTTTGCCGACATCGACCGCGACCTGAAGGGCAACAACGACCTGCTCACGCTGACCCGGCCGCAGGTGATCGAGGGCATCCACCGCGCCTACCTGGAAGCCGGTTCGGACATCGTCGAGACCAACACCTTCAACTCGACCGCCATCTCGCAGGCCGACTACGGCCTGGAAGACCTGGTCTACGAGCTCAACCGCGAGGGTGCGGCGCTGGCCCGGCGCGCCGCCGATGCCCTGAGCACACCGCAGCGGCCGCGCTTCGTGGCCGGTGTGCTGGGGCCGACCAGCCGCACGGCGTCGGTGTCGCCGGACGTCAACGACCCCGGCTTTCGCAACGTCACCTTCGGCGAACTGGTCGACAACTACACCGAGGCGCTGCGCGGTCTGATCGACGGCGGCGCCGACATCCTGCTGGTCGAGACCGTCTTCGACACGCTGAACTGCAAGGCGGCGCTGTACGCCATCGAGAGCCACTTCGCCGCCGGCCATGCGCGCCTGCCGGTGATGATCTCCGGCACCATCACCGACGCCTCCGGGCGCACCCTGTCCGGCCAGACGGCGGCGGCATTCTACGCCTCGGTGGCGCACGTGCAGCCGCTGTCGGTGGGCCTGAACTGCGCGCTCGGCGTGGAGCTGCTGCGGCCCTACGTGCACGAACTGGCGCAGATCGCCGAATGCCGCGTCAGCGCGCATCCGAACGCCGGCCTGCCGAACGCCTTCGGCGGCTACGACGAGACGCCCGAGTTCATGGCAGGCCACCTCAAACAGTGGGCGCAGGACGGCATGCTGAACATCGTCGGCGGCTGCTGCGGCACCACGCCCGACCACATTCGCGCCATCGCCGATGCCGTTACCGGCATCGCCCCGCGCCCGCTGCCGGC
>NZ_JBFJTF010000150.1:0-4927 GCF_041625615.1 Immundisolibacter sp. | reverse complement strand
CGTGCAGCGGGACGGAGACCGCAAGGGTGGTGCCGAGAAGGGTGCTGGCGATGTGGTTTCTGATTTTCATGAGTGGTCTCCTTAACGTCGTTCCACCATCGGCTGCGGCAAATCCGCAGCACGCGTTAGTGAAGAACGTCTCCACGATCGATTTACTTCCGGTTTCCCAAAAAAAATTTGTGGGGCCGGTGATCAGGGTGTCCAGCCACCGTCGCGTGCGGCGCGTTCTGCGCCGGCGTCGAGCGGGTCGCCGTCGATGAGGCGGTCGACGGCGGCCAACACTGCCGCTGGCAGATTACTGGCCGCCATGCGGTAGTCCGGGGTGCCTGAGCGGTCCGTTTCCGTAAGGGTATGGATGCGCCAGCCGGGTGCTTCCTTGCAGGCGAGTCCGGCGTAGGGCGGGCGCTGGTCCTCGTGGCTGACGGCAAACGTGCGGCAGTAATCGCCCGACTTGGCGCGGAAGCTCAGCCCGACATGCACCGGCGCAGCGGGGTCGGGGTTGCTGGCGAGCTGCACGGACAGGGTTTTGGCCAACGCGCCCCGTGCCACCAGGCTGCCGTCGACGAAGGGCAGGGCGCCAGGGGGGTGTCGCGTCAGGGCGTGGCCGAGGAGTACGCCCGCGATCAGGCTGGCCGCCAGCGCGCCGCCGAACGCGCCCCGGCGTGGGGGCAGCCATGACTGTGCCCACGCGCTGGCAAGGGCCGCGGCACGGCGCTTGCGGGCGGGTGGCGCTGCGACGGAGTCGGTTTCCGCGCGCGCCGCCGCCAGCAAGCGTGGCGGCACCGGTTCGTGCAGTGTGTCGTCGAAAGCGCTGCGCAGTTGGCCAATCAGGGCCTGCTGCTGCGCGACGCGGGCAGCCAGCGCAGGGTCGGCGGCCACAGCGGCTTTGACGCGCAGGCGGGTCTCGGGGTCGAGCTCACCGTCCAGATAGGCCATCAGTGTTTCATCGGAGATATTCATTGCGGTTCCTGGCGGGTGTCCGACAGTACGGCCTGCAGTGCCTCGCGCGCCCGCGCCAGGCGGCTGGTGAGGGTGCCGACCGGAATCTCAAGTACCGAGGCGGCCTCCTTGTAGGCCAGGCCCTCGATCAGGACCAGGCCGACCGCCATGCGTTGGTCCTCGCTGAGCTGTTCCATTGCCTTTTGCACGGCCATGGCGTCGATCTGTCGCTGGGTGTAGGAGACGCCAACCTGTTCGCCGTCTTCCTCGGGTGCAAACAGACGGTTGCGCCGCGTTCTCGCCCTGATCTCGTCGATCCAGCAGTTCTTCACTATGCGAAACAGCCAGCTGTCGAGCCGCGTGCCGGACTGCCACTGGGCGGTGCTGCGCAGCGCCCGCTCGATGGCCGCCTGCACCAGGTCGTCGGCGTCCGAAGAGTGGCGGGTGATGGTGCGTGCGAAGCGCCGCAATCGGGGCAGCAAGGCAACGATGTCGTCTTCAATCCGCGTCGACCGGTTCATATGTGAGGATTCATTACAGTGATAACGATCCGGCGGGGGATTTTCTTCCGTTGTCGGATCGTTTGGCATAGGGGTGGTTCAGTGCCGGCACCGGGCGCCGGCGTGGCAACAGGCAGGAGGTGGCTTGCGACAGCGAATGCACACAGGACGACGGCGCGAGCGCGCAAGGACGCCGCCGCCGCATGGCGGCTGGCAGCGGCTGGCAGCGGCGCTGGTGCTGCTCGGCGCCGGCAGTATGCCGGCACTGGCGCAGCTCGGGCTGCCGTCGATGCCCGGCCCGCAGTTGCCCGGGTTCGAGCCGCCGTTCGGGGTCGACCGACAGCTCGAGCGGGTGGAGCGTCATGCCCAGGCGGCGCGCGATCTGCCGTCGGTGGCGGCACGCCGGCTGAAGATGCGCACGCTGGCGCGCACCCACCGCGATCGGCTTGAGCTGAACCGCGCCGGCGAGCTCATGGTTCGCGACGAGGTGCTGGCGATAGCGCCCGACGCGGAGCTGATTGCCCGGGCGCGACAGGCGGGTTTTGTCGTCTTGCGGGAACGGACGTTGCCCGATCTGGACATCGCGGTGGTCGTTTTGCAGCCACCGGCCGGGATGCGGACCGAAGAAGCGCTCGAGCGGCTGCGGGCGCTCGACCCGAACGCCCGGCTCGACTTCAACCACATCTATCTGGATGCGGGGGCGTCGGACGGTGCATCGCCCGTCGACACCGATGCGGCGCCGGGTGCGGTGCAGGACGGGGGCAAGGCTGTCGCGTCCGGGCGCGTTGGTCTGATCGACGGCGGCATCGACACGGGCGCCTCGCTGCTGCGCCAGGCGCGGATACGCACGTGGGGCTGCGGCGGGCGACCGGTGGCAAGTCCCCACGGCACGGCGGTGGCGTCGCTGCTGGTGGGGCAGACAGCCGGATTCGCCGCTGCCGCCTCGGGAATGACGTTGTATGCGGCCGATGTCTACTGCGACGCAGCCACCGGGGGGGCGGTGGAGACGATCGCCGAGGCCTTCGCGTGGCTTGCCAGCCAACGCGTCGCGGTCATCAACGTGAGTCTGGTTGGTCCGCCCAACCGGCTGCTGGCGCAGGTGGTCGATCGGCTGATGGCGCGTGGGCATGTGGTGGTGGCAGCGGTTGGCAACGACGGTCCGGCCGCCCCGCCGCTGTACCCGGCCGCGTATCCGGGCGTGGTCGGCGTCACGGCGGTAGACGGCCGGCGCCGGGTGCTGCCGGAAGCCGGTCGCGGGCCGCACGTCAGCTTCGCGGCGCCGGGGGCGGATCTGGTGGCTGCCAGTGCCGACGGCTATACCGTGGTGCGCGGCACTTCGTATGCCGCGCCGGTGGTCGCCGGGCTGCTGGCGGCGCGCGCCGGCGAGCCGGCCTCGGACGGTGCCCGACAGGCGCTTTCCGCCCTGGTCGCGACAGCGACCGACCTTGGGTCGCCGGGTCGCGACCCGATCTTTGGTCACGGTCTGGTGGGCGAACGACTGAGGCTCGATCCGGATCGGCTGGATCACCTGCCCCGGCGGCAGTGAGGCGGCGCGGTGGCCGTGGTGTGACGAACGGTTGCTCGCGAAGGGGTCACAGATAGGGCGAGAACAGCCAGCAGAAGGCATCACGCGTGCGCTCGGCCAGGCCACGCTGGCTGATTTCCTGAAGCGTGACCGGCCGCGCCGGCGCCCAGGCGGATTCGAAATCGGCGCTCAGTGCCGCGTTGAAGGCCGGGTCGAACACTTCGACGTTGAGTTCGAAGTTCAGGCGCAGGCTGCGCGGGTCGAGGTTGGCCGAGCCGACCTGCGCGTAGTCCTCGTCCACCAGCAGGCACTTGCTGTGCACGAAAGGTGGCGGCTGGTAGCGCACCTGTACGCCGTGCTGCAGCAGTTCCCACAGCTGGTTGCGCGTGGCCCAGTGCACGTAGGGCAGGTTGTTCTTGCCCGGCAGCAGGATACGCACGTCCACCCCACGCAGTGCGGCCGCCTGCAAGGCACCCAGCAGTTCACGGCCGGGCAGGAAGTAGGGCGTCATGATGATGATGCGCCGCTGCGCCGCCGACACTGCCGCCAGCAGGACCAGCGCCAGGCGGTCGAGGTCTTCGTTGGGGCCGTCGGTGATGACGCGGCAGGCGGCTTCGCCGGCCATGCCGCCCGGTGGCGCGGGCTCCGGCAGTGCCTGTCCGGTGGCAAAGCGCCAGTCTTCGGCGAACACGGCCTCGATCTGGCTCACCACTGGCCCGCGCAGGCGCAGGTGCAGGTCGATGACGCCACGGCGGCTGCCATCGCCGAGCACGTGGTAGTCGGCGATGTTCATGCCGCCGGTGAAGGCGATCTCGCCGTCCACCACCAGAATCTTGCGGTGGTTGCGCATGTTCACGTGCACGCTGGGCGGCCACAGGCGCAGCGGCAGGAAGCGCGCCACGCGTACGCCGCCCTCGCGCAGGGCCGGCGCCGCGCGCGCCAGGGTGTACCACTGGCCGAGGCCGTCGATCAGCACGCACACGGTCACGCCGCGCCGCTGCGCGGCCTTGAGCGCGTCGATGATGTCGCGTGCCGCGCCGCTGGCGCCGAAGATGTAGGTCGACAGGTAGACGTAGCGCTCGGCCGAGCGGATGGCCTCGATCATGGCCGGGTAGGCCTGGTCGCCGTTGTGTAGGCGCTCGATGTGGCTTCCCGGCAGGCAGGCGCGGTGGCTGATGCGCGCCGAGGCGCGGGCGATCGGGCCCTCCGGCATGGCACCGGGAGCCGGGTCCGTCATGCCGGCGTCGTCCGGCTGTTCGTAGCCGAACTCCAGCGGCAGCGGGAACCGCCGCAGGCGCCGGTGGCGGGTGCGGATACGGTTGACGCCGAAGATGAAGTACAGCAGCGGCCCGCCCAATGGCAGCAGCAGGACGATGCCGATCCACGCCAGCGCCGAGCGGGGGTCGCGCTTGGTCAGCAGCGCGTGCCAGGCGCACAGCAGGCCGAGCGCGGCCTGCAGGGCCAGCGCCAGCCAGCCGAGAGTGGCGGCCAGGTGGGGTGTCATGGCGGCGTCCTAGAAGCGGATGACGCTGCGGATGCTCTGCCCCGCGTGCATCAGGTCGAAGGCTTCGTTGATGCGTTCGAGCGGCAGGGTATGCGTGACGAACTCATCGACCTTGATCTCACCGGCCAGGTAGCGGTCCACGTAACCGGGCAGCTGCGAGCGGCCCTTGACTCCGCCAAACGCGCTGCCGCGCCACACGCGTCCGGTCACCAGCTGGAACGGGCGGGTGCGGATCTCGTCGCCGCCGCCGGCCACGCCGATGATCGTCGACTCGCCCCAGCCCTTGTGGCAGCACTCGAGCGCCGCACGCATCACGTCCACGTTGCCGATGCACTCGAACGAGTGATCGACGCCGCCGTCGGTCAGCTCGACGATGACCTCCTGGATGGGCGCCGCATCGTCGGCCGGGTTGACGCAGTCGGTGGCCCCCAGCTGGCTGGCCAGCTCGAACTTGGCGGG